>DATNFM010000319.1:0-17122 GCA_035606435.1 Streptosporangiaceae bacterium | reverse complement strand
GGCTCGCCGTCGAGCTCGAGTCCCGGCATGCGCTCGACCAGTGCCCGCAGCAGCACCCGCAACTCCAGCGCGGCCAGGTGCCGGCCCAGGCAGAAGTGCGGCCCGCCGCCGCCGAAACCGATGTGCGGGTTAGGGTCGCGGCCGATGTCGAACTCACCGGACCGGTCGAATACCTTCTCGTCCCGGTTCGCCGAGGCGTAGAACACGACGACCTTGTCGCCCTCGGCGATCCGCTGCCCGCCCAGCTCAAGGTTCCGGGTCGCCGTCCGCCGGAACAGGTTGACCGGGCTGGCCCAGCGCACCATCTCCTCGGCCGCCGACGGGATCAACGAGGGGTCGCGGACCAGCCGCTGCCACTGGTCAGGGTGGGTGAAGAACGCCAGCATCCCGCCGGACGCGGCGTGCCGCGTGGTCTCGTTCCCGGCCACGGTCAGCATCAGGAAGAACACGTCGAACTCGTGGCTCGTCAGTTCCTCGCCGTTCTCGTCCGCCTGCAGCAGCTGGGTGACGATGTCGTCGGCCGGCTGAGCCCGGCGCCGCTCGGCCAGCTCGTGGGCGTACCCGTAGATCTCCAGGGCGGCCGCGTGCTGCAGCCGCTCGCCGGCCGGGCCCTGGAACTCGGGGTCATCGGCACCGACGAGGTGGTTCGACAGCTCGTAGATCCGGTCCCGGTCCGCAGCCGGCGCGCCTACCAGCTCGCAGATCACCTGCAGGGGGAGCGGCGCCGCGATGCCGGTCACGAAGTCCGCGGTGCCGGACCGCCCGTCCGGCTGCACCTCGTCCAGCAAGGCCTGGCAAATTACAACGATGTGATCTGCGAGCCGGCTGATCATCCTGGGCGTGAACCCCCGGTTGACGAACGCCCGCTGCCTGGTGTGCTGCGGCGGATCCATATTCAGCATCATCAGCCGCTGCGTCACGATGGCCTGCTCCGGCACCTCGGTGAACATCACGAGCCGCCGGGCCGACGAGAACAGCTCAGGGTGCCGGGAGACATAGGCAATGTCCTCGTGCCCGGTCACGGCCCAGAACCCGGGCCAGTCGTCCCGGCCGCCGTTGGCATGCCAGTACACCGGCGCGTTCTGGCGCAGCCAGCTGAACTGATCATGCGGCGGCCCGTTCCGCTGATAAAGGTCAGCGTCGATCAAATTGATCTCGGGAGCCGCCACGTCTCTCACCCTACCGACGGCCCTGCCGGCGGACCAGCAGCCATCCTAAGCGCCGATAATGTACATTATGTAAAGTAAGGAAGATCCAGGCCCTCCCCCCGCGAACCGGACAGGTTACTGAGCAGTAATACTCAGGCTGGTTGAGTAGCCGCACGGATTTGGCGGGGGCCATTGTCCCATATGGTCTGATCATGAGTGAATCGCATGGTTCTGTCGTGGTGAAGTGGTGGACGGCGCTGGCCGTCGGGACGACCGTGGCGCTGCTGATCGCCTGGCTCGCTCACGTGGCCGGAGTTGACCTGAGCCAGTTGCTGTCGGTCGTGGCCGGCGCGGGCGCGCTGGGCTGGCTGATCGTGCTGGTGTCGGTGCCGTGGAACCTGTACTTCGGTGCGCGGCAGGTGCTGGCCGGCATCGAGGCCTCGCGCCGGCGCGACATCCACGTCGAGCCGGGTGATGAGGCCGAGGCCAGGCGCATCCAGCGGCGGATGCTGGGGTTCGCGCTCGGCGGGCACGTGGTGACCGCGCTCGGCGCGGGGCTGATCGGGTACCTGGCGAAAGAGACGGCCGGGTACTACTTCATGGGGTTCTACCTGTTGTCGGCGGCGATCAGGCCGGCCGTCGCGTACTTCTCCCACCTGCGCAATCGGATCGGCGAGCTGACGCGGGAGACGTCGTATCCGCGCGACGACGTGGTGACGCTGCGGTCGAGCGTGGACGACCTGACCGCGACCGTCAAGCGGCTTGAGGAGGAACTCCCCCAGGCCACCACGCAGCTGGCCGCCCGGCTGACCGGCGACCTCACCCACGCCCAGCAGCGGCTGGTCTCGGACCTGGCGAGGCTGGAAGACGCCCAGGCCACGGACCGGCAGGCGGCGCGGGAGCGTGCCGATGAGCTTGGCCGGAAGGTCGACCGGATCACGCGGCAGGTCGAGACCACGCTCGACGGGCTCAGCGATCACCAGGAACTGCAGGCCGGGCTGCGGGCGCTGGTCCGCATGATCCGGGCCGATGCGGCGACGTGAGTACGCCGGACGGCAGCCGATCTGGGTACCGCACTCGGCCCGCGCAATGCGTTATGCCAAAAATGCAGTTTCCGGGTCAAGATCAGCGCGTTCAGCGCGTGAGGTAGGCGCCGCCGTTCACGTGGATTGTCTGGCCGGTGATGTGCCGGGCTCCGGGCGAGGCGAGGAAGAACACGGTCTCGGCGACGTCTTCGGCCCGGCCCGGCCTCTTGTCGTGGGTGGCGGCGATGAGCGTGTCCCGGCGGGCATCGGTGAGCCGGCCGGCGAAGAAGTCCGTGCCCTCGATGTATCCGGCCGAAACGACGTTCGCGGTGACGCCGCGCGGGCCAAGCTCGGAGGAGACGGTGAGGTTCCACGCCGCCAGGGCGGCCTTGGCCGCGCCGTAGGACCCGGCACCGCGCTCGGCTCCGATCGACCCGATGCTGATGACCGAGCCGCCGTCGGGGATCAGCCCGGCTACGGCCTCGGTGGTGAGCACGGCGGTGAGCAGGTTGGCGTCGAGGTTCGCCTGCCAGGAGGCGGCCAGCGCCACCAGGTCCTCTTCCAGCGACGGTCCGCCGCCGCCGGCTGGCTGAGCGCCGGCCGGGATGAAGTCGGTGTTGCCGCCGGCGTTGTTCACCACTACGTCCACGACCGGGCCCAGTTCGCTCGCCAGGGCCGCGACCTGAGCCGGGTCGGTGCCGTCGCCGGCGATGCCGCGCACGTCCAGGTCAGCGGCTGCTTGCTTGAGTCGTTCCGCATCGCGGCCGGTGATGACGACCCGCTCCCCCGCCGCCGCGAACCTGCCCGCGATGCAGCGGCCGATCCCGTTGCTGCCGCCTGTGACCAGCACTGATCTCGTCATAGCGTGCTACCGCTCCCCTGCTCAAGTCCCGGTTAAACAATTCCGTCCGGCCGAAACGCGTTTTGCGGACGGTGCCCATATTCGATACCGCGATTACAATTTTCCTCAGAAGGGATTTAAGCGCGATGGGCGGGGATGACGTGGCTGACGAAGCCTCCGTCCCGTTCGCCGATCTGCTGAGGCGGCTGCGCACTGAGGCGGGGCTGACGCAAGAAGGGCTGGCGGCAGCCGCGCGTCTGAGCACGCGGTCGGTCAGTGATCTTGAGCGGGGCGTCAACTTGAGGGCTCGCCGGGAGACCGCCCGGCTGCTGGCCGGCGCGCTGGGCCTTACCGGTCCGGCTCGCGCGGAGTTCGAGGCGGCGGCCAGGGGCGAGCTGGTAGCCGGCCAGCATCGCGGCGAGGTCCCGGCGCCGGCCGACAGCGTGGCCGCGGCGACCAGGACGCTCCCCCGCGACGTGGCCAACTTCACCGGCCGCCGGGCTGAGCTGCGCCAGCTCGCCGACGCGATCGCGAACGGGCACGCCGGCGGAGTCGTCGGCATCTGCGCGATCGGCGGGATGGCCGGGATCGGCAAGACGGCGTTCGCCGTGCATGCCGCGCACCTGCTGGCATCGCAGTTCCCCGACGGGCAGATCTACCTGCCGCTGCACGGCCACACGCCCGGCCAGAAGCCGGTCGAGCCGGCCGAGGCGCTGGCCAGCCTGCTGCTGACGGCCGGGGTGCCCGCTAGCCAGATCCCGCCCGGCCTGGAGGCCAGGAGCCGGCTGTGGCGCGATTACCTGGCCGGGACGCGGCTGCTGCTGGTGCTCGACGACGCGGCCGGGCACGAGCAGGTCCGGCCGCTGCTGCCCGGCACGGCCGGGAGCCTGGTGCTGCTGACCAGCCGCCGTCACCTGACCGCGCTGGAAGACACCCACACGATCAACCTGGACACGCTGCCCGCCCTGGAGGCGGCCGAGCTGCTGATCCGGCTGGCCGGGCGTCCCGGCCTGGACCCGGGTGATCCGGCCGTCGGCGAGATCACCCGGCTGTGCGGGTACCTGCCGCTGGCCATCGGGATGCTGGCCGGCCAGCTGCGTCATCATCCGGCCTGGACCTGCGGCCGGCTGGCCGCCGACCTGGCGGCGGCCAGGGACCGGCTGGCGTTCATGCGCGCGGAGAACCTGTCGGTGGCGGCGGCCTTCGGCCTGTCCTACGACGACCTGACCCCGGGTCAGCAGCAGATGTTCCGCCGGCTGGGCCTGCACCCGGGCAACGACATCGACGGCTACGCGGCGGCGGCGCTGAACGGCGTCGACCTCCCGCTGGCGCAGCGGCGGCTGGAAGCGCTGTACGACCAGCACCTGCTCACCGAGCCCGGGCACGGCCGGTTCCGGATGCACGACCTGATCCTGGAGCACGCCCGGACCCTGGTCGCCGATGACCCGGCCGCCCAGTCAGATCTCGCGCTCGGCCGGCTGCTCGACTACTACCTGCACGCCGCGCTCGCGGCCAGCCGCAGGCTCCCGCAGAAGAAGAGCCCGGGCAGCACCAGGACGGCCGCCGTGACCGGCCCGGTGCTGGCCCCCGATCTGTCCACGCCAGACCGGGCGAGCGAGTGGATCGCCGCCGAGCGCCAGAACCTGCAGGCCGCCGCCAGCTATGCGCTGCTCGGAGACCGACGCGGCGACGCGTCCCTGATCGTCACCGCGATGCATTCCTACCTGCGGATTGACGGCCACTGGGACCAGGCTCAGTCGCTGTACCAGGTCGTGATCGGGGCGGCTCGGGAAGCCACCGACCGGGTGGCCGAGGCCGGCGCGCTGACCGACCTCGGCGAGATCCAGCAGCTGATCGGCGACTACCCGCAGGCAGCTGCGAGCCTGACTAGGGCGCTCGAGCTGTACCGCGATCTCGGCGACCGGCTCGGCGAGGCCAGCGCCCTCAACGAGCTCGGCATCGTGCAGCTGATGATCAACGACCACCCGGCCGCGATCGCCAATCACACCGAGGCCCTGGCGCTGTACATCGAACTGGGCATCCGGGCCGGCGAGGCCAGCGCGCTCAATGAGCTCGGCCTGGTCCAGCGCGCCAATGGGGACTACCGGGAAGCGACGGTCAGCCACGAGCGGGCCCTGCGGCTCTATACCGAGCTCGGCATCAGGGCCGGCGAGGCCAGCGCGCTGAACCGGCTCGCCCAGATGCAGCGCAGCACCGGTGACTACCCGCGCGCCGCGGCCAACCACGAGAAGGCGCTTCGGCTGCACCGCCAGCTGGGCAACCTGATCGGGCAGGCCACCGCGCTGTACGGCCTGGGCATCGTGTACCAGGCCACCGGAGACAACGAGCGGGCCGCCGCCAGCCAGATGCAGGCCCTCGAGCTGTACCGCAGCCTGTCCTACCGGTACGGCGAAGCCACCGCCCTCAACGGGCTCGGGAACGTGCAGGCAGCCACCGGCGACTACCGGGCCGCGATCTCCAGCTACGAGCGGGCACTGAGCCTGAACAACGAGCTTGGCAACCGGATCGGCCAGGCGACCTCGCTCACCGGGCTCGCCGCGACGGCGCGGGCCGTCGGCGATCATGCGTCGGCCGCCGCGAACAGCCGGCTGTCCCTTCAGCTCCGCCTCGACACCGGCCACCGGCCGGGAGAAGCCGACGCGCTCAGCGAGCTCGGCGCGCTGCAACTGGCGACCGGGGACTACCCGGCCGCCTCGGCGAGCCTGGCCAAGGCCCTTGAGCTGTACCGGGAACTCGGCATCAGGAGCGGAGAGGCCACCGCTCTCAACACGACCGGCGAGCTGCTGCTCGCCACCGGCCAGCCCGAGCGGGCCCGGCCGAACTTCGAGAGCGCGCTGCGGATCGCGAGGGCGATCACGCTGCGGGCCGAGCAGGCCAGGGCGATGGCGGGGATCGAGCGGTGTCCCGCGCCGAGCGGGGAGCCCGCCGGGGGCCGGTCCGGCGCGCCGGCTGGAGGCCGGGCTGGATAGGTTTCTCGGCATGGAGGAGATGGCGGAGGGCGAGGCGAACGATGGCAGCGGAGCCGGCGACCGGCTGGTTGTCGCGGATCACGACCCCGGCTGGGCTGCCCGGGCGGCGGCCCTGATCGACGCGCTCGGCTCCCGGCTCGGCCCGCTGGCCACGCGGATCGAGCACATCGGGAGTACCTCGATTCCCGGCATGGCCGCCAAGGATCTCATTGACCTGCAGGTCAGCACCCCTGATCTGGAGGCGGTCGAAGCGGCGTTCGACCCGCCGCTGCGCGAGCTGGGGTTCGCCCTGACGCCGTACCGTCGCGACCACGTGCCGGCCGGGCGGCCAGACAGCCAGGACTTGTGGGTCAAGCGCCTGTGGTCCAGGTCGTCCGGTCATCCGGACGGCCCGGTGAACCTGCACGTCCGGGCCGTCGGCTCGGCGAATGAGCGGCTGGCGCTGCTGTTCAGGGACTGGTTCCTGGCCCATCCGGATGCCATTCCGGCCTATGCGGGCTTCAAGCAGTCGCTGGCCGGACTCGTCAACACGGCGGTCCGGGCCGGACTGGACGACGACGCGGTCGGTGCCTACACCGACACCAAGGACTGGGTCGTCGATGTCGTGATCGCGGCCGCCGAGCCGTGGGCAGCCGCAGCCGGCTGGCATCGGTGACCGATATCGTTCACCGGCAGGCCGGACGGGTGCTCGTCATCGACGCCACCGGCCGGCTGCTGCTGCTGCGAGGCGTCAACCCCGCCGACAGTGAGCCACCGTACTGGTTCACGGTCGGCGGCGGCGCCAGGCCGGGCGAGAGCCTGGCGCAGGCGGCCGCCAGGGAACTGGGTGAGGAAACCGGCATCGCGGCCTCGGCCAGCGAACTCGGGGAACCGATCTGGCAGGACGTCGCCGAATTCGGCTTTGAGGACCGGTGGTTCCGCCAGGAACAGGACTTCTTCCTGCTCCGGCTCAGCCCTGACCGGACCGCCGCCGCTGAGGTGAATACCGACGATCTCGACGATGAGGAAGCGACGGTCGTGCTCGGCCACCGCTGGTGGACGCTGGCCGAGCTTGAATCGACCGATGAGTGCCTCTATCCGGCCGAACTGCCGAATCTGCTGCGGGAGCACAGCCAATAGCCATCGGCAAGTGACCGCCTTATCTGGCTAATCCAATCACCTGCCGGCCGCGACAAGCCCGCATAATTAGTTAGCATCGTTCCCGCCCTGCCTTGCCGGCCAGTCCGGCCAGCCGCCACCCCCTGGGCTGCCCCCGACATCCGGCCTTCAAAGGAGCTTGCGGTGGCTGACGCGATCGCGGACCGCGTGCGGCGCTACATCCTGGACGGCAGCGACGCCGACCTGCATCTGCAAGCCAACTGCCGCCAGCGCCTGACCCCATCTACGCCTTGGCGGCGACCCCTTCGAACATGTAGCCGACGACCTTCGGCCCGCGCAGGTAGTAGTTGTCGAGTTTGGTCACTTCCAGGCCCGAGGACCGGATCAGGCGGTCGATCGGCCGGTCCAGGTGGCAGCCGCCGAAGACGCGCCGCTGCACCGGGTTCAGCCGCTGCTGCCACCCGGCCACGTTCGCCTCGGGTGACAGACCGTGCTCGGCGAAGTGCAGCGACCCGCCCGGCCGCAGCACCCGCACGATCTCGGCGAGCGCCTGCCCGGGATCGGGCACCGTGCACAGCGTCCAGGTGCTGAGCACGTGGTCCATGCTGCCGTCCTGCGCGGGCAGGCTCCCGGCGTCCAGGCCGGCGAACTCCACCGGGACCGGGCTGTCCTGCAGCCGGCCAGCCGCTATCTTGCGACCGACCGTGGCCGGGTCCACCGCCAGCACCTGAGTCACCTCGGGCGGGTAATGCGGGACGTTGTGCCCGGAGCCGAATCCGATCTCCAGCACCCGGCCCTCCAGCCCGCCGGCGACCCTGGCCCGCACCGGCCTGAACTCCTTCGCCCGCATGGCCAGGTCGATCATGTACGGCAACACCCGATCCTGGTACCGGCTCATTCGCTGCTCATGCCCAGGCCAAGCCCGCCTCATGCCTTTGAGCTGCCCTTGACCGGCGAGAGGACTGACACGTTCCCTCCGTTCTGGTTGGCAACATACAGCCGCCCGGTGCTCGTGTTGGGTGCCAGCCCGAATGGCAGCCGCCCGACCCGCACGGTCTGCGCCTTGACGTTGGTCGCGCCGTCGATCACCGAGATCTCGTGCTGCCTGGTCACGAACACCGTGTTGGTGCGCGCGATCGCGGCCGCCGCGACCAGTCCGGTGACGTGGATCGTGCCCGTGACCAGGTTGGTCTGGCCGTCGATCAGCGTGATCGTGTCGCCGTTGAACTCCGGCGAGTAGACGGTGTCGGTGCCCGCGTTGACCGTCAGCAGGTCAGGCGTGCCTGTCACCGGGATCGTGGTGGTCACCGTGTTCGTCTTCCCGTCAATCACCGAGATGGTGTCGCCGATGGTGTTCGCGACGTAGACCGTGCCGGTGACGGGGTTCACCGCCACGCCGCCGGGAAATCGGCCGACCTCGATGTTCGCCGTCACCATCCCGGTCCGGGTGTTGATGGCCAGCACCTGTCCCCGGCTGGTCTTGGCTACGTAGAGCGTATGCGTCGCCGGATCGACCCCGATCCCGCTGTTCCCCTGACCGACGCTGAACGTCGTGTCCAGCGTGTCGGTGCGGCCGTTGATTACCGACACCCCGAGGTCATCGCCCACGTAGATCCGGTTGTTGTCCGGATCGGCCGCGTCGGACACCGGGTGCGGCCCGACCGTGACGGTCGCCACCACCGAGCTGGTCGAGCCCTTGATGACGGTCACCGAACCGGAGCCGTTATTGGTGACATACACCTTGCCGCTGCGCGAGTTGACCGCGACGCCGGTCGGCATCGTCCCGGCGGGCACGGTCGCCGTCACCTGATAACGCTTGACCCCAGCCAACCCAGCCACCCCAGCCACCCCAGCGGCCACTGCCGGCCCCGCCGACCCGGCCCCGACCAGCAGCGCGACCCCGGTGCGAACTAACGCCAGCCTGCCGCAGGCACCTCGAAGCTTCCCCATGACCCCTGTCCCTTCCTGTCGGGTGCACCCGGATCTCACATGCTAAAGATCCCGTATCCGAACCCTTCCGCCACGACCTCTCCCCCGTTAATCGACACGCCGCGTCCGGTCAGCTCCCCCAGCCCCCCGGGCACAAACGGCAGCGCGAACGCGGCTCGCTCCCGGCGCGGATTGATGACCACCAGGTGCGTGCCGCCCCGCTCGTACACCAGCGGATACCCGGCGTGCAGCACCCGCACCGTCCCCCCGGTCGCCAGCGCGGGCTCCTGCTTTCGCAGCAGGATCAGCCGCCGGACCTGATGCAGCAGCGAATCCGGCTGGGCGGTCTGCGCGAAGACTGTCGGCCGGCCGGGATCGGGGTCGACCGGCAGGTAGAGCGACTCGGCTGGCCCGGCCGAGAAGCCGGCGTTGGGCCCGTCGTCCCACTGCATCGGCGTCCGTGACCCGGCCCGGTTCCAGCCCGGCCAGATCTGGCTGCCCTCCACATCGGGCAGGCCGGGCAGGTACCGCATCCCGATCTCGTCGCCGCAGTGGATGCCCGGCAAGGTCGGCCAGGTCAGCAGGAACGCGAACACCGCCCCGAGCTGCTCCCCCGTCCGGTCCCCGCAGGCCGGACGCGAGAAGTCATGATCGGAGGAGAACAACGCGATCAGCCCGGAATCGCCGATCCCTGCGGCATCGGCCCGCCAGGCGGCCAGGAACTTCTCAAATGACCCGCCCCCGGACGCACCGAAGAAACACGGCTCCGCCGGCGCCGAACCGGTCAGCGCCATCCCCTGCCCGTTGTCGAACAGCGACCGGTGCTCGGGCGCGACCGCGAGATAGAAGTCGGCGTGGAATCCGGCCGGCACCGACACCGGCGGGCTGTTCCACTCCGACATCAGCGCCGCGTCCGGGTACGCGCCGTTCAGCCATCCCCGCAGCTCGCGCCACAACGCGGCGGTCTCCCGCCAGCCGGGATCGTCTTTGACCAGCGTGTTGGCCAGGTCCACCCGGAACCCGGCTACGCCCAGCTCCAGCCAGAACGCCATGATTTCCCGCAGTGCCGCCCGGTTGGCCCGCGGCCCGGGCGCGTTGACCGGCTGCCGCCACGGCTCGCCGTCGTGCGTCCGGGCGTACCCGAAATTCAGGGCGGGCTGGAACGGGTAGAAGTTCGGCAGGTACCAGCCAGGCCGGCTTCCAGGCGAGGCGACCCAATGCGGCCCGGGCGCCCCGTAACCGGCCCCGCTAGGGTCCGCCTCCTGCTCCCCTGGCCACGGCGCGGTGTCGCTGATTTCCTCGCCGCCCGAATGCCCGGGGCGGATCGACCGCCTGAACCCGGTCACCTGCCCGGGCTCGGCGAAGATGTACCGCCCGTCGGCCCGGTCCTCGCAGGCCGCCCTGAACCACGGATGCTGATCGGAGGTGTGGCCGGCGACCAGGTCAAGCAGGACCCTGATCCCCCGCCGCCCCGCGGCCTGCGTCAGCTCGGCGAGGTCCTCGTTCGTCCCGTACCGAGGCGCGATAGACAGGTAATCGCTCACGTCATACCCGGCGTCGCCCATCGGCGAGGCGAAGCACGGGTTGAGCCACAGCATGTCGACGCCGAGCCAGGCCAGGTAGTCGAGCCGTCCTATCAGGCCGCGCAGGTCCCCGATGCCATCGCAGTCAGAGTCAGCGAACGACTGCGGGTAAATCTCGTACGCGACCGCGCTCCGCAACCAGCCAGGAACCCGCTCACCCGTCATCGTCGCCCCCGCATGCCAGTCGCCGCCCGGTCCGATGCCCATCAAGATCTATACAGCAAGGATCTATGCATAACGCATCGCACCGGGCTTATGACGCAGCTTCCAGAGGTCAGTCCACCGACGGGGCCGGTCAGGAGCCCTGACTCCCGCTACCCCAGCTGCCCCACCTCCCGCGACCTGCCGCGGAACTCGGCCACCACCTCATCACCCCGCCGGACCGTGACGTCGTAGATCCCGCTGCGCCCGTAGCTGACCCGCTCGGCCGCGCTGGCGACAAGCTCCTCCCCTTCCCGGACTGGCGCGATGAACGTGATGTCGGCCCCGGCCGCGACGTTCACCGGTCCCCGGCTGTTGCTGGCGCACGCGAACGCGGTATCGGCCAGAAGGAACACATAGCCCCCGTGGGCGATCCCGTGCCCGTTGACCATGTCCGGCCGAACAGCCATCCGCACCACGGCCGACCCGTCGCCCGTCCCGAGCAACTCCATCCCGAGCCCAAGCGACGCCCGGTCGGCGCCGAACATCGCCTCGGCCGGACCAGCCTCGCGTTCCACCGGCTAGGTCAGACCGAGACCAGGTCGCAGACGAAGATGAGCGTCTCGCCGGGCGCGATGACACCGGCGGCGCCGCGGTCGCCGTAGGCCAGGTGCGGCGGGATGATCAGCTGGCGGCGGCCGCCGACCTTCATGCCCTTCACGCCCTGATCCCAGCCGGCGATGACCTGGCCGGCACCCAGCCGGAACTCCAGTGGATCGCCGCGGTCCCAGCTGGCGTCGAACTGTTCCCCGGTGGAGTGCGCCACCCCGACGTAGTGCACCTTGACCGTGTCGCCGCGGGCCGCCTCCGGGCCGTTGCCTTCCCAGATGTCGGTGATCTCGAGCATGCCCGATGGTTCGCCGCCAGGAAATTCGACCTCTGGCTTCTCGTTATTCATGCGCGCAAGCTTATGCCGGCGCTGCTGAAGGCCGCTGTGGTCTGAGGATCGGCGGCGGGTTATCTTCTTCCGGGGACTGGGAGTGGCGCGGCTCGCCGTGGCGAGCGCTAAGTCGGAGGGCAGTCATTTGCGCATAGTTTCGCGTGCCGTGCTCGCGGTCGCGGCAGCTGGCATTTCAGTGATCCCGGCGGTCGTGGCCGCCGGACCGGCCTCGGCGGCGGCCGGCCGGCCGGCGGCGATCCCAGCCGCCACTGGATACAGCGCCGCCGGCTCACTGGCCGGCGTCGCGGCCGCGTCGACCCGCAGCGCCTGGGCGGTCGGCTACGCCGGTAAAGCCGTCTCGTCAAAGGTCCTGATGCTGCACTGGAACGGCAGCCGGTGGAATCGGCTCACCAGCCCCAAGGTGCTCACCAGCGCGGGCGCGCTGTCGGCGATCACGGTCGTCAGCGCGAATGACGCCTGGGCCGTCGGCAGCACCGGCAGCTTCCTGCACCCGCACACGCTGATCCTGCACTGGAACGGCAAGACGTGGAGCGCGGTGAACAGTCCCAAGCCGGTCGCCGGCGGCAGCCTGTCGGCCGTGACGGCGAACGCGAGCGGCGGCTGGGCGGTCGGTTCGCTCACGACCGGCCCGACGGTTCCGCAGACCATGCCGCTGATCTTCAAGCTGACCGGGTCCAAGTGGTCCCGCTCCGATCCCAAGTTCGGTGCCCACAGCGGCGTCCTGCTCACCGGCGTTGCCGCCACCCCGACCTCGACGTTCGCTACCGGGCTGTTCACCGGCATGATCACCGGCGTGCTGGCGCGCCTCACCGGCGCGTCCTGGAACTTCGTCAGCCGGTTCCCTGAGCAGGGCACGTTCAACTGGCTGAACGGGATCGCGGCCGGACCGCACGGGATCGCCTTCGCGGTTGGCTACAAGACCGGCACCGCCAAACTCGGCGTGGTCGCCATCGAGTGGACCGGGCACGCCTGGGTCAAGGCGCCGGCCCCGAACTCGGCCAACCTGAGCGCCGTCGCCTTCGCCCCGGGCGGCACCGCGTGGTCCGCCGGATACCGCGACAACGGCGGCAACCTGCACCCGACGATCCTGCGCTGGAAGCGGAACGCCTTCGTCGGCGTCTCCAGCCCCGCCAAGCTCGCGCAGCTCAACGGGCTGGGCTTCGCGACCGCCGGGTACGGCTGGGCCGTCGGCAACACCGACCCTGCTTCGGGTCAGGTCAAGACCCTGATCGAGCACTGGAACGGCCATTCCTGGCGCTGACCTCGTCGCCAAGGCTCCCGGCCGGGTGACTGGCCGGCAGGGCTTATAGGTAGCGTGTCGGTTATGCCGCCTTCACTACCGCCTGAGTCGGTCCGGATGCCGGGAGCCGTTTTCACTGACCACACGTTCACGGTGCCGCTCGATCATGCCGCGCCGGACGGCGAGCAGATCACGGTGTTCGCCAGGGAAATGGTGGCCGTCGAGCACAGTGACCGCGACGACCTGCCGTGGCTGGTGTACCTGCAGGGCGGTCCTGGCCGGCCGAGCCCGCGCCCGGCCAGCGCCAAGATGGGCTGGCTGGACCGGGCCCTGCGGGACTACCGGATACTGCTGCTCGACCAGCGCGGCACCGGCCGCTCGAGCCCGGCGACCAGGCTCTCGCTGGCCAGCCGAGGCTCGGCCAAGGACCAGGCGCAGTACCTGACGCACTTCCGGGCCGATTCGATCGTGGCCGACGCCGAGCTGATCAGGCATCGGCTGGCCGGCGGCAAGCCGTGGAGCGTGCTCGGCCAGAGCTTCGGCGGCTTCTGCGCGGTCACCTACCTGTCGAAGGCTCCGCACGGGCTGGCCGAGGCGTTCATCACCGGCGGCCTGCCGGGCCTGGACAATCGCGCCGAGGATGTGTACCGGGCCACCTATCCGATCGTGACCGCCAAGAACGAGGACCACTACCGGCGCTACCCGGGCGACGTCGAGGTCGCGCAGCGCATCGCCGCCTACCTGGCCAGCCGCGACGTGCGGCTTCCGACCGGCGCACCGCTGACCGTGCAGGCCTTCCAGGCCCTTGGCGTTCAGCTGGGCATGAGCGCCGGCAGCAACCAGCTGCACTTCCTGCTCGCGGACGCGTTCGACGGCGACCAGATCGGCGACGACTTCGCCTACCGCGCGCTCGGGCTGCTGACGTTCGCGGCCGGGCCGCTGTTCGGCGCGCTGCACGAGGCGTGCTACGGGCAGGGACCGGCGACGAAGTGGGCGGCGCAGCGGGTGCGAGCCGAGTTCCCCGCGTTCGACGTGCCGCCGGCTCCCGGCGGCGATCCGGTGCTGTTCACCGGCGAGATGATCTACCCGTGGATGTTCGAGACGGACCCGGTGCTGAAGCCGCTGGCCGAGGTCGCTGACATCCTCGCCGACCACGCCGACTGGCCGCCGCTGTACGACCCGGAGCAACTCGCCAGGAACGAGGTCCCCGTCGCCGCCGCGATCTACTACAACGACATGTACGTGCCGCAGCAGTACTCGGTCCAGACGGCCGGCCGGATCCGGGGCCTGCGCAGCTGGGTTACCAGCGAGTACGAGCACGACGGGCTGAGCGCGGGCCAGGACAAAGTACTTGACCGGCTGATCGGCATGGTGCGAGGAGCCATTTAGACCGACCGCGTACCCTGAGTCGGTGATGATCCGGACCTGCTTGTGCCTGATCACCCGTACAGCCCCCAGCCCAGGCACTCACGCCGAGCTTCTGCTCGGCTACAAGAAGACCGGCTTCGGTGCCGGACGCTGGGTTGGCATCGGCGGGCACATCGAGGAGGGCGAGAAGCCGGCGGCGGCAGCCGTGCGCGAAGTCCTCGAGGAGACCCACCTGGTGGTGTCCGCCGATTCGCTCAGTCACATGGCGACGCTCACGTTCGTCTTCCCGGCCCGGCCGTCGTGGGACCAGACCGCCGACGTCTTCCTTACCACGGAGTTCTCCGGTACTCCCTCGGAGTCCGACGAGCTCAATCCCCGCTGGTTCGACACCGCCGAACTGCCATTCGAGGGAATGTGGGACGACGCCAAGTACTGGCTGCCGATCGTCTTGTCCGGCGACCGGGTGATCGTGACGATCACCTTCGCCGACGACTGCGCCACAGTCGCGAAGATCGAGCCGCAGCTGCCCTGACGCCGTCCGGCTCCGACCGGCCTCATAGATAATTAGCCGTGCTAAGTTTAATCAGTGCAGCGAACCGGGACGGAGACAGCAGAAGCAGGCAAATCAGCCGGGACCGCGGCCGGCGAGCGCACGGGGTCCGGCGCCAGATCCGGCAACGACCGCTACAAGTGGGTAGCGCTGTCCAACACCACGCTCGGAATCACGATGGCGACGATCGACGCATCCATTGTGATCATCTCGATGCCGGCCATCTTCCGCGGCATTCATCTCAATCCGACGGCACCGGGCAACATCACCTACCTGCTGTGGATGATCATCGGCTACCTGCTGGTCACCGCCGTCCTGGTGGTCACGCTTGGCCGGCTCGGCGACATGTTCGGCCGGGTGCGGATCTACAACCTCGGCTTCGTGGTCTTCACGCTCGCCTCGGTCGCGCTGTCCCTTGACCCGCTGCACGGTCCGGGCGGAGCCCTCTGGCTGATCTTGTGGCGGATCGTGCAGGCCTTCGGCGGCGCGATGCTGATGGCGAACTCGGCCGCGATCCTGACCGACGCGTTCCCGGCCCGCCAGCGCGGAATGGCGCTCGGCATCAACCAGATCTCGGCGATCTCCGGCCAGTTCATCGGCCTGATGCTCGGCGGCGTCCTGGCCGCCTGGGACTGGCGCTCGGTCTTCTGGGTGAACGTGCCGATCGGCATCTTCGGAACGATCTGGTCCTACCGGTCGCTGCGCGAGATCGGGACCCGCAACCGGTCCAGGATCGACTGGTGGGGCAACATCATCTTCGCGGTCGGAGCCGGCCTGCTGCTCGTCGCGATCACGTACGGCATTCAGCCCTACGGCGGTCACGCGACCGGCTGGACCAGCCCCCGGGTGATCGGCGGCCTGGTGATCGGCACCGTCCTGCTGGTGATCTTCTGCCTGATCGAGACCAGGATCGCCGAGCCGATGTTCCGGCTCGGGCTGTTCAAGATCCGGGCGTTCGCGGCCGGCAACATCGCCAGCCTGATGGGCTCGATCGCCCGGGGCGGGCTCCAGTTCATGCTGATCATCTGGCTGCAGGGAGTCTGGCTGCCCGAACGCGGTTACGACTTCGCGGAGACCCCGCTGCTCGCCGGCATCTACATGCTGCCGCTGACCGCCGGCTTCCTGATCGCCGGGCCGATCTCCGGCGTGCTGTCTGACCGGTTCGGCCCGAGGCCGTTCGCCACCGCCGGGCTGCTCGTCTCGGCGGCCGCCTTCGGCGGACTGCTGGCCCTGCCGGTGAACTTCTCCTACTGGACGTTCGCGCTGATCATCTTCTGCAACGGCCTCGGCTCTGGCCTGTTCGCGTCTCCGAACACCTCAGCGATCATGAGCAGCGTGCCCGCCCGGTACCGGGGCTCGGCCTCGGGCATGCGGTCCACGTTCCAGAACTCCGGGATGTCGCTGTCGATCGGGGTCTTCTTCTCGCTGATGATCGCCGGGCTGGCCGCCACGCTGCCGAAGACGCTGACGGCCGGGCTGCGCGCGCATGGGGTGCCCGCGGGCGTGGCTCATCACCTGGCCACCCTGCCGCCGGTCAGCACGCTGTTCGCCTCCTTCCTCGGCTACAACCCGATCGGCAGCCTGCTACGTCCTTCGGGAGTCCTCCATCGCTTGCCCAGAGCCCAGGCGGCCCAGCTCACCAGCCATGAGTACTTCCCGCACCTGATCTCGGGTCCGTTCCACCACGGCCTGGTGATCGTGTTCTCGGTCGCGATCGGCATGTCGGTGCTCGGCGCGTTCGCCTCGCTGCTGCGCGGCGGCCAGTTCTATTACGACGCCCCGCCCGCCGGTGCCGCCGACGCGTCCGCCCCCGCCGACGCGCCTGCCGCCGGAGCCGAGTCGAGCACCGCCCCGGCGCCGGCGTAGCCCGGGCTGGGCTCAGATCTGGGCCCGCTGAGATAGGATCGTGGCGTGCCCAGATATGAGTACCGCTGCCGGGCCTGCGGGGATACCTTCGAGCTCACCCGCCCGATGAGCGATTCTTCCGCGCCCTGCAGCTGCCCGGCCGGCCACGACGACACCGTGCGCCTGCTCTCCACGGTTTCGATCGGCGGTCGCGCGACAGGAAGCCAGCCCAACGGCGGCGGAGGCGGAGGCTGCTGCGGCGGCGCCTGCGGCTGCCGCTAGCCGACTCTTCCCGGGTTAGGGACATCTTTTCCCGGGTCCGGACGTCTCTTACCGGGTTAGGCACCTCAGAATCGGTCTAAATAAGACAAATTTCTGCCCGAACTCGGTAAAAGAGCGCGCA
>DATNFM010000318.1:0-14289 GCA_035606435.1 Streptosporangiaceae bacterium | reverse complement strand
TGCTTCCGGTTTAGGCCTCTGTCGCGTGTCTTGCCTGGTTATCGTGTCAAACGCCGATTAGCTGGAGTATTCTCCGTAACGGCCTGCGATCAGGCGGTCGCGATTCACGGAGATCTTCTGGTGCTAACTGTTCATAACTTTCAGTTTGGCCTGCTCACGCCCATACTCGCTTACCTCATGTCGTTCCTCGGCGCGTTCCTCGGCCTGCGCTGCACGGCACGGGCCAGGGCGACCATCGGGTCGGCCAGGCGTGGCTGGCTACTAGTCGGATCGGTGTCCATCGGCATCACCGGCATCTGGGTGATGCACTTCATCGCGATCCTCGGGTTCGCGATCCCCGGACAGACGATCCACTTCAACGTACTGATCACGCTGGCCAGCATGCTGCTCGCCGTCGCGTTCGTCTCGCTCGGCCTGCTGTTCGTCGGGTTCGGCAACGTCAACCTCAGGTCGCTGCTGCTGGCCGGAATCGTCGTCGGTCTCGGCGTCGCCGCCATGCACTATTCGGGCATGGCCGCCATCGAGGCGCCGATGCGGATGACCTACAACCCGATCCTGTTCGGCGCCTCGGTCCTCATCGCGATCATCGCCTGCACGGCCGCGCTCTGGGCCGCGCTGACGCTGCACACGCTCTGGTCCACGGCCGGAGCCGCCGCGGTCATGGGCGTCGCCGTCTGCGGCATGCACTACACCGGCATGGCCGCGATGCACATGTTCGCCCCGGCTCCGGGCACCACGATGAGCATGAACGGCCCCGGCGGCGAATCCTTCCTGCTGCCGCTGATCGTCGGGGTCAGCATCTTGACCTTCGTGCTCACCGCGACGATCGCGCTGTCGCCGAGCGACGCCGAACTGGCCGCCGACGCCGACCTGATGCGGCGGATCGAAGACGCCCAGTCGCAGTCCAGAGTCATCCAGGCTCCGCCGATCTCCTCGGCCGCGCGGCCCTCGGCCGGTGCCTCGAGATCGGTCTCGGAGTTCACCAGGCGCAGCTGGCGTGGCCGTCCGCCCGAGATGCCAGAATGACCAGGTGTCTGCCAACGGCTGGTTCCTGCTGGTCTACCGGGTGCCATCCGAACCCACCAGGCTCAGGGCAACGGTCTGGCGGCGGCTGAAGAGCCTCGGAGCGATCTACCTGCAGAATTCGGCGGCGGCGCTGCCTGCCAGCACGGCCGCCGAACGCGCGTTGCGCAAGCTGAGAGCCGAGATTCTCGACATGTCAGGCACGGCGACGCTGCTGTCGTGTTCTGTGCTGGCCGGCGAAGCCGAGATCAAGGCGGCGTTCCAGGCGGCCCGCGACGACGAGTACGCCGAGATCGTCGACAAGTGCGACGACTTCCAGGGACAGGTGCGCAAGGAGTACGTCGCGAACCATTTCACCTACGCCGAGCTCGAAGAGAACGAGGTCGACCTGGTGAAGTTGAAGAACTGGTTCGCTAAGGTGGCCGACCGGGATGTGTTCGGCGCTTCAGGGCGAGCCGGCGCTGAGCGGGCGCTGGCCGGCTGCGAGGTAACGCTAGAAGAGTACGCGGCCAGGGTCTACGCCGAGGAAGCCGAGAGCCGGTAGAGCTCGGGAACGCCGCCGCCGGACCGGCCTCTGGGCAACCGGCGGAGACCCCGGGCCATGCGTTCATCCAAAAAGATCTTTTAGCGCTTGCGGACCGCGCGCCAGAGCGTGAGCGGCAGCAGCACGACCAGGGCGAAGGGCACCAGCCACCAGGTGGCGACCTTGGTGGCGTGGCTCAGCCAGTAGGTGACCGCGAGCGCGGCCGCCACGCCGATCGCGACCCGCCAGTCATCGCCGATCACGAAGTCGTAGGCGAACGCACCGAAGGCGCGCAGCTTGCTCATCAGGCCGCCACCTTCGCTGGCTCGGCCGCCTGCTCCCCAGGGCCCGCTCCAGGACCGGACCGCCGCAGGACCGCGACGAGGAGGAGCGCGAAGCAGGCGATGGCCGGGGCGACGACCAGCAGGGCGGCGTCAGAGCCGGGCCAGTGTGCGCCCGCTCCTTCGGCGCCCCAGAACGTGCCGAACGCCGTCAGCATGATCCCGACCACGAACTTCATCGTGTTCTCCGGCACCCGGGCCAGCGGCGCCCGGATTGCGAAGCCCGCCAGCCCGACCGCCAGCACCGCCGCCACGGCGGCGATCGCCGCGAGCGGGACGTTCTTGGCGTTGCTGCCGAAGGTCAGCGCGATGAAGACCACCTCAAGGCCTTCCAGCAGCACGCCCTTGAACGACAGCGTGAACGCATAGGCATCGGGTACCACGCCGAGCCGCTTGGCCGGGGCCGCCTGCGCCGCCGCCAGTTGCTTGCGGTAGATCGCGCCCTCGTCGCGGCTGTCCTTGTGACCGCTAGCCCGCAAGATCGCCTTGCGCAGCCACTGAAGGCCGAAGACCAGCAGCAGCGCGCCGACGAACAGCCGCAGGGCCGACAGCGGCAGCCTGGTCACCGCCGGCCCGAGCACGGCGGTGATAACGGCGAGGACGGCGAGCCCGGCGCCCAGACCCCAGGTCGCGGAACGCCAGTCCCGCGCCGTGCCGGCCGCCAGCACGATGGTCGTCGCTTCGACCGCCTCCACCGCGCAGGCGAGGAAGACAGAAGCGAACAGGGCGATCGCCGCGCCGCTCAACTGTCCTCCAGAGTCCATCGTTGGCAGGGTGCATCGATGGAATGCTCGCGTTCGCTCACATTTTAACAGCCGTCAGGTTGAAAGCATGACGGTGGTTAGCTTCGATGCGGGCGGCTAACTCCGGCTTCGCCCAATCGGCCGCTTCGCGACCCGCCTGGCACCGAGTCGGGGCAAGTCGGGCGCTAGCGGACTTGCCCAGATGAGTTAGCATGCGCTGGTGGCAGGCCTCTTCGGAACGACTAAGCGACTGCTCGTCGGCCGGCCGATGCAAAGCGATCATCTCGGCCATACCTTGCTTCCCAAGAAGATCGCGCTGCCGGTGTTCGCCAGCGACGCGCTGTCCTCCGTGGCCTATGCCACCGAGGAAATCCTGCTGGTGCTCTCGGTCGGCGGGCTGGCGTTGCTGCACTACACGCCCTATATCGGGGCGGCCGTGGCGCTGCTGATGCTAGTCGTGGTCGCGTCCTACCGGCAGAACGTGCACGCCTACCCCTCCGGCGGCGGCGACTACGAGGTCGCGACGACCAACCTGGGGCCGAAGATCGGCGTCGCGGTCGCGAGCGCGCTGATGGTGGACTACACGCTGACCGTGGCCGTGTCGGTGTCCGCGGGCGTGGCCAACCTGGCCTCCGCGTTCCCCTCCCTGAACAAGTACGTCGCGATAATCGCGGTCGTCGTCGTGGCGCTGATCGCGATCTTGAACTTGCGCGGCGTACGCGAATCCGGCACCGCCTTCTCGGTCCCGACCTACATCTTCATCGGCGTCGTCGTCCTGATGATCATCTGGGGCTTCACCAAGCTGGCGTTCGGTCATCCGCTGCACGCCGAGAGCGATCACCTGAAGATTCCGTCCCAGTCCACCTACACCGGGTTCCTGCTGGTCTGGGTGCTGCTGCGGGCGTTCTCCTCCGGCTGCACCGCGCTGACCGGCGTCGAGGCGATCAGCAACGGCGTGCCCGCGTTCAAGCCGCCGAAGAGCAAGAATGCCGCGACCACGCTGGCCCTGCTCGGCGGCATCGCGGTCGCCATGTTCGGCGGGGTCACCGCGCTGGCCCTGGTCAGCCACGTGCACGTGCTGCCCGACGCGCCCCATCGGACGGTGATCGCGCAGGTCGGCCGGGCCGTGTTCGGCGACAGCTCGCCGTTGTTCTACGCGCTGCAGTTCGTCACCGCGCTGATCTTGGTGCTGGCCGCCAACACCGCGTTCAACGGGTTCCCCGTGCTCGCCTCGATCCTGGCCAAGGACGGGTACCTGCCCAGGCAATTGCACAACCGGGGCGACCGGCTGGCCTACAGCAACGGCATCCTGCTGCTGTCCGGGTTCGCGATCTTGCTGATCGTGGTGTTCGACGCCTCCCCGACCAGGCTCATCCAGCTGTACATCATCGGGGTGTTCGTCTCGTTCGTCTGCAGCCAGACCGGGATGATCAGGCACTGGAACCGGCTGCTGAAGATCACCACGGACTCATCGGCTCGCCGGCATATGAGACGGATCCGGGTCATCAACTCGGTCGGCGCGGCATTCACGGCGACGGTGCTGGTGATCGTGCTCGTCACCAAGTTCGTCAGCGGCGCCTGGATCGTGGTCGTCGCGATGCCGGCCATCTGGCTGACCATGCGCGGGATCAAGCGGCACTACGCCAGCGTCGCGGTCGAGCTGACGCCGCCCGTCGACGAGCAGGTGACCCTGCCGTCCAGCAACCGGGCGATCGTCCTGGTCTCCAAGGTGCACCTGCCCACGCTGCGCGCGATCGCGTACGCCCGGGCGACCCAGCCGAGCTACATCGAGGCGGTCACCGTCGCGGTCGATGCCGACGATAGCCAGCGGCTGCGGGACGAGTGGGAGCGGGCCGACATCCCGGTGCCGCTGACGATCGTGGCCTCGCCCTACCGGGACATCACCGGCCCCGTCGTCGCCTACGTCAGCCGGCTGCGGCGGCAGAGCCCGCGCGACGTCGTCACGGTCTTCATCCCCGAGTACGTGCTCGGCCACTGGTGGGAGCAGATCCTGCACAACCAGAGCGCGCTCCGGCTGAAGGCCAGGCTGCTGCTCCTGCCCGGAGTGATCGTGGCCAGCGTGCCTTACCAGCTGAAGTCGGCCGCCCACATCCGGCGCGACAAGCAGCGGGGCATGCCGAGCCTGGAGAAGCTGCAGGCGCTCGAACTGCTCGGGCACGTGACCGACGCGAAAGCCACGCCGATCTCGGACTGCGTCGATCGCGACGTCGCCGTGGTGGCCGGAACGCTGCGGGCCGTCACCGCCAAGCCGCGCGGGATCAGCCCGTCGGTGCAGGCCGAGCTGTGGGACGGCTCAGGCAGCCTGACGCTGGTCTGGCTCGGGCGCCGGAGCATCCCCGGGATCGAGCCCGGCCGCAAGATACTGGCCAAGGGCAGGATCGCCACGATCCGAGGGCAGCGGACGATCTACAATCCGGATTACGAGCTGCGGCCCGGCGGCGGTGAGGTGTCGCCCGAGCCGGCCGAGGTGAACCGGTAGCCGATCCCCGGCTCGGTCACCAGGTACCTGGGGCGCGACGGATCCGGCTCCAGCTTCCTGCGCAGATGCGCCATGTACACGCGCAGGTAGTTGCCCTCGGTCTGGTACTCGGGGCCCCAGACCTCGGCGAGCAGCTGACGCTGGGTGACCAGCTTCTCGCGGTGCCTGACCAGCACTTCGAGGAGCTGCCATTCGGTCGGCGTGAGCCGTACGTCGGCGCCGTCGCGCTGAACCCGCTTGGCCGCCAGGTCCACGGTGAAGTCGCCGCTGGTGATCACCGGCTCGTCGGGTGCGGGCGAGGCCCGGCGTACGGCGACCCGCAGGCGCGCTAGCAACTCCCCCATCCCGAACGGCTTGGTGACGTAGTCGTCGGCGCCGGCGTCGAGAGCGGCGACCTTCTGGCTCTCCTGGCCCCAGGCCGACAGCACGATGATCGGCATCGACGTCCAGCCTCGTACCCCGCTGATCACCTCGGTGCCGTCCATGTCCGGCAGGCCGAGATCCAGGATCACCACGTCGGGCCGGTCCCTGGCGATCGCGGCCAGTCCCGAGGCGCCGTCGCCGGCCGTGCTGACCTCGTATTTGTGGGCGACCAGGTTGATCCGCAGGGCCCGGAGGATCGGTTCCTCATCATCGATGACGAGTACGCGCGTCATCGATGGGGCTGGGTCTGGCGCTGGGGCTGGGTCTGGCGCTGGGGCTGCGGCTGGGGCTGGGGCTGGCCGGCTGGTGCGGTGGCGATCGGGAGGGTGACCCGCATGGTGAGGCCGCCACCTGGAGTGTCGAGCGCCCCGATCTCGCCGCCCATCGCGTGGAGAAAACCCTGGGCGACCGCGAGTCCGAGCCCGACGCCCGTGCCGGAGTTGCGGTTACCCAGCCGCTCGAACGGTTCGAAGATCAGCGGCTTGTGCTCGTCGGGCACGCCCTTGCCGTGGTCGATCACGTCGATGACCACGACCTGGCCCTCACGTCCTGCGACCATCATCGGAGGCCGCCCCGGGGGCGAGTGTTCGATCGCATTGCTGAAGAGGTTCGCCAGCACCCGTTCCAGCAGTCCAGGGTCGGTCCGCACCAGGGGCAGGTCGTCAGGCACTACCAACTGGACGCTGCCGGGCATCTCGTGGCCGTCAGGCCCCGTGCTGGCTGGCGGAGCGTGGGCCAGCGGTGCCACCTCGTCGATCGAGGCCGGGCGCAGGAACGGCTCGAGTGAGCCGGCGGCGAGCCTGCTCATGTCGAGCAGGTTTCCGATCAGTCCGTTCAGCCGGTCGGCCGACTGCTCGATGGTGGCGAGCAGGGACGCCTCGTCGTCGGCGGTCAGCTCGACATCGCTCTGGCGGACCGTGCTGACACTGGCCTTGATCGAGGCGAGCGGGGTGCGCAGGTCGTGACTCACTGCAGCGAGCAACGCAGTCCGCATCCGGTTGCCTTCGGCCAGCGCCTCGGCCTGAGCGGCCTGAGTGCGCAACCGGTCCCGGTCCAGGGCGGCGGCCGCCTGGGCCGCGAAGCCGTCGAGCAGTCTCGGGGTGAGCGGGGGCTCCTGGCCGGACACGACGAGCGCCAGGTCGGCCCCGGCGCGCACGGTGGTGCGGGTGGAGGCGGCCGTGGCCGGGCCGGCGGCGGCGACTGCGCCGACGGTGGCGACTGCGCCGGCGGCGGCGACCTTGATCCACTGGCCGCCGGCTCGCTCCAGCAACTCGGCGCGCCCGCCCCTGGTTTCGGTCAGGTGCGCCAAGATCGCGGCCGGGGTGTCGGACCCGCCGAGCACGGTCTGAGCGAGGGCCAGGAGAGCGGCGGCGTCCTCGGCGCTCCTGGCGGCCTGGACGGCGCGGCGAGCCGCCAGGTGGACCACGCTGCTCACCGAGACGGCGACGGTGATGAAGAGCAGCAGGGCCAGCATGTTCTGCGGATCAGCGATCGTGAACGTGTGGACCGGCGGCGTGAAGAACCAGTTCAGGAGCAGGCTCGCGGCGACGGCGGCGAACACGGCCGGCCAGAATCCGCCGACGACGGCGACTCCGACGACGCACACCAGGAAGATCAGGAGGTCGTCGGACAGGCTGAGCGAGTGCGAGCGCAGGCCCGGCAGCAGGGCGGCGGTGACGAGCGGGAACAGGAAGACAAGCAGGACTCCGGCGATCTGGCGACGGCGGCCGAGACCGCTGCTCCAGCCGAGCATGCTTGCGCTCAGGCGGCGCCGCCAATCGGGAGCCGCCCTCGATGCCGCCGCCGTTGATGCCGCCGCCGATGAGCGCTGGTCGCTCGCCAGTGGCTGCTCGTCCTCCGGTAGCGGCAGGGTCCGGCCGTCAGGGTCGGCAGACTCGATCCAGGCCTCGGCCTGTGCCCGGGCCTCGATCAGCCTGTCCCGATCCGACGGATCTTGGTCTGACGCTGTCACTACAAACAGTGTGAACGACGAAGTCAGCCTGCGCACTCCCGACCCGACCGCGATTCCGGCAAGAGCGCAGCAACCGAGCACGAGCGCCGACCTCGATCCGCTCGCCCAGGTCACCCGGAGCTGAGCGTACGGCGGGCCGGAGAACCCGGCGGTGGTGAGCCATCCGGCCAGCACCACGAACAGCGCCGCGCCGGGCTCGGCGATCAGCGCCACGGCCGACACGATCACGGCGACGACCAGCAGCACCCACCCAGCCGATACCGCGCCGTGCGCGGCCGCCGCGACCGCACCGGTCACCAGCAGCGCCGCCGCCCCGACCGGCAGCGCGTAAGGCGCGGCCAGCCCGCGCCGCCTCAGGTTCTGCTGCCCGGCGGGCCCGTGCTGACGCTGCGCTAGGTGAGACCGCCCAGGATGGGGCCGCGCAGCAGACCGCGGCTGGAGGTCATCTCTGGCATCAGTCATCGCAGTTACCAGTGCATCGCACGGCGGCCCGATTTCCGATGATCTTGACGCGGTATTAACGCCGATCGGCGAAGAATTGATACACCGTTAGCGCTGTCCCGACAACGCGCGTGCCGGTCCCCCAAAGCCCTCCGGGTCGGCAATCTTGGTCTGGCGCGGGTGGCGCACGGCCTGGTGGCATCCGTGACAGGCCGAGCCGAGTCTGCCGGACCCAGGGACCACGCACGGCGCCGGGCCTTGCGGTGTCTCCATGAGCTTGGCGCGCAGGCACTAGGCTCAGGTACGTGACTGCAACCATTGCGACTAGTTCAGCTGCTCGGGACGTCAGCGCCGACGTCATAGTGATAGGCATCATCCAGGGTCAGGACGGCCCGGTACTGGCCGACGGAGCCCAGGACGTCGACGCGGCCCTCGGCGGCAGCCTTGCCCAGATTCTCGCCGCTCTAGGCGCCACCGGCAAAGCCGAGGAAATCACCAGGACCCTGTCGGCAGGCGCACTCGGCGCGCCATTGATCGCCGCGGTCGGCCTCGGCAAGGTATGGCCCACCTCCCCTGACCCCGAAGCTCTCCGGCGCAGCGCCGGTGCGGCTGTCCGGACCCTGTCGACGGCCAGGGTGACCAAGATCGCCTTCGCGCTCCCCGCCGCCGACGCCGCCAGTGTCGAGGCCATCGCCGTCGGCGCCATGCTCGGCAGTTACTATTTCGGCCGCTACCGCAGCAACGGCCACGCCGCCCCGCAGCTCACGCTCATCGCAGCCGGAGAGCACGTCGCGCCGGCCGTGGCCAGGGCGCAGGTGATAGCCGCCGCCGTGAACCTGGTCAGGGACCTGGTGAACACCAGCCCGTCGCATCTGTACCCGGAGACGATGGCCGCCGAGGCCGACAAGATCGCCGGCCAGGCCGGACTCGACATCGAGATCCTCGACGAGAAGGCGCTGCGCGAAGGCGGCTATGGCGGCCTGACCGGCGTCGGCCAGGGCTCGGTGCACCCGCCCCGCCTGGTTCGCCTCGGCTACCACCACCCGGACGCCACCAAGACGGTCGTCTTCGCCGGCAAGGGCATCACGTTCGACTCCGGCGGCTTGTCGCTGAAGCCGCCGAAGGCGATGGAGACCATGAAGTGCGATATGGGCGGCGCGGCGTCCGTGCTGGCCGCTCTGCAGGCGATCGCTGCCCTGCGGCCGGTAGTCAACGTCGTCGGCTATCTGTCCCTCGCCGAGAACATGCCCGGCGGCCAGGCCCAGCGCCCATCCGACGTGATCACGATCTACGGCGGCACGACGGTCGAGGTGCTGAACACCGACGCTGAGGGCCGCCTGGTCCTCGCCGATGCCCTGGCCAGGTCCGCTGAGGACTCCCCCGACCTGATCGTCGACATCGCCACGCTGACCGGCGCCCAGCTGGTCGCGCTCGGCAAGCGGGTGGCCGGGGTCATGGCCAACGACGACGAGACCAGAGACGGTGTGGTCAAGGCCGCCGGCCGGGCCGGCGAGGCCATGTGGCCGATGCCGCTGCCCGAGGAGCTGCGCCGGGGCCTGGACTCCAAGGTCGCCGATCTGGCCAACGTCGCCGCCGAGCGCGACGGCGGCATGCTGGTCGCGGGCCTGTTCCTGCGCGAGTTCGTCCCCGACGGCGTCAAGTGGGCGCATCTGGATATCGCCGGGCCCGCGTTCAACACCGGCGAGGCCTACGGTTACACCCCCAAGGGCGGAACGGGGAGCGCGGTCCGTACCCTTGTCCAGATTGCCGCAGATGTAGCCGATGGGGTGCTGTAGCCGCGATTGCCCAGCTGCCGACGCTGTCAGCTGTTTTCGATCTAGGAGTATGTAGTGACCGAGACCAACACCTTTGACCTGGTCATCCTCGGCGGTGGCAGCGGCGGCTACGCGTGCGCCCTGCGCGCGGCCGAACTCGGCAGCCGGGTCGTCCTGATCGAGAAGGACAAGGTCGGCGGTACTTGCCTGCACCAGGGCTGCATCCCCACCAAGGCCCTGCTGCACGCCGCCGAGGTCGCTGACCTGGCCAAAGAGGCAGGCGACTTCGGTGTCGTAGCCAGCTTCGACCACATCGACATGCCTGGCGTCAATGTCTACAAGGACAAGGTCGTCGATCGGTTGTGGAAAGGATTGCAGGGGCTTCTCACAGGGCGCAAAGTCGAGATCGTGCACGGCGACGGTCGCCTGATTTCCCCCACCCAGGTCGCTGTCGGCGACACCATCTACGAAGGCGCCCACGTGGTGCTGGGCACTGGTTCAGAGCCGCGCAGCCTGCCGGGCCTGGAGATCGACGGCGTCAAGGTAATCACCAGCGAACACGCGCTCAAGCTCGACCACGTTCCCGCCTCGGCCGTCATCCTTGGCGGCGGCGTGATCGGAGTCGAGTTCGCGAGCGTCTGGCGTTCGTTCGGCGCCGAGGTCACGATCGTCGAGATGCTGCCGCATCTGCTGCCGCTCGAGGATGAGGCCAGTTCGAAGCTCATCGAGCGCGCCTACCGGCGCCGTGGCATCAACTCGCACCTGGGCGTCAGGTTCTCCGAGGTCAAGGAGATCCAAGACGGCGTCCAGGTCACGCTGGAGAACGGCAAGACGATCGACGCCGAGCTGATGCTGGTCGCCGTCGGCCGCGGACCGGTCTCGGCCGGGCTCGGCTACTCCGAGGCCGGGGTCGCGATGGAGCGCGGGTTCGTGCTCGTCGATGAGTTGTGGCGGACGAACGTTCCGACGATCTCGGCGGTCGGCGACCTGACGCCGGGCCCGCAGCTCGCGCACGTCGGCTTCGCCGAGGGTATCGGCGTCGCCGAGCGGCTGGCCGGCGTGCCGGTCACGCCGATCGACTACGACGGCGTGCCGCGAGTGACCTACAGCAACCCCGAGGTGGCCTCGGTCGGCATCACCTCGGCCCAGGCGGCCGAGCGCGGCATCGAAGTCGACGAGGTCAACTACAACCTGGGCGGCAACGGCAAGAGCATCATCTTGCAGACGCAAGGCGCCGCTAAGGTGATCGCTGCTCGCGGCGGCGGTCCCGTGCTCGGTATCCACCTCGTCGGCGCGCGGGCGGGCGAGCTCATCGCCGAAGGCCAGCTGATCTACAACTGGGAAGCCTTCCCGGCCGATGTAGCCAAGCTCATCCACCCGCACCCGACCCAGTCCGAGGCAATCGGCGAGGCGCACCTGGCGCTCGCCGGCAAGCCGCTGCACTTCCATTCCTGACGCCAAATCCGAACAACGCAGGCCAGAACCAACACTGAACGAAGGGGTAGCCGAAGCCATGTCGGTTTCCGTATCCATGCCGCAGCTGGGCGAGAGCGTCACCGAAGGCACCGTTACCCGCTGGCTGAAGCACGAGGGTGACCACGTCTCCGCTGACGAGCCGCTGCTTGAGGTGTCGACGGACAAGGTCGACACCGAGATCCCCTCGCCGGTCTCAGGCATCTTGCGCGGCATCACCGTAAATGAAGACGAGACCGTCGCCGTCGGCGCCGAACTCGCCGTGATCGACGAGGACGGTGCGGGCGGTGCCGGGAGGGACGCGACCGCCGGCGCGGCCGCTGACGCCGGCGCCGCCGCCGACACCTCAGCTGAGTACGGCTCGGCTGGGCAGACCGTTGCCGATTGGCAGACGCCCACTCACGCGCCGCCGACCAGCTATCAGGAAGCGCCCGCCGCTCCCCCGCCACCTGGTTACGACGGCGGCGGGCAGCCGCAGCATCACGAGCCTGCGTACGGATCCGCCCAGCCGGGTTACGCGTCCGGCTACGGCCAGCCGCAATACGCCGCGCCCGAGCCGCAGCGCGATGAGACGACTCAGCCAGCTCAGCCTGAGCCGCAGCAGGCCGCCCCGTTCCAGACGCCGCCGACGCACGGGCCCTACGAGTTCGCCGAGCCCGAGCCGCACGGCTACGATCCGGCCCAGCATCCGGCCGAGCCGGCCTTCCAGGCGCCCGCCCTCCAGCCGCAGCAGCCGCCGGCTCAGCAAGCACCGCCGCCGGCTCAGGCCGAAGAACCCTCGGCCGGCGCGGATGGCGCCGAGAACGCCTACGTGACGCCGCTGGTGCGCAAGCTGGCAGCCGAGCACGGCATCGACCTCGCCGCGGTCGCGGGCACGGGCGTCGGCGGCCGGATCCGCAAGCAGGACGTGCTTGAGGCTGCCCGGGCCAAGCGCGGCGACGAGGCTCCAGGCTTCGCCCAGACCGTGCACGAGCAGGCACCGCAGCCCGCCCAGGCCGGTGCCGTCGAGCCGCCCCCTGAGCCTGCGGCGCAGGCACAGGCCCAGGCACCGGCGGTCCCGGCTCAGGCCGGTCCGGCGCCGGCGGCGCCAGCAGCCGCACCTCCCGCACCACCAGCGCCGCCCGCGCCCGCACCCGCGGCGCCCGCACCCGCGGCGCCCGCACCGGCGGCGGCGAGGGCTGTGCAGGCCGAGACCGGCGGTCAGCCGTCCGCCGTCACGCCGTCGGCCAAGCGCGGAACCACCGAGCGGCTGTCCCGGGCCCGGCAGGTCATCGCCCAGCGGATGGTCGAGTCCCTGCAGACCTCGGCGCAGCTGACGACCGTGGTCGAGGCCGACGTGACCGCGATAGCGCGACTGCGCGCGCGGGCGAAAGCCAGCTTCGAAGCACGCGAAGGCGTGAAGCTATCTTTCCTCCCCTTCTTTGCTCTTGCCACGATCGAAGCGCTCAAGGTACATCCGAAGCTCAACGCGGTCATCGATACCGCCAACGGGACGGTCACCTATCACGACGCCGAGCATCTGGGCATCGCGGTCGACACCGATCGCGGCCTCATGGTGCCGGTGGTCAGGAACGCCGGTGACCTGAACATCGGCGGGCTCGCGCGCAAGATCGCGGACCTCGCCAACCGCACCCGGGCCGGCCAGGTAAACCCCGATGACCTGAGCGGCGGAACGTTCACGCTGACCAACACCGGCAGCCGGGGGGCGCTGTTCGACACGCCGATCATCAACCAGCCGCAGGTCGGCATCCTCGGCACCGGCACGGTTAACAAGCGGGCCGTCGTGGTAGATGACCCTGATCTGGGCGAGGTCATCACGGTCAGGTCGATCGTGTACCTCGCACTGACCTACGATCACCGCCTGGTGGACGGCGCGGACGCGGCCCGCTTCCTGGTCACGGTCAAGAACCGGCTGGAAGAAGGCGCGTTCGAGTCTGAGCTCGGACACTAGCCGCTGGAAGGCTAGTCGCTGGCGCCGGGCCGGGCCCGAGGACCTGAGGGGTGTCGATGAAGATTGCGATCTCGGGCGCATCCGGGCTGATCGGCTCGGCGCTGGCGGATGACCTGGCGTCGACCGGTCACCAGATCATCAGGCTGGTGCGGTCGGCGCCCCGGTCCGACGGCGAGCTTGCCTGGGATCCGATGGCGACCGCCGGCGATCTCGACCCCGCGGCGCTGAGCGACGTGGACGCGGTGGTCCACCTGTCCGGCGCGCCGGTCGCCGACAAGCGCTGGACCGCCACCCGCAAAGCCGAACTGCGCAGCAGCCGGATCACCTCGACCCGGGCCCTGGTTGCCGCCATGGCCGCCGCCGATCCCTCCCCAGGCGTGCTTATCTGCGGATCGGCGGTCGGTTACTACGGCGAGACCGGCGACAAGATCACCGACGAGAGCTCTCCAGCCGGCACTGGCTTCCTGGCCGATCTGGTGCAGGACTGGGAGTCGGCCGCCGAGGGCGCGGCCCGGTCAGGGACCCGGGTCGTGAACATCCGGAGCGGGCTGGTGCTCGCGACCGGCGGCGGGCTGCTCGGCCGGCTGTTGCTGCCGTTCAAGTTCGGCCTCGGAGCCAGGATCGGACCCGGGACTCAGTACCTGAGCTGGATCAGCCTGACCGACGAGGTGCGGGCGATCGAGTTCCTGCTCGAGGCCGACGATCTTGAAGGACCGGTGAACCTGACCGCGCCCGAGCCGGTCACCAACGCGGAGTTCACCCGGGCCCTGGCGCAAGCCCTGCACCGCCCGGCTCTGCTCCGGCTGCCAGCCGCGGCGCTGAACGGGGCGCTGGGCGAGGTCGCCAGCGAACTGCTGGGCAGCGCGAGGATAGTCCCCACCCGCCTCCAGGAGGCGGGCTTCGCCTTCCGCACCCCCGACATCAGCACGGCCCTAAGCTCGATCCTGGCGTGAACTACTGCGGCACTGACCCGCTGCTGCCTTGGCCGGCCTCCACGTCTTGCTCGCCGGCGGGGCCCGGTATGACCTCGGGCCAGATGACCGAAGACGCCTGGACTTCGGCATCGGCCTCATCATCGCCCTCGGCCCTGGCCGCGCGGATAAGCCGCTCCAGCGGAGTGCCCT
>DATNFM010000317.1:0-29999 GCA_035606435.1 Streptosporangiaceae bacterium | reverse complement strand
CTCGGTCGGCTTGACCAGCCCCCTGGTTTGGGTGGTGGGCGGGGGGCGTAGCGGGCGGGCCGCTGGTCAGGGCACAGCTCAAATCAAAGCGGGATGTTGCCGTGCTTCTTCGGTGGGAGCGTCTGGCGCTTTGATCGGAGGCTTCGCAAGGCCTTGATGACGGCGGGACGAGTCTCGGCGGGCCTGATGACCGCGTCCACGTACCCTCGCTCCGCGGCGGTATACGGATTGGCGAGCGTGTCTTCGTACTCGGTCACCCGCTCGGCCCTGGCGGCCGCCTGCTCCTCCGCAGACCCGGCCGCTAGCTCGCGCCGGTACAAGATGTTCACCGCGCCCTGCGCGCCCATCACCGCGATCTGCGCGGTGGGCCAGGCGAGGTTGATGTCTCCGCCGAGGTGCTTGGAGCCCATCACGTCGTAGGCTCCGCCGTAGGCCTTCCTGGTGATGACCGTGATCTTGGGCACGGTCGCCTCGGCATAGGCGTAAATCAGCTTGGCCCCGCGCCTGATGATCCCGCCCCACTCCTGGTCGGTGCCCGGCAGGAATCCCGGCACGTCCACGAACGTCAGCACCGGGACGTTGAACGCGTCACACGTGCGTACGAACCTGGCCGCCTTCTCCGACGCGTCGATGTCCAGGCAGCCCGCGAAGTGCATGGGCTGATTAGCCACCACGCCGACCGACCTGCCCTCGACCCGGCCAAAGCCCACCACAATATTTTTCGCGAACTCAGAATGAATTTCGCAGAATTCCCCGTCGTCGAGTACGTGCTCAATAACCGCGTGCATGTCATAGGGCTGATTAGCGGAATCCGGGATCAGCGTGTCGAGCTCGGCGTCCTCATCGGCCGGTTCGCAGATCGCGTCGGCTACGGGCAGGAAGGGTGGGTCGTCGAGGTTGTTCGAGGGCAGGTAGGACAGCAGTTCGCGGGCGAAGTCCAGGCAGTCCTGCTCGTCGGTGGCCTGGTAGTGGGCGACGCCGGATTTGGCGTTGTGCGCGTGGGCGCCACCGAGGTCTTCGAAGCTGACCTCCTCGCCGGTCACCGTCTTGATCACGTCGGGTCCGGTGATGAACATGTGCGAGGTCTGGTCGACCATCAGCGTGAAGTCGGTGATCGCGGGGGAGTAGACCGCGCCGCCGGCGCAGGGGCCCATGATCAGGGATATCTGCGGGATCACCCCCGAGGACATCACGTTGCGGAAGAAGACCTCGCCGTACAGGCCAAGCGCCACGACGCCTTCCTGAATCCGGGCGCCGCCGCTGTCGTTGATGCCGATCACCGGGCATCCGGTCTTCAGCGCATGGTCCATGACCTTGACGATCTTGGTGCCGAACACCTCGCCGAGCGAGCCGCCGAAGATCGTGAAGTCCTGGCTGAACACGCTGACCGGCCGGCCGTCGATAGTGCCGTAGCCGGTGACCACACCGTCGCCGTACGGACGGGTGTCCTCCATCGCGAAGTCGTGCGCGCGATGCCGGGCCAGTTCGTCGAACTCGACAAACGAGCCCGGGTCCAGCAGGTGGTCGATCCGCTCCCTGGCGGTCATCTTGCCCTTGGCGTGCTGACGTTCGACCGCGCGTTGCGATCCGGCGTGGACCGCCTCGTACCGGCGGGTCTCCAGGTCGGCGATCTTGCCGGCGGTGGTGTGGATGTCCGGCTTCTCGGCGCCTGCTGGCAGCTGCTCTGGTTCGGGGTCAGCCTGCGCGCTCTGCTTAACCATGGCGCAAACATAGAGCAGCACCCGTACCCACGCTCCGCGCGGGTACGGGCGCTGTTTCGCCTTACGCCGGGGCGGCGATCGTGAGGACCGTCCAGGCGCCTATGCAGACGCGGTCGCCTTGGTGCAGGGGATACGGGACGCCGGTGACGATCTCGTTGCCGTTGACCTGGGTGCCGTTGGACGAACCAGGGTCCAGCACCGACCACGTGCCGTCCGGCTGGGCGATCAGCACCGCGTGCAGATGCGAGATTCCCGGGTCGGTCGGCGGGCCGGCCAGGTCGATCTCCGGCTCCAGGCCCCGCGAGGGGCTGCGGCGGCCGATCCGCATCTCCTGGCCGCTGAGCGAGAAGCGCCGTTCGGGGCAGTAGGCAGGGAACTCGATCGAGGCCGCGTCCGGTCCTCCGGCCTCGACCACGCTGTCGAAGTAGGCGCGGTCCGCGCTGACTGTGGCACCCCAGCCGTTGGCCGCGCCTGAGTCCGGCTGGGGCTGGGGCTGGAGGCCGGGGTCGGGGGTGGCGAACCCGGTGCCGCTCGGTCCGGTCTGCGGTGACGTGACCGGCTCGACGCCGACGGGCCCGAGCGGATCTGGTCCCGGATCGGGCTGCCCCCCGAATACGTTGGCCGGATCGACCGGGGCGGCCGGGGTGCCGGCGGCGAAGTCGTATCCGCACACCTCGCAGAACATGCCGGTGCGGTCGCTGCCGCACACCGGGCAGGACTCGCCGGAGGACGAGGCCCCGCCGGCGGGTGCGGCCGATCCGCTGGCCGGGGCCGGCGGGGCCGCCGGGGCGCCCTCGATCCGCATCCCGCAGGTATCACAGAAGTCGGTGGACGAAGACTGGTGACCATCAGGACAGGTAGGCATCGTCTGCCTCGCTACTTCTTGGTTCGGACGGTTTTGGTCGAGCGGGTGTCGAGCGCCATCTCGTCGGCGTCATCGACCTTCTTCTTCAGCCGCACCGTGCCGGAGGCGGCGTCGACCACGTCGACGACCTTGGCCAGCAGCTTGGCGGTGTCCTCGTTGCCGGATTCCTGAGCGAGCGCCACCGCCCGGCCGAGCCTGGCCGTGGCGAGTTCCTCATCGCCCGACTTGCGGGCCTCAAGGCCATCCTGGATCGCCTGGGCCAGCTCGGCCTGGCCGGTGTAGTGCGCGACGTTGGAGTTGATCCTGGTGGACAGCGCCTCGTCGTCGGTCCACAGGGCCCGCACGAGGCCCTGGCCCTGCGCCTGATCGCCGACCATGAGGCTGACCCGGGCGGCGAGCATCTCCTGCCCGATCGCGGCCGCGTTGACCTCGACGCAGACGTGGTAGTCGCGGCTCTCGCCGCCGGCCCAGGCGCCGGTCGGGTAGTCGCCGGCCTGCGGGCCGGTCGCGTTGCGGCGGCCGGTCAGGTCATCGACCGTCGGCGCGACCTGCCGGACGAACTTGGTCTGGGCGCTCTGCGGCGTCCAGACCCGCAGCGCCACGTCCGCGACCGCCTTGCCCATCGCGGTCGCGATCATCGACTCGAAGTCCGCGGTGAGCCCGGCCGGGTCGGGCACGATGTCGACGGTGCCGAGCAGCGTCGTCGAGATCCGCCGGAGCTCGGCGACCTGCCAGTCGGTGCCGACGCCGCGGCAGTCGCAGTTGAAGAACCCCTCGCACTGGCTGATCGCCGCGGTCAGCGCCTCCGGCGCCTCGTGCTCGTTCTTGCCGTCGGTCAGCAAGATGGCGTGCCGCAGCGTAGCCGGGTTCGACCCGAACATCTGGCGGGCCAGTCGCAGCCAGGAACCCATCGCCGTGCCGCCGCCCGGGCGCAGGTTGGCCGCGACCTGCTTGGCCATCTGCCTGGTCTGCGGGCTCATGGTCGCCAGCGTGCCGTCGAGCGGGTAGACCGGCCGCGCGACCTCGGTCCCGGCGATCATGGCGAACGCGACGCCGTCGCTGACGACATCCAGCGCCGCCGCCGTCGCGGCCCTGGCCTGCACGATCTTGGCGTGCGGGTAGTCCATCGAGCCCGAGCAGTCCACGATGATGATCTCGGCCCGGCCCGCGCCGCCGCTGTCGGCCGCGGCCGGGAGGCTGTCCGGCGCGGTAACCGTGACGATCGCGTTGACCTCACGGGCGCCGGCCGCCAGGTACTCGTTCTGAAAGACCTCCACGGTGAAGTCAGACTGACTCATCGGTTGTGCACTCTCCTAAGAATGGGGGGCGGCGGAGCAGCTAGGTCTGGGTGGCGGCGTAGGTCGCGGTGGCCTCGGGATCGATCTCGTCGGTGGCGTCTGGCCGGCGTCGAGGGGGGAACGGGATGAGCGTGACCGTGATGTTGTCGCTGCCGCCCTGTTCGTTCGCGAAGGTGACCAGCTTCCCGGCCGCGCGGAGCGGCTCGCTGATCGCATCTGGTCCGGCCAGTTCGGCGATCCCGGCCGCGTCAGGCCGGTAGTTCCACAGGCCGTCCGAACAGAGCAGCACCAGCCCTGGTCCCTCGGGAGTGATCACGCTGACGTGCGGCTTGGCGTCCCCGGCATCGGCGCCGATCCAGCCGGTCACGACGTGACCCTGCGGCGAGGCGAGCGCCTCGGCCTCGGACATCAGCCCGGTCTTGATCAGTTCCTGCGCGACCGAGTCGTCGACCGTGAGCTGGCGGGATTCCGCCGGGCCGGCCGCGTCGATCCAGTAGGCACGGCTATCGCCGAGCCAGCACACCGTGGCCTCGGTCGTGGTGACGACCGCGGACACGAACGTGGCCGACGGGGCGTTGGCGAACAGGTCGGCCTCCTGCGCCATGTCAGCCAGCGCCTTCTGGGCGGACATGACGGCGCGAGCCGAGGCCTTGGCCAGGTCGGAGCCGCTTCTGACCGCGCTCAGCAGCACCTGGACGGCCGACTGGGCGGCCTTCTGAGACGCCTCGTCGGGGTTGGAGGAGGTCGAGACCCCGTCGCAGACCACCGAGAGCGCGACCGGGCCGCTGGCCGAATTCGCGGTGGCCAGGGCCATGGCGTCCTCGTTGCGGGTGTGCCGCTGGCCGCGATCGGTGACCCCGGCTACCAGGCCGAGGTCGAGCTCGACGTGATCTCTGCCTGAGGGTACCTTGTAGCCGCAGGATTCGCAGTACCCCTCGGGGCTGATCGTCGAGTCCTTACAGGTAGGACACGCAGCGACCGCCTCGGCTGCCTGCTCCCCGCTGCTCACCGCCGGCGCCAGCTCGGTGCTGCAGGCCTGGCAGAAGTTGTCGTCCGGCCAGATCGGCTCGCCGCAGTTCGGGCAGGTCATTACGGCGTCGGGTGCCGTCGGCTCGCAGACTGCTTCTGCTGCTTCCGAGACCGCGGTGTCCGGCGCGGGCGGCTGCGGCGGGATTTCCCTGGTCGGAGGCTCGACCCCGGCCGGCTCCTGCACCTTCTGGAGCTGGATCGTCGGATCCAGCGGGCCGATGTCTCGCACCCTCGGCAGCTGCATCGTCGTTTCCGCCGGCGTCGGTTCGTGCGGCCTCGGTTCGTGCGGCCTCGGTTCGTGCGCGGCCGGCTGTGTTTGTTCCTGCGCAGCTGGCTCCTGCGCCTTCTCGGCGGTCATGACCAGGTGCTCGGGCGTACGTCGTTGGCCATGTCGACTAGCTCCGTCCTGCGCCGCCGGTCTGAGGTGAGCTGGGCCTGGGCGCGATAGCTTCGCTCAAGGCCGAAGCGCAGCGCGCGCTCGGTCGTGTCGCAGCCAAGCAACTGGCCCGCGTCAAGGGGCTCGCGTGCGCTCAGACGGGTTAGCGCGGCCTTCAGCACTTCGGTTGTAACTTGCTGAAGCGTAGTCTGATCAAGCTTCAGCCTGCCGACGCCTCGGCCCGCCTCGGCCAAATCAGCGGCAGAAACGCACGGATAGCCGGTGGGCGGCGCGACCTGGATCCTGATCGCGGCGAGCTGGGCGGCCAGGTAATAACTGGACGTATCGGGCACCCTGGTGAGCGCCTCGATCGCGCCGACCCGGTCACCGGCGTGCAGCAGCGTGCGCGCCAGGCCGAACGCGGCGCTGACGTAGGACCGGTCGACCGTCCACACCAGCCGGAAGTACCTGGTCGCCAGCAGCTGGTCACCGGCGGCTTCGGCGGTGAAGGCGAGCGCCAGCTTGGGCGCCAGCTCGCCGGGAAGGAAATCGTAGACCTCGTCGAACGAGTCCCGCGCGCTCACGTGCAGGTTCGCGGCCAGGTTGGCGAGTCCCTGGTACCAGGTGACCCGCCAGTCGGCGTCGTCCCTGGCCGCGACCTTGGCCAGGACCTCGGCCGCACCAGGCAGATCGCCGGCCAGGGTCCTGGCCCTGACCAGGGCGAGCAAGGTCTCCCCGGAACCGGCGACGGCCGGCGGGGTGCCCTGCTGGCCGGCCACGGCCGCGGACAGCACGCCGACGAGCTGCACCGGGTCGAGAGATCCGAGCGTGGCCAGGTAGCCGGCGGCCGGGTCGTCCCTTTCCACGTGCGGCACGGGCAGGCCGGCGATGACCTCGGCGGCGCCCGGCCGCAGCAGCGGCGGGGCCGAGTCGTTCGAGTGGATCGCCGGCACGCCGATCGTCATGATCTCGGGGCTGAACAGCGTGGAGAACGCGGGCCGCGGTCGGCGGTCGGCGACGGCCAGCACCTCGCGCAGCACGCCGGTGAGCTGATCGGCCATCTCGGCGGCTGACTCGAACCGGTTGTCAGGGTCGGGATTGGTCGCGTGCCGCACCGCCCGCAGGAACGACTCGTTCTCGGCCAGCACCGGGATGCCGGACGGATCGGGCAGGCTGTGCTCGTAGGTGCTCTGGTAGCCGTTGAACTCGAACGTCAGCACGGCCAGGGCCCGGCCCACGGTGTAGAGGTCAGAAGAGGGAGACGGTCCCTCGTCGGCGATCTCGGGTGCCTGGTAGCCGATCGTGCCGTAGATCGCGCTGTCGTCATCGTCGACCCGCCGGACCCCGCCCATGTCGATGAGCTTGAGCTGCTCCTCGGTCTGGATGACGTTGTCGGGCTTGAAGTCGCAGTAGACCAGGCCGCGGCTGTGCAGGTAGCCGAGCGCGGGCAGCACCTCGATCATGTAGGCCAGTGCCATCGGCAGCGGCAGCGAACCGCCGCCCGCCGTTCTCCGCCGCTGCAAGAGCAACTGCCGGAGCGACTGGCCGCCGACGTACTCCATCACGATGTAGCCGGCCTGCTCACCGGTCTGCCGGTCCGCGTGCTGGACGAAGTTGTACACGCCCACGATGGCCGGGTGCTCGACCTCGGCGAGGAACCGGCGCTCGGCGACCGCCGCCTCGACCGCGGCCGGGTCGGTGGTGTTGAGCAGGCCCTTGAGCACCACCCACCGGTTGGACAGGTTGCGGTCCATGGCCAGGTAGAGCCAGCCAAGCCCGCCGTGGGCCAGGGCGCCGAGCACCTCGTACTGCCGGGCGACCAGTTCGCCCTGGACTAGCTTGGGTGAGAACGAGTACTTGCTGCCGCAGTTCGGGCAGTAGCCGTCGGGGAGTCCTGGCCGGCCGTCCCGGCTGCGTCCGACCGGCCGCTCGCAGTTGCCGCAGTACCGCTTGCTCTCCGGTACCACCGGGTTCGCGAGCACGGCAACGGCCGGATCGCGGTAGGGGACCGGCGGGATCTCGATCAGGCCGGCGCCGAGGCTGCCGCGCGAGGGCCGCGATGAGCCGCGCGACCTAGTGGAGCCTGACCGGCTGCGGCCAGTGCCGGTGCGGCCGGAGCCCGACCCGCTCGCACCGCTGCCTGAACCTGAGCTGCCGCTCCCGGTGCGGCCGGAGCCGCTGGAGCCGCCGGAGCCGCCGGAGCCGGCGGAGCCGCCGGTCGACGGGATCGGTGCGGGCTGGGCCGCGAGTCCGCAGACGTCGCAGTAACCGCCGTCGATGGTTCCGGTGCAGCCAGGCCTAGTGCAGCGCTCTGGTGGGGTTGTCATGATCGATCTCCGCTCCGGCGCAGGCGCAGTATTGCCTGCTGATAGCCATTTACCGCGGCGGTCGCCGCTGCGAGGTCACAAGGGGCGGTCCAGAGCAGGTCCTTGGCCTGCTGGTAACGCTGGTCAAGCTCGGCGTTCTCGGCCGCACCGAGGCCGCCGGCCTTGGCGCGGTAGGCATCGAGCAGGCCTCGTAGCTGGTCCCGCTGATCGACTAGGCCGGCGGCGGCCTGCTCGGCCTCCCGGCACCGCCTGATGACGTTGGCCGCCTGCTTGTCGATCGCGTCGAGTTCGGAGGCGAGCCTGGTCCACCGCCCGGTGTTCTTCATCTCGGTCAGCCCGCTCGTCCGCCTGACCAGCCAGCTGACGTCGGGCAGCGGGTCACCGGGCGGCGCGGCGACGCGGGTGGTCGCGCGTTCCCTGGCGACCGTCGCGTCCTGCCAGGCCTGCTGCGCTTCGGTGATGGCCGCCGCGATCTCAGCGAGCCGCCGGTCGGCGTCGGAGCGGACCCGGGCGAGCTCGTTCACCTGAGCGACGGCGACGCCGGCCTCCTGCCGCAGCCGGCTAAGCCTGCTGGTGTCGACCTGGCCGCCGGTCCAGAACGTGAGCGGGTCGCTGTTGAGCTGATCGCGCAGTTCGCGCAGGCCGTTCTCGGCCTGGGTAAGCGATCCGGCCAGTTCGACCCCGTCCAGCCCGGGAAGCTGGCGCTTGGCCGTTTCGAGATCCGAGGTGATCTGGCGGATGCCCTCCGAGATCTCGTTCCACACGTTCTCGGCCGCTGTGAGCACGGCGGCCACCTCGGAGAACGAGCCGCGCATCTCGCGCACGGTGGCCTGGAGCGACATTTGGGTCTGGCCGCCCGAGGTGAGCTCGCGCTGGCCGATCGGCGCCACCGCCCTGGTCAGCCGGACCGATGGCCCGGTGAGCATGCTTACCGCTTCGGCGACCCGTGTCGCCGGGATCCGGCCGGGTGCGCTGAGGATCTCGCACGCCCGGTCGATCACTGCCGAATAGGCGGTGAAGGTGTCCCAGAGCCGGGCCAGCGCCGCCGAAGTTTTCTCCCACGAGTCACGGGTCTGCCCGGTTAGCGTCGCACCCGCGAGCAGCCTTTTTCCGAAGCTGCCGTCGAGTTCAAGAATGTTCGCCTGGATCGTGTCGCGCTCAGCCGAAGCGGACGCAGCAGAAGCCTGCGCCTGCTCGCGGGTAAGCGGAAATGTCATCGGTTAAGCCTGCTTTCGTCAGCAGGCTTAACGGTACTCGGCCAAACGTCGTGACACGCCCCACGCGCTGCCAACCGGTTCCGATGACCAGGCCGCTCTCAATCGCGTAGGTCGCCGGGTCGAGCGAGAACACCTTAACCGATTCGGACTCCCAGCTCTTGGCGTCGCGTGCGGCCGCGTCTAGCACAATAGGCGGCATGCCAACCACCGGACCGAGCTTTGCCGGCGGCGGCGCGCCACTGTGTCGGCAAACACCAGCAGTGCGGAATCCGGGCGGTCGTCCGGATTCCGGATTGCGCGAGGACAGGCTGCGCTCGGCCGTCGTTGTAGCCGGGAGCATGTGGAACGAGGTCAAGGTGGTTGCCGAGACCGGCTCGACCAACACCGATTTGCTGCGGCTAGCCGCGGACGGGGCGCCGCAGGGAGCGGTGCTGGCGGCGAAGGCGCAGACCTCGGCTCGGGGCCGCCAGGGCCGGGTGTGGAAGAACGCTCCCGGTGCCGCGCTGACGTTCTCGGTGCTGCTGCGCCCGCATTCGGTGCCCCAGTCGGCCCGCGGTTGGGTGCCGTTGCTGGCCGGAGTCGCCACCGCCGCCGCGGTGCGGTCCGTGACCGGCGTCGACGCACGGCTGAAGTGGCCGAACGACATCCTGATCGGCGGCGGCAAGCTGACCGGCATCCTGGCCGAGCAGACCACGGGTGACGCGATCGTCGTCGGGATCGGGCTGAACGTACACGGCGGCGTCGGCGAGCTTCCCGTGCCCACGGCCACCTCGCTCGAACTGCACGGTGCCGGACAGACGGACCGGACCGCGCTGCTGGCCGAGATCCTGCGCCGGATCGAGCGGTGGTACGGCCGCTGGGTCGAATCAGGCGACGCCGACGAGTGCGGCCTGCGGCCCGAGTACCTCAGGCAGTGTGCCACTATCGGGCGGGTCGTCAAGATCGAGCTGCCTGGCGGCCGGTCGCTGGCCGGCGCCGCCGTCGACGTGGACAGCAATGGCCGCCTGATCGTGCGTAATGAAGGCGGGATGTTGGTCCCGATCAGCGCTGGTGACGTGATCCACGTCCGCTTAGCCGACCGGGTTGGCTGTCTCGGCACGGATTGTGTTCCAGGCTTGCTGAAGGAATGCTGCTGCCTGGGTGAAGGCAATGCCGACGGGATGTCCGGCCAGTTGGGCCCAGTAGGAGCGGTGTCGTGCGTGTTCCCACTCATGGCCAGGTCCCGGCTGCCCGGTGAGGACCGGCTTGCAGACTGAAGCCCAGGTCCATTCGGTTACCCGCCTGCCTGTCCGGCCGGGTTGTCGCGGGGGACAGATGAGATCGCTGGGGTCAGGCTGGCGGCCCATCTGGTTGCGCACGAACCTCAGCCCGGCGAAGGTGTCCTCGATGACCTGGCGTTTGTTGTCATCATGGCGGGCAAGGAGTTGACCGTAGGCGGCCTGGTGATAACGCACCAGAGTCGCGTCGACCAGGGTCACCCACCACACGGCTTCGGTGACGACCATGAACGCGGCCGCCGGGTCGGTTGTCGTGGCTGCGAGTAGTCGGCTGGTCGCGGCCTGCATTGCGGTGACGGCCCAGGGCAGGGTTCCGTCCGCGGCCGGGTCGAGGGCGTTGCGGCGGTTCCACTCGATCCTGCACCTCGGGGAGCAGAAACGGGCGTGTTCGCGCAGCGGCAGGAACTCGGTGCCGCATTGAGCGCAGTAGCGGGTATCGGTCACTGACTTCCATGGTAAGCCCGGGAAAACGGCTCAGCTCCCGCCCTGGATTGTCGCGACCGAGCGTACGCTCGCATTCGTCCGCATCCCGTTCATGAACGGTTCATGTTTAAGTCGCCTGTTCGTAAGTGACCGTGGATAGTTTGCGCTCGTGAGGGCTGAGCTGACCAGCGAAGACTGGCGCGGCGCCGGAACCGGGCCGGATGACCTAGCGGCGAGTCTGGATGAGGCGCCGCTGGGCCGGGTTCACCTGCGGGCGGTGGTGGCGTCGGGGATGGGGTTCTTCACCGATGCGTACGACTTGTTCGTCATCGGGGTCGCGTCCGCACTGATCGCTAAGGACTGGGATCTGAGCGCCGGGCGGCTGGCCGTGCTCAACAGCACGATGCTCGGCGCGGCGTGCCTAGGTGCTTTCGTGTTCGGCCGGTACGCGGACAAGGCTGGCCGCAAGCGCGTCTACTGGCTCGTGGCCGTGATCATGATCGCCGGGGCAATCGGGTCAGCGGTGTCGCAGTCTTACTGGGTGCTGATCGCCTTCCGGTTCACACTCGGGTTCGGAGTCGGCGGCGACTACCCGGTCAGCGCGGTCATGGTGAGCGAGTACGCCAACCGGAAGGACCGCGGGAAGCTCGTCGGGATGGTGTTCGGTACCCAAGCGCTGGGCCTGGTCGTCGGGCCGCTGGTAGCTCTGGCTTTGCTCGGATCGGGTGCGGGCGCCAGCGTGACCTGGCGGGTTCTGCTCGGCCTCGGCGCTCTGCCCGCGGCGGCCGTCCTGTACCTGCGCCTGCGGATGCCGGAGTCGCCGCGATACCAGGCGCAAATGCGGCACACGGACGCTGGGCCGCCGGCCGGGTTGCGGGCCTTCCTTGCCAACCGCCGGTGGCTGGTGACGCTGGCCGGGACGGCGGGCTGCTGGTTCCTGCTCGACTACGCCTACTACGGCAACACGATCTCCACACCGCAGATTCTCGGCCTGATCTCACCGACGGCATCGACGATGACCAAGATCGCGATACAGCTGGCGATTTTCGTGGTCGCCGCGGTACCGGGCTACGTCCTTGCGATCGCCCGCCTGGACCGGATCGGCCACCGCAAGCTCCAGCTCATCGGGTTCGCCGTCATGGCCGCGTGCTTCGTGGTCATCGCCGCGGTGCCAGGCATGACCACGGCGGCGGTCCCGTTCCTTCTGGTCTACGGCGTGAGCTACTTCTTCACCGAATTCGGGCCGAACATGACCACCTTCGTGCTGCCCAGCGAACTCTTCCCGATCAAGATGCGGACGACCGGGCACGGAATCTCGGCCGGCATAGGCAAGCTAGGCGCCTTCATCGGCGTCTTTCTGTTCCCGCTGCTCCAGACGTCGCTGGGCTTGCGGGGGACGCTCCTGCTGACCGCTGCCGTCTCCGTAGCCGGCCTGGCGCTCACTCTGGTGCTGCCCGAACCCGCCGGCCGCAGCCTTGACGACATCACCGCACCGCGCCAGGCGGACTCCCGTCCCGCACCCGGGGCAGACCCGCAGTCGCCTCTCACCCGCCGTCACGTGGCCTGAACCCGGTCCCGGACGGCCGCCGCAGCCCCTGATGCCGTGGACAGCCGCGATGATTGGCAAATGGCTGGTGAACCATGGCTATATTGTGAGAATTCGATGTGGCGGGTGCGGGGCCTGGCGCTCGTGACGCCTGTCTTGCTGGCCTTGGCGGAGTGGGACGGAGTGGCGCATGGCGATTCGGGTTCGCGTTCGGCCGCAGTTCGGAATCCGGACTGACGTCCGGATTCCGCACTGCCGGTGTTTGCCAATCCAGTTCGGGATCCGGACTGACGTCCAGATTCCGCACTGCTGGTATCTGCTAATCCAGGGACGCGGTCAGTGGTGACGGCGGTCAGCCCGCCGGCGCAGCGCACCGCTCCGGCGGCGAGGCTCGGGCTGTGGAGGCGGCAAGAAGCTGACGGCACGCCGGGCAAGCTCCGGCTTCTGCTGGTCGGCCTGGTCCTTCTGTCGCTGGCCTGGGGTGCGGTCGCGGCCTGGGTCGTGGATCAGCGCGCGTCCGGCGCAGGTGACGTGGTCAGCATCAGCGAGCCGCTGAGCCTGGACGGCCAGCAGATCTACCGGGCTCTTTCCGACGCCGACGCGACCGCGGCCAGCGCCTTCCTGTCCGGCGGGCTGGAGCCGCAGACCTCTAGACAGCGGTATCTGGCCGACATCGCGGCGGCCTCCGCCCGGCTGGAAGACGCCACCGCCATCGCCGGCGGTTCCCTCGCGTCCTCGGATCTGGCCACGCTGTCGGCCGGGCTTCCGGTCTACGCCGGCGACGTCGAGACCGCGCGGGCCGACAACCGGCTTGGCCTGCCGCTCGGGGCGGCCTACCTGCGAGAGGCCTCCAGCCTGATGCGCCGCCAACTGCTGCCGGCGGCGCGGAACATCACGACCCAGGCCAGCGGCCAGTTGCTTTCGGCCAGCGGGAAGGCAACCGGGCTGCCCCTGATCGGGCTCCTGCTCGTGATGGCCATCATCACGGGCTATGTGCTGCTGACAACCCAGCGGTGGCTGTCCCGGCACTTCCATCGCAGGCTGAGTCCCGGCCTGGTGGCGGCCACCGCGGCGGCGGTGATCTCGGTCGTGTGGCTGGCCGTCTCGCTAACCGCGGGCCGGGCCGACCTGCTGCGGGCCCAGACCCACGGTTCCGGGCCGGTAGCGACGCTCGGACTGGCCGACATCGCGGCACTGCGAGCCCACGCTGACGAAAGCCTCACTCTCATCGACGCCGCCGGAGACGACAGCTACCAGGCGGACTTCCTGGCTACCGAACACCATCTCGGCCCCGGCCCCGGCACGCTGCTCGCCCAGGCGGCCAGCGCCGCGAGCGGCAGCCCCGGTGCTGCAGCCGCCGCGGACGCGTCCGCCGCCGCGACGCGCTGGTACAGCGCGCACCGGACCGTGCGGTCGCTGGACAACAACGGTAAGCACAACGAGGCGATCCAGCTCGTCACGACCCCTGGCCAGGAGCATTCCGGCACCTTGTTCGCCCGCGTGGACGCCTCGCTGGTCCGAGCCGTCGCGGCGGACCAGACAGTCTTCCAGTCCGAGGCGGCGGCAGGCCGGAGCGCGTTCACCGGCTTGGAGATAGGAGTAATCGTGCTGGCACTCATCATGGCCGCAGCATGTGCCCGCGGGATCAACCGGCGGCTGGCGGAGTACCGGTGAACCGGGGTACCTGGAGACAGCTGCCACTGCTCCTGGCGGCGGCAGGCCTGACCGTCTGGGCAGTGCCAGGTTCAGCGGCGGTAGCAGAACAGGGCACGCCGGCCCGCAGCGTGACCGCGGCCACCCAGGTCGCCAGCGCTCAGGCCTGTGACCCGACCGCGAGCCTGCGGCCGACCGGACCGCCGGTGGTGAGCCCTGGTTCCTACATGGCCAAAATCCGCGCCCGTGGTTATCTGATCGCCGGCGTCGACCAAAGCACCTTCCATTTCGGCTACCTCAATCCCCTCGACGGGAAGATCGAGGGATTCGACATCGACATGGTGCACGCGATCGCCAGCGCGATCTTCGGCAACCCGAACAAGGTCGTCTTCAAGGCGATCTCCGATGACCAGCGCATCCCGGATGTCCAGTCCGGTGCCGTCGACATCGTCGCCCACACCATGACAATCACCTGTGACCGGCTGCAGCAAGTGGACTTCTCCACCGTCTACTTCGAGGCGGCCCAGCGGGTGCTGGTACAGACCGATTCTCCGGCCAAGAGCCTCGCCGACCTCGGTGGCAAGAAGGTATGCGCGACCACGGGGTCCACCTCGATCGAGAACATCAAGGCCGCGCCGTCTCACCCCATTCCGGTACAGGTCCCGTACTGGACCGACTGCCTGGTGAAGTTGCAACAGGGCCAGGTGGCCGCGATCTCGACCGACGACTCGATCCTGGCCGGGCTGGCCGCGCAGGATCCCTGGACAAAGATCATCGGTCCCCGGTTCAGCAAGGAGCCCTACGGTCTGGCGATCTCCAAGAAGAACGGTGATTTCGTCCGGTTCGTGAATGCTGTCTTGCAGAAGCTGCGCACCGACGGCCAGTGGGCGGCTAGCTACGCACTCTGGGTCGGCACGCCAGTTCCCGCGCCTCCGGCTGCCCACTACGAGTCCTGAACGGGGACAGTCACCCTGAGCGGGTGATTGCCGGTTGGCGCTGGCCTGCGCACGATGACTCCACACGTCATCGGAGGGGGCTGGCATGAACCGTTACCCGGAGATCAGCGACCACGGTCTGATCGGCGACCTGCAGACCGCGGCGCTCGTGTCGACGGACGGCACGATCGACTGGTTCTGCACCCCGAGATTCGACTCGCCGAGCGTGTTTGCCTCGCTGCTCGACGCCGACAAGGGCGGCTACTTCAAGGTCGCCCCGCAGTCCAGCGGGTGGGAAAGCAGGCAACTCTACTTTCCAGACACCGCGATGCTGATCACCCGGTTCATGACCGAGGACGGCGTCGGCGAGGTGATGGACTTCATGCCGGTCGTCCCGCTGCACGCGACCGACCGGCACCGCCTGGTCCGGGTGATCACCGTGGTGCGCGGGACGATGACGTTCGCCGTCGACTTGAAGCCAAGGTTCGACTACGGGCGCGCCAAGCACACCCTGGAGATCACCGAGCACGGCTACGTCTTCCGCTCGGGCCAGACCCATCTCACGCTGAACCCGACGGGCGACCGCGACCTTTCGGTCGGGCAGCACGACGGGCACACCGTCGAGCGCCTCGGTGACGACCTCCGGATGACGATCACCCTCCAGCAGGGCCAGAGTGCCGGCACCGTGCTCGAGTCGATGGGCGGTCCGCCCCGGCGGATCTCGCACGCGGAGCTGGGCCGGCTCACCGGCGACACGACCGCGTTCTGGCGCAACTGGCTGGGCCAGAGCACCTACCGCGGCCGCTGGCGCGAGATGGTGGCCCGCTCGGCGATGACGCTGAAGCTGATGACCTACGCGCCCACCGGTGCGCTGGTCGCCGCGCCCACCGCCGGCCTGCCCGAACTCGTCGGCGGCGAGCGGAACTGGGACTACCGTTACACCTGGATCCGCGACGCCTCGTTCTCGGTCTACGCCCTGCTCGGGCTCGGCTACGCCGGCGAGGCGGCCGCGTTCGGGCAGTGGGTCAGGGACCGGGTGATCGAACAGAGCCATAACGGCGGCACCGCCAACGGAGCGAGTCCGCTGCGGATCATGTACCGCGTCGACGGCAGCTCGGACCTGACCGAGGAGACCCTCGACCACTTCGAAGGCTGGCGCGGATCACGGCCGGTGCGGATCGGCAATGGCGCGGCCGGGCAGCTTCAGCTCGATATCTACGGTGAGGCCCTCGACGCGATCGCCAGGATCGACAACCAGGGACTGCAGGTGGCGTACAAGGGCTGGCGCGCCGTCGCCGGCATCATCGACTGGCTCTGCGACCACTGGAACCAGCCCGATGAGGGCATCTGGGAGACCAGGGGCGGGCGCAAGGACTTCACCTACGGCCGGATGCAGAGCTGGGTCGCGCTGGACCGGGCGATCAGGCTCGCCGAGGGCCGCGGACGTCCGGCCGACATCAACCGCTGGCGCACCGAGCGGGATGCTATCTACGAGCAGGTGATGACCAAGGGCTGGAACGACAATCGGAAGGCCTTTACCCAGCACTACGACACCGATGTGCTCGACTCCTCGCTGCTCATGATGCCGCTGATGGGCTTCGTCTCGCCGTTCGACCCGATGTGGCTGGCAACCCTGGACGCGATGAAGTCCGAGCTCGTATCGGACAGCCTGGTCTACCGCTACAACCCGAGCGCGTCACCGGACGGGCTGGCCGGCGGCGAGGGCACGTTCTCGCTGTGCACGTTCTGGTACGTCGACGCGCTTGCCCGGTCGGGCCGGCTCTCCGACGCCGAGCTGGTCATGGAAAAGATGCATACCTACGCCAATCACCTCGGGCTGTATTCGGAGGAGATCAGCGTCACCGGCAAGCAGCTCGGTAACTTCCCGCAGGCGTTCAGCCACCTGTCGCTGATCAACGCCGCGATCAACCTGGACTACCAGCTGGACCACGGCGCCGGCGACGTAGAGCCAGTCCTGGCCCGCGCCGGCGGCCTAATCCCCGCAACCTGACCCGAACCCGTACCACCCGGCCAGCCAGCCGGCCCGCCGCTAGGCCCCACTTCCCATCCATCCGCCGACTGCCGAGGTGAAGGGGCGAGGTGAAGGGGCCGGGGGTGCGGGGCCGGGTGGGCTGACTGATCGTGATTGGCGCTAGCACGGGGGGTTACCTGACATGATGTGAATGTGGCCGCTTCGGATGGGTTGGTCGAGGGCGAGGAGCTCGTACTTCGCCTGCACCCGCACGGCAAGACGCTGGTCAGGCCGTCGGCGATCCTGCTGCTCGATGTAGCAGTGGCGATCGTGGTGATCCTGGTCCTGCCGCAGTCCGGGTCGAACCTGTGGCCGATCAGGCTCGCGATCGGCGCTGCGGCCCTGCTCGTGGCCTTGGTGTTCTTCGGCGGCCCGTTCCTGCGCTGGCGCACGACGACCTACGAGGTAACCACTCGCCGGCTGCGGCTGCGCGAGGGCATCGTGAGCCGGACCGGCCGCGATTTCCCGCTGAACCGGATCAGCGACGTCTCGTTCACCCAGGGCGTGATCGACCGGATGTTCGGCTGCGGGACGCTGGTCGTCGAATCGCCCGGTGAGCAGGGACGGCTTGAGCTCGATGAGATTCCCGAGATCAGGCGGGTCCAGGGCACCTTGTTCCAGCTTGTGGGCAATGAGGCCTCCAGAGTCGTCTGGCCGACCAGGCCCGCCGACCCGTACGACGTCTAGCTAGCCGGCAATATCACCGTGAAGCTGGTCCGGCCGGGCCGGCTGTCCAGCTTCACCTGGCCGCCGTGCGCGGTGGTAACCGCGTCCACGATCGCCAGGCCCAGGCCGGTGCTGCCGGCCGTCCGCGAACGTGACGGGTCGCCGCGCACGAACCGCTCGAACAGGCTGGACTGCAAGCCGACGGGCACACCGGGCCCGTCGTCGGTGACGCTGAGCAAGGCCGAGCGCCGGATCGGATCGGCCCCGAGCGCGACGGTCACGGCCGTGCCGGCGGGCGTGTGCTTGGCCGCGTTGCTAAGCAGGTTCGCGAGCACCTGGCGCAGCCTCGGCTCGTCGCCAGGCACCTGCACCGGCTCCGGCGGCAGCTCAAGCAGCCACCGATGCCCGGGCGCGGCCACCCGCGCGTCGCTGGTCGCGTCGATCGCCAGCCTGGTCAGGTCGACCGGATTGCGCTCAAGCGGACGACCCGCGTCGAGGCGGGCGAGCAGCAGCAGGTCATCGACCAGGCCGCTCATCCTGGCCGACTCGGAGTCCACCCGCTCCAGCGCGCGCCGCAGGTCAGGCGGCAGCTCGTCGGACTTGCGCCGGGCCAGTTCCGTGTACCCCCTGATCGCGGCCAGCGGTGTCCTCAGTTCGTGACTGGCATCGGCCGCGAAGCTGCGCAGTCGCGCCTCGCTGGCGTGCCGCCGGGCCAGGGCGGATTCCACGTGCCCGAGCATGGCGTTGAACGCCTCGCCGAGCTGACCGACCTCGGTGCGCGGATCGGCGTGCCTGACCCGGTGCGGGAGGTCGACCTGACCGCTGGCCAGCGGCAGCTTGGTGACGGCGGTCGCGGTCGCGGTCATCCGGCTGAGCGGGCGGAGAGAAAGCCGCACCCAGGCGGTGCCGGCCAGGCCCGCCAGCAGCAGCGCGAGGCCGAACACCGAGATCTCGGTGAGCGCAACGTCGCGGAGCGTGGACTCCAGCGGAGCCAGCGGCAGCCCGGTCACGAGCACGTCGCCATCCGGTTGTTCCTGCGCCGAGAGCAGGTAGTCGCCGTGGGCCGAGGCGAGCGTCCGGCTGACCGGCCTGCCGTTGGTCGGCAGCCCCGCTAGCTGATGCCGGTCGGTCGGGGACAGGTGACAGGAGCCGAGCGTGAGGCTCGCGTTAGTGACGGTCAAGGACACCAGCCGGGCGGTGAAGGTGCCGGCGGCCTGGCCGGGGATCTGGTTGCCGCAGTAGGGAACCGCTGGCGGGAAGCCGCCGGGCATCGTATAGCCGCCGATATCGCGCGGAAAGCCGCGCGGCACCGCCGGGCCACCTCGGTCGTCGATGCAGTGCACATACCGGGTGTTCGCCTGCTGCAGCTGATCGGCCAGCCGGTCGAACAGGAAGCTGCGCAGCGCGAGATAAACGGTCGCTCCGACCAGCGCGCATGAGAGTGCCAGCAGCGCCACCAGCCCAGCGATCAGCCGGCCGCGCAATGTCCGCCCGGCCAGCCAGTGCCTGATCGACTGTGCTGGCCGAGGGGGACGACCCCCTATCAGCCCCCGCGTCGTCATCCGGTCGGCTTGAGTACGTAACCGACGCCCCTGACCGTATGGATCAGCGGCTCGCGGCCGACGTCGATCTTCTTGCGCAGATAGCTGATGTACAGCTCCACAATGTGGGCCTGTCCGCCGAAGTCGTAGTTCCAGACCCGGTCCAGGATCTGGGCCTTGGACAGGACCCGGCGCGGGTTGCGCATCAGGAAGCGGAGCAGCTCGAACTCGGTCGCGGTCAGGTCGATCAGCTCGCCCGCGCGATGGACCTCCCTGGCGTCCTCGTCCATGGTCAGGTCGCCCAGCGTCAGCTCGGTGCCCGCCCGGGCCCGGGTCACCCCGGCTCGCCGGAGCAGGCCACGCAGCCGGGCCAGCACCTCCTCCAGGCTGAACGGCTTCGTCACGTAGTCGTCACCGCCGGCCGTGATTCCGGCGATCCGGTCCTCGACGGCGTCGCGCGCGGTCAGGAACAGCACGCAGACGTGCGGCAGTTCGGCCCGGACCCGACGCATGACCTCCAGCCCGGAGAAGTCGGGAAGCATGATGTCCAGGACGACCGCGTCCGGCTTGAACTCGCGGGCCGTCCTGACCGCCGACCCGCCATCGGCGGCGGTCCTGATCTCCCAGCCCTCGTAGCGCAGCACGCTGGAAAGCAACTCGGCCAGGCTCGGCTCGTCGTCGACGACGAGTACCCGGATCGGGGTGCCGTCCGGCCGCAGCCCGGTCTGCTCGGCAGGTGGGGCGGCGGTCGCCGGCGCCCCGTCAAGCACGCTCATCATGTTTCCTAGCCTGGCACGCCTTGGTGTGCTGCAACTTTGTGCTTCCTCTGAGTATCCTCTGCGTACTCATCCGGGTGTTCCTGACCTGGTGAGCAGCAGCGCTAGCGCTGGGCAGTCGGTCACCGTGCGTCTGGCCTGCCTGGCCAGGTGGTTCGGCACCGGGATGTCGGCGAGCAACGGGTAGCCCCACTCATCGAGCGTGATCAGCTCGGGGAGCAGCTCGGCGCAGACGCCGTGGCCCGAGCAGGCGACCGGATTGACCCGCAGTTTCGGCTCTTGCTTGCCGTTCACTGGATTCACCTTTCTAGCGGCAGGAACGGCCGCGTGATCGTTCCCGTGCACCGGCCCCGCCGGTGCGCCGTGATCTCGGACTCGAACGTCGCCAGGGCGCTGGTGACGAATCGCACCGTGCCGTCTGGATGGGCGCAGGCGCCGCGCTTGTAGACCAGCCCGGACCAGCGATCCAGGTCCGCGACCAAGGCCGGGTCCGGGCGGCGCCCTCCGGTCACGTCGGTGAGGTCGGCGAGAGCGGCGGCTATGCGGGGGAGCCCGTTGCGGCACGGGCCGCACTGGCCGGCCGATTCGAGCGCCAGGTACCGGGCGACCCTGGCGGTCTCGGCCAGGCCGCACCGGCCCGCTGGCAGCGCGGCCAGCACCCCGGCCCCGACCGTCGCGCCGTGCCGCCGGAGCGCGGAGTTGGCGAGCGTGAGCCGCGCCGCGCCGGCCGCCGGCAGCCACGCGCCGTGGTATCCGCCGATCAGCACGGCGCCCGCCTCCCGCAGGTCGAGCAGGTCGGCCAGCGGCGTGCCCAGCGCGGCCTCGGCCAGGTCGACCCGGCCGTCGCTCTGGTGCAGGGTGCAGATCATCGTCCCTGGCTCGTCGGGCGTTCCCGCGCTTTTGAACCAGGCGGGGCCGTAGCGAGCGATCAGGCTCAGATGGGCAAGACTTTCTATATTTGAAACAAGGGTGGGGCTCCCTTCCACGCCGCGCTCGGAGACCCGTCTCGTGGCGAATGCCGGGAGCGCCGGGCCGCCGCTGATCCGTCTGACCAGCGCTGACTCCTGCCCGGCCAGGAACTTCGGCGGCGCTACGAACAGGCGCACTTCAAGACGGTCGAGCCGGGCCGCGCTGCGCTGCGCGATCAGGTGGTTCAGCCAGTGCGCCTTGTCCGCGTCCAGGGCGACGTAGAGCACCGCGTCGGATGCTCCGGTCGCCTCGGCCGCGAGCTGGATGCCGTCCAGGACCTGGTGCGGGTTGAGCAGCAGCAGCGCCTTGTCCTTGGAGCTGGCCGGTTCGCCTTCGGCGCCGTTCGCGACGACGACCGGGCGGCCCCCTGCCGCGAGCACGGCCGAGAGCTTGCGGTGCATGGGGAACGCGGCGCCGCCCCGGCCGGTCAGGCCGGCCGCGCGCACGTCTTCGATCAGCTGGCCCGCCCGGCCCCGGTATGGGATCTGGCCGTGACGGCGCAGGTGCGCGGCCAGGTCCAGGGCGGGTCTGCCGGGCGGAGGCAGCAGCCGCGAGATCGGGCGCGGCTCGAATTGATCGGCCGTAGCGCCTTGCTGGGCAATAGTGGTCATCGGGAGGCTGCCTCGCGTGTAATGGGGCCAGCCAGGAGCTGGCGGATCTGGGCGGCTGAGGATGCGGTGCGCAGCGCTGCGGCTGTGCGTACCGCGATGGCGATGGCGACGGCCGCCGTGCAGGCGACGGTCAGCCAGAGCAGCGGGCCGGACTGTACGTCCGGGCCAGCGCCGATGCTGTGGATGATCGCGATCGGCCAGCAGGCGTAGGCCAGCCAGTGCACCACCCGCCAGGTTCGGCGTCCGATCCTGGAGCGGATCAGGCTCGTCACGACGATCGCGATCATCAGGTCAAGCGCGACCGCGCCGAGGCCGAGCCAGAGCGGCTGGTACTTCGAGACGAACGGGATGATCACCGAGGCCAGCGAGATGTTCACGAACGTGTCGGCAACCGCGCTCAGCACGTGCACGGTGATGAACGACACCGCGAGCAGCGACAGGTAACGGTGCAGGTGCACGACGCCGAACTTGGGCAGGCCGGGCAGCTTGCCCTGCCTGGACACCAGCAGGCCGAGCAGGATCACGGCGGTGAAGAGCAGCAGGCAGACCACTCCGGTCGCCCGGCTGATGTACCAGAGCGCGGTGGCCGAGAAGTCCATCAGGAGCCGCCGGAGGAGACGGCCGGGGCGCTCGAACTGGAGGTCGGAGAGGTCGTCGGCGACTTGAGGCCTGAACTGCGGGAGCTGGAGTGGCGCCTTTGCCCCGTGGTTGACTTACTCTGCGAGGCCGACTTTTGCGCGGCCTTGTGCGTCCTCTGGCCGCCGCTGCCGGAGGAGGTGCTCGCCTTGGTGGAGGTTATGGCCGGGAGGCCGAAGGCGAGGCCGAAGGCGGCCATGATGCTCGCCGCGGTAGCCGACGCGGCGACCGATCTAACCCGGGTGCGTCCCCGAGCCCGGCCCAGGGCGCGCGCCGCTAGCTCACGATTGCTTTCTGTCATGGCATGAAGGATCGGCGGCGTAGTTCTCGTAAAGCGCAGCGTCGGCTCTGAGCGAGCTATGAACCGCGCTAGCTTTGAGGCGGCGTTGGTCGGGTACTGTGCCGCCGTGGGCACGGTGCAGCTAGAACGTCATCAGGCACAAGCTGGCGAGATCGCCGAGGTTGTGCTCAACCGGCCTGAGGCGATGAATGCGCTCGACACCGCGACGCTGCAAGTGCTTGCCTTGACGTTCGCGGCGTTGCGAACCGACCCGGGTGTAGTGGCCGTCGTGCTGTCCTCGGCGAGCGAGCGAGCATTCTGCGTAGGCGCCGATCTCAAAGAGCGGGCCAGAATGAGCGATGCTCAGATCATGGAGCAGCGCCCGGTCTTCCGCGCCGCGTTCGGAGCGCTGCTGGCGCTGCCGCAGCCGGCCATCGCGGCCGTTCACGGGTTCGCGCTCGGCGGCGGCTGCGAGCTGGCGCTGAGCTGCGACGTGATCGTCGCGGACGGAACGGCCGTGCTCGGGCTGCCTGAAGCCTCGGTCGGGCTGGTGCCCGGCTGCGGCGGGACACAGCTGATGGCCAGGCGGGTCGGGCCGGGTCGGGCGGCGGAGCTGATCTTTACCGGGCGGCGGGTACAGGCCGGCGAGGCGGCGTCGATCGGCCTCATCGATGTGCTGGTCCCGGAGGAGTCGGCGCGGGAGCGGGCAATTGAGCTGGCCGGGCAGATCGCGGTCAACTCACCGGTCGCGGTCAGGGCCGCGAAGCAGGCGCTTCGGAATGGTTCTGGGCTCGGGCTGGTTTCCGCGCTTGACGTGGAGGACGCGGCCTGGCGGACGGCGGCGGTGAGCGCGGACCGGCGGGAAGGCATCGCAGCGTTCGCGGAGAAGCGGGCGCCGGCGTGGCCGTCGCTGGCGGGGCTGGCTGGGTCCGGGCCGGAGGAGGCGAGTGGTGTCTGATATTCCGACGCAGGTCTCGGTGCGCGAGGTCGGCCCCCGGGACGGGTTGCAGAACGAGGACCCGGTACCGACGGCGGCCAAGATCGAGCTGATCGACCGGCTGTCGAAGACCGGGGTGAGCCGGATCGAGGCCGTGTCGTTCGTCCGGCCGGACGCGATCCCGCAGATGGCCGATGCCGACCAGGTCTGGGACGGGATTTCGAGGGCGGAGAGCGTCCGGTATTCGGCGCTGGTGCCCAACCTCCGTGGTGCCCGCCGGGCCCTGGACGCCGGACTGGCAGAGATCGAGGCCGTCGTCTCCGCCTCGGACACGCACAACAAGAAGAACGTCAACCGCTCGACGGCGGAGTCGCTGGACGACATCGCGGCCGTGATCGACGAGGCCCACCAGCGCGGCGTGAGTTGCCAGGTGATCGTGTCGACCGCCTGGGGCTGTCCGTACGAGGGGGACGTGCCGGTCGAGCGCGTGGTCTGGGCCGCCAGCCGGGCGGTGCGAGACGGCGCGGACTCGATCTCATTCGGCGACACGACCGGGATGGCGACGCCCAGCCGGGTCTGGTCGCTGGTCGGTGAATTCCGGTCGGCGTGCCCGGACGTGCCGCTGAACCTGCATTTCCACAACACGCGCGGAACCGGGCTGGCTAACGTGCTCGCGGCGTTGCAACTGGGAGTCAGCGACTTCGACGCCTCGGTCGGCGGACTGGGCGGGTGCCCGTACGCCCCGGGCGCGACCGGCAACATCGCGACCGAGGAACTCGTGCACATGGTCGCGGACATGGGCATCGACACCGGGATCGACCTGGACGCGATGATCGACGCGGCGGCGGACGCCGAACGGATCGTCGGGCGAGAGTTGCCGTCCCAGGTGCTGCGGGCCGGCCCTCGCGATCGGACCGTGCCAGCCTGATCCACCGGCGCCATGAAGGGGGAAGGGGAGGTGGGTGGGGCCGGAGGCCCTGCCAAAGGGAGCGTAGCGACCGGAGGCGACAAGCTAACTCGCCGGAGGCGCGGTGGCGTCTGGACTGACGACGGAGGAGCGCCAGCGACGGAGGAGGAGGGAAGACGGCACCCAAAAGCGCCGGAGGCTCTCGCCAAAGGGAGCGCAGCGACCGGAGGCGACAAGCTAACTAGGTACGCTCACGATGTGAGTGCTGCGCAGGATCAGACCATGGCCGACAGCGTCGTCAGCCCGCCGCACGCCGACCTACCGGGCGTCCGGGCGAGGATCGGCGCGGGTGGAGCGGCCAAATATCACCAGTCAGCCGCGGCGAGCGGCAAGATGTTCGCCCGGGAACGGATCGCGCTGCTAGTCGACGCGGACAGCTTCAGCGAGGACGGCGTCTTCGCTAATGCGTTGGCGGGGGTTGCCAGAGGGTCGTCCCCCTCGGCTAGCACTGCGGACGGGCTCCCGGCCGACGGCGTGATCACCGGCACCGCGACCGTCGATGGCCGGCCGGTCGCGCTGATGGCCAACGACTCGACGGTGAAGGCGGGCTCCTGGGGAGCCAGGACCGTCGAGAAGATCATCAGGATCATCGAGAAGGCGTACGCCAGCGGGCTGCCGATGATCTACCTGGTCGACTCGGCGGGGGCGAGGATCACCGACCAGGTCGAGATGTTCCCCGGGCGCAGGGGAGCGGGCAAGATCTTCCACACCCAGGTCCGGGCGTCGGGCTCGATCCCGCAGGTGTGCGCCCTGTTCGGGCCCTCGGCGGCCGGCGGCGCCTACATCCCCGCGTTCTGCGACTACGTCGCGATGGTCGAGGGCAACGCCTCGATGTACCTCGGCAGTCCGCGCATGGTCGAGATGGTGGTCAAGGAGAAGACCACGCTGGAGGACATGGGCGGGGCGCGGATGCACTGCACCGTGTCCGGGTGCGGACATCACCTGGCGCCCGACGAGGCCGACGCGATCTCGGCGGTCCGGCGTTACCTGTCCTACCTGCCTGGCAACTGGCAGGCCAAGCCGCCGGTGGCTCCGCCCGCCGACCCGGAGCCGATCGACCTGCGCAAGCTGGTGCCGGTCAGCGAACGGCAGGCCTTCGACATGCGGCGGTACCTGCGCGGCCTGGTGGACGCCGGCTCGCTGTTCGAAGTTCATGAGCTCTGGGCGAAGGAACTCGTTGTCGGCTTTGCCCGGCTCGACGGCCAGGTGATCGGGGTCGTGGCGAACAACCCGATGTTCAAGGGCGGCGTGCTCTTCGTCGACTCGGCCGACAAGGCGACGCGGTTCATCCAGGCTTGCGACGCGTTCAACGTGCCGCTGCTGTTCCTCGCCGATGTACCCGGGTTCATGGTCGGTACGGCCGTGGAAAAGCAGGGAATTATCCGGCACGGCGCGAAAATGATCAGCGCTGTTTCCGAGGCGACCGTGCCGAAGATCTGCGTGGTGGTGCGCAAGGCCTACGGGGCCGGGCTTTACGCGATGGCAGGCCCTGGATTCGAGCCGGACGCCACGTTGGCGCTGCCAACGGCGAAAATCGCGGTGATGGGCGCCGAGGCCGCCGTCAACGCCGTGTATTACAACAAGCTCGCGGCGATTGCCGATCCAGGGGAAAAAGAGCTCCAGACTCAGCAGTTGCGCGATGAGTACGAGGCGGACATCGACATCCTCCGTCTGGCGGGCGAGTTGGTCGTGGACGACATTGTGGAGCCGGAGGCGTTGCGCTCGGACTTGATTTGCCGGTTCGCAGCGGCCTGCGGCAAGGACCGCTCCTTCTCCCGCCGCCGCCACGGCATCACCCCAGTGTGACCTCGGTCGCACCTTCCGCGGCCGGGCACCCTCAGTCGCTTCTGTAACTACGGCCTGATACGCACCACTGGCCTTATTGGCTCTCACCACGCTGCCGCTAGACCGCAACCCCATCGACCTCTCCTTCGCCACCCTTGTCACATAGACCTCAAAGACACCACCGGTCTCATTTGGCTAGATAGGCGAACCCGGTGAATGTGCGGATTCACCGCTTGAAAACCAGGTGAATATGCAGATTCACCCGGTTTTCAAGCCATCCTGGGTGCCCATTTCGCGGCTGATGATGTAGATGGGATCTGTGTGAGAAATGAGGCGGATGGTCGGGCGGGGCGGTGCTGGCTGTGCGGAGGCGGATGGTCGGGCGGGGCTGTACTTGCCTGTGCGGAGGCGGATGGTCGGGTGCGGGTGTGCTGCCTGTGACGTGGCGGATGGCTCCGGGGGTGTGCTGCGTGTGAGGGAGGCGGACGGCCGGGCCGGGTTGGTGCCGCTCATGCTGAGCCGGACGACCGGGTGGGTTCGCTGGTTGTGACCGGGGTGGGCGGCTGGGTCCGGCCGTGCTGCTTGCTGCCTGCGAGAACGGGTTCGGTAGCTGGCTGGCGGTCAGCCGGCCCTTGGATCTGGATGACCCCGCGATCGCGTCTGGTACCTGCTCTGATCGGCGTGCCAACTGGCCCCAGGGATCTCCCCGGGCAAGAGCGGTTAAACAGCCCGGATCGAAACCACCGCATTTTTGTTTCGAATATAATCGATTTTAAAATTTGTTACAGATCCGCTTACCGGCGGATTGCCTAATGAATGCATCGAACGATAACTTGACCAAATACTTGCCCGCATGCGGTGCGTCGGGCCAGGTTAATAGCCTGAGTTCGCCTTACCATCTGGAGCATGACTAGCGTATTGCTTGCCGAAGATGACCCGTCTATTTCCGAGCCGCTAGCGCGAGCTTTGCGGCGTGAGGGTTACGAGGTAGGCGTTTCCGCCGACGGGCCGGGAACCTTCGAGGTAGCCAGGGCAGGCGGAATTGACCTCATCGTGCTCGATATCGGACTTCCGAGGATGGACGGGCTCGAGGTCTGCAGGCGGCTCCGGCTGGCCGGCCAGTCCACGCCCGTGCTCATCCTGACGGCGCGGGTCGAAGAGGTCGACACGGTCATCGGCCTCGATGCCGGGGCCGACGACTACGTCGCCAAGCCGTTCCGGCTCGCCGAACTGCTCGCCCGGGTGCGGGCACTGCTGCGCCGGGGCGCGTCGCCCGCCCAGATCGTGCAGGGCGTCCGCATCGACGCCGACGCGCGCCGGGCCTGGCTTGGCACCGCCGAGCTGGATCTGACCTCGAAGGAGTTCGACCTGCTCAACCTGCTGGTCACCGAGGCGGGCAAGGTCGTCACGAGGGACCAGATCATGCGCCAGGTCTGGGACAGCAAGTGGTGGGGATCGACCAAGACCCTCGACATGCACGTGTCCTGGCTTCGCCGCAAGCTGGGCGACGACGCGCACAACCCGCACTTCATCACCACCGTGCGCGGCGTCGGATTCAGGTTCGAGCGTGGAGATTGAGCACATATGCGGCGCCGTCTGCTGACGTCGACGTTTGGTGTAGCCGCGGGAGCGGTCGTGGTGCTCTGCGCCGCGCTGGCGATCACGGCCGGCCCGCAGCACGGGCGGCTCACGCCTGAGAAGGTCGGCGCGGCGGTGCTCGCCGCGCTCGTGGTCGCGGCCGGGCTGGCGCTGGCGCAGGCGCGGCGGCTGACCCGCCCCGCCCAGGACCTGGCCAGAGCCGCCGATCGGGTCGGCTCAGGCGACGCCAGGCCGGTCGGCCGCCGGTACGGGATCATCGAGCTGGACCGGATCGCCGACGGGCTCGACTTCGCGGTGCAACGCGTCAGCGACCTGATCACGGCCGAACAGGACTTCGCCGTCGACGCATCGCACCAGCTGCGGACCCCGTTGACCGCGCTGTCGATGCGGCTGGAGGAGATGGTCGAGGCGGCCGACGACCCGGTGGTGGTCAGGGAAGAAGGTGCCGCCGCGCTCGCGCAGACCGACCGGCTGGCCGAAGTCGTGCACCAGCTGCTCGGCCGGGCTCGACGGTCATCGTCCGGCGCACCCGCGCTTTCGAGCCTGGACGAGATCATCGCTCAGCAGGTGGAGGAGTGGGGGCCGGCGTTCCGCGACAAAGGGCGCGGCATCGAGGTGCTGGGCGAGCGCGATCTGCGGGCCTACATCAGCGTCGGGGGAGTGTCACAGGTCATTGCTAGCCTGCTGGATAACGCGCTCATGCATGGCGACGGGCAGGTCACGATCAGGACCTCGCAGACCCCGAGGTCGGTCGTGATTGAGGTCAAGGATGAGGGCAAGGGCGTACCTCCCGACCTGGTGAACCGGATCTTCGAAAGGAGCGTAAGCGGCGCCGGCGGGACAGGACTCGGACTGGCGCTGGCCAAGTCGATGGCTGCCTCGGACGGCGGGCAGCTGGTGCTGGTCAGGCCGAGGCCAGCGACGTTCGCGGTGATCTTTCCGCAGCCGGTGCGGGAGAGGCTGGACGAGCCAGTGGTGGCTGGGCCGGCCTGAGTCGGCGGGACCTCGTAGGCTACGGCGCGTGAAGGATGAGAACAGTCCGCCAGACCCCGGTGCGTCGCCGCTGCTGCCGCCCGTACTCGGCATGGTCGGGGGTGGCTACCGCACCCGGCTGACGGCCCAGGCGGCGATCAGCCTGGGGATCGGCTTCCGCGTGCTTGCCGATGCGCCCGACGACAGCGCCGCGCAGGTCGCGCCCGGAGTGGGCAGTGTGTTTGGCGGCAACCGGTCGACCGACGAGGTGCTGGCGTTCGCCGCTGGCTGCGAGATCCTGACGTTCGAGCGCGAAGACGTGCCCGAGGAACTGCTCGGCAAGCTCGAACCGCAGACTCCGCAGGTCGCCATCCGGCCAAGCCCGGCGACGCTGCGGCTGGTCAGGGACAACGCTGCGAGAGGCGACGGGCTGCGTTCGTTTGGGTTTGCGGTGGCTGGGCCTGGTGTGGCGGCTGGGCCTGGTGTGGCGGCTGGCGGTCGTGAGCTGGCCGTAAGCGTCGCCCGCTCGCCGGAAGGTCAGGGCGTGACCTACCCGGTCACCTTGATGCTGCGGCGGGACGGCGAACGCCGCGAGTTCATCGCCCCCGCGCCAGACCTGGATCCAGACCTGGCGCTCGAGGCACAGCGGATCGCGCTCAAGCTCGCGGCCGAACTCAGGCTCACCGGACTCCTCACCATCGAGCTGGTCGAGTCCGGGGGCCAGCTGTCGATCGGTGACTTGGCGGCTACCCCGCACGACAGCGGCCTCTGGACGATGGACGGGGCCGCCACCTCCGCGTTCGAGCAGTACCTGCGAGCAATACTCGACCTGCCGTTCGGGACGCCCGGCGCGGTAGCGGCGAACGCGGTCACCGTGACCGTGCTGGGCGGCGACGACCCTGACGTGTTCACGAGGTTCGTCCACGTGATGGCAGCCGATTCCGGTGCCCGGGTGCACATCTACACGAATCAGGTCAGCCAGATCCGGCCTGGTTGCCGGGTCGGCCACGTGACGGTCACAGGCGATGATCTTGAACAGGTGCGGGACCGGGCCTGGCGGGCCGCGAACTACTTGGGCCTAGGCACCGAAGACCCGACCGAGTATCCCGCCTGACCCGCCTGACCCGCCTGACCCGTCTGAACGACAACGCCGCCAGTCCATCAAGCCCGAGCCCCGAGGGGCAACCGCAACCCCTGGATCGCCGGCCACTTCCCGCGGGTCGCGCCGTCTTCCCTCGGGTCGCGCCGTCTTCCCACGGATCGCGTCGTCTTGCCACGGATTTTGTACTCGCAAAAGCCGCGTACCCGGACAAAATTTGTCCAGAATCCGTGGGAAGCCGTTATAACCCAGTTATAACCCGTGTTAAGTGGCGTCCGGCCCTTTAACCACGCTTCGCAAACCGCCTAAAACGGGCGCGGGTACAAGCCAGATCATCGCGATAGTCGACGCGTTCGCCGACCCGAACGCACTGGCCGACCTCAATGTGTTCAACGCCCAGTACGATTACCCGGCCCTGTCGACCTGCACCTCCCTGACGCAGGCCGGTGCGTGCTTCGCGAT
>DATNFM010000316.1:0-6566 GCA_035606435.1 Streptosporangiaceae bacterium | reverse complement strand
CCGCCAGGACCCGGCCCGTCTCGGCCCGGCCCGCCTCGGCCCGGCCCGCCTGGACCCCGGCGGCGAGGTGGGTGCTGTGGCTCCGTCTTCGGGTGTAGCCGTCGCGGCGCGCGGTTCGGTCAGCCGCGAGCTACATCAAAGCGGCCTTACTGTAGTAGCTTCCCCGGAAGGAACTACAGTAACGGGCCTTTGATGAAGCTATAACTACGGTAATGGCTTGTTACTGTAGTTGTTTCTCGGGAAGCTACTACAGTAAGGGGACTTTGGTGCTGTTACTCGCGAGTATGAGGGCGAATCTGCGGGTCGCGGTCGCGGGGGAGTCGGGTCGCTTGGGGTGGGGCGGCGGGGGTGGCTAGCGGAACTCTAGGCCTTCGAAGGTGCCGGATTTGCGCCATTGATCGATGTAGGCGAAGTAGGCGCTGGGGCCATGGGGGTAGCCGCGGCCCAGGAACTCGACGGTGCCCTGGCCTTCGTTGTTGTAGTAGCCGGGGGTGCAGTCGGGGCCGCCGATGACCGAGCCGATGCCGGTCTCCAGCAGGGCGAGCCAGGCGTCTTCGGCGTCCTTCGATACCTCGATTTCGGCGAAGCCGTTGTCGAGCGCGTGCCTGATCATCAGCGTGATCGTCGCGGCCGAGTCGACGATGTTGTGCGGGACGTTCGAGATCAGCATCGCGCCCTGGGTTGGCTGGACGATGAAAGCGTTCGGGAAACCGTTCACGTGGATGCCGTGCAGCGTGCGCATCCGGTCGGCCCAGTGCTCCGACAAGGTCAGGCCGTCGCGGCCGGTCAGCTCGAAACCCGCTCTTCGGGCATAGGCCGTACCGACCTCGAAGCCGCAGGCGTAGATGATGCAGTCCAGCGGGTAGTCCTTCCCCGCCACGACCACGCCGGTCTCGGTGATCCGCTCGACGCCCTTGCCGTCGGTGTCGATCAGGCGGGTGCTCGGGTTGTTGAAAGCCTGCAGGTACTCGTCGTGGAAGCACGGCCGCTTGCAGAGCTGGCGGTACCAGGCCTTGAGCTTGCTCGCGGTCTCCTGGTCGTTGACGATCGCATCGGCGCGGGCCCGGATCTCTGACATCTTCTCGAAGTCGGAGTCCTCGTAGGCGGCCAGCATGCCCTCGACGGTGAGCTGGTCGGGCGGCAGCGTGGCGAACTTGGCGCGGACCCGCCTGGACAGGTCGGTCCAGCCGTCCATCACCAGGTCTTCGGCGGCGGTGCCGCCGGCCTGGTTGGCGGTGAAGTTCTCCAGCCAGCGCAGTTGCCAGCCTGGCGTGGCGATCTCGGAAAACCACTCGGGGTCGATCGGGTGGTTTCCCCGCACGTCTACCGAGGACGGGGTGCGCTGGAAGACGTACAGCTCCTGGCAGGCCCGCGCCAGGTGCGGCACGCACTGGACCGCCGTGGCTCCGGTGCCGATGATGCCGACTCGCTTGTCGGCCAGCTTGGTCATCGGCGCGCCGGCCGGGTCGCCGCCGGTATAGCCGTAGTCCCACCGCGAGGTGTGGAACGAGTGACCGCCGAAGGAGGTGATCCCGGGAATCCCTGGCAGCTTGGGCACGCTCAGCGGGCCGGTGCCGACGACCACGAACTGCGCGGTCAGCCGGTCGCCCCGGTTGGTTTCGACGATCCAGCGCTGGGTGCCCTGATCCCAGGTCAGCGCGGTGGCCTCGGTGTGGAACAGCGCGTCTTCGTACAGGCCGAACTTCTCGCCGATGCGCCGGCAGTGCGCCTGAATCTCAGGGCCGTGCACGTACTTCTCGGTCGGCATGTGGCCGGTCTCTTCGAGCAGCGGCAGGTAGACCATCGACGCGGTGTCGCACTGGGCGCCGGGGTAGCGGTTCCAGTACCAGGTGCCGCCGAAGTCACCGCCCTTGTCGATGACCCGGACGTCGATGCCCGCCTCGCGCAGCCGAGCCCCTACGACCAGCCCGGCGAACCCGCCGCCCACGCAGATGACCGTCCGGTGGTCGGTCAGCGGCTCCCGCTCGGCTCGCGGGATGTACGGGTCCTCTTTGTAATGCGCGAACTCACCGGTGATCTCGACATACTGGTCGTTGCCGTCGGGGCGGAGCCGCTTGTCACGCTCCTGCCGGTACTTGCGGCGCAGCGCCGCTTTGTCGAAACTGGGCTCGCCGACGCTGGGCTCGCCGACGGCGTGCTCGCCGACGCTGGGGCCGGCCGGCCGGGCCGGATCATCAACCGTCGTCACTACCTACCGCCTTCACGCGCAAACCGCCTCACCCTGACAATTGTGTCATCTGGTCAGTTATAACCCGCCTCGGCTTAGGGGAGTCTTCGCGTGCGACGGAACGTACGGCTTGCGATCTGGCTGACCTACGCGGGCTTCGTGCTCGTCGGCGTCACCTCGGGGTCGAACGGCGTGCTGCTGCTGGCCCAGATCAAGGACTACGGCGTCGACCGGGCGGTCATCGGGATCACGTTCTTCGCCAGCTCGGCCGGGTTCTTCCTGGCCAGCCTCAACGTCGGTCCGCTGCTGCACCGGTTCGGGTTCCGGGCCACCATGATCGCCGGGAGCGGCGCGTTCGTGCTGTCCGCGCTCTACCTGGCGTCCCGGCCGTCGTTCTGGGCGTTCGTGGCCGTGCAACTGGTGACCGGCTACGCCATCGGGATCTTTGAGTCGGTGCTCAACGCCTACCTGGTCGAACTGCCGGATCTGACCAGCCAGATGAAGTCGACCCTGCTCAACCGGCTGCATGCGTTCTTCGGGGTCGGCGCGCTGGTGGGTCCGGCGCTGGCGGCGTGGATCGTGGGGTTCGCGACCTGGCGGACGGTCTGGCTGGTGCTGGCGCTGACCTGCGTTCCGCTGGGTGCGGGCTTCGCCGTGCTCTATCCCCGGGCCAGAGCGGCCGAGTCGACGGGGGTCGTCCAGGCCCAGGGCGCCGAGCCGGCGGGGGAGTCGCCGGCGGGGGGCGGGCTGCTTGGAGCCGCTCTCCGGGAGCGGAGCGTGCTGCTCGGCGCGGCGATGCTGCTGGTCTACGTCGGCGTCGAGCTGAGCATGGGCGGCTGGAGCTTCAGTTACCTGGTGCAAGGCCGGCATCTGGCGCAAGGACTGGCCGGGTACCTGGTCAGCGGGTACTGGCTCGGGCTCACGCTCGGCCGGTTCGTAATCAGCCCCGTCGCGACCAGGCTGGGCCTGACCGCCATCGGGCTCATGTACGGCTGCCTGTTCGGGATTCTCGGGTCGGTGACGCTGGTCTGGCTGGTGCCAGGAGCGGCTGGGACCGGCATCGCTCTGGCGCTGCTCGGGTTCTTCCTCGGGCCGATCTTCCCGACCACGATGGCGCTCGCGCCGCAGATGGCCGGCGAGCGCCTGCAATCGACGGCGATTGGCGTGATGAACGCGGCCTCCTGCATCGGCGGGTCGGCGCTGCCGTGGCTGGCCGGCGCGATCGGCCAGAGCGCCGGGGTCTGGACCCTGCTGCCCTACACCCTGGCGCTCGCCGCACTCCAGTTCGTGGTCTGGCGGCCGCTCGCGACGTGGATCCGCGGCGCCGGAGCGGTCGCCGAAGCCGAGGTCAGCTAGCTCAGCGCCTTGGTCCAGCTCTTCCCGTTCCAGTGCAGGATCAGCGGCCTTAGCTGGTGGTTTTTGCCATGGAGACTCGGCGAGTGCGTGGGCGGATGCGTCGACTCGACGGGCGAGGTGACGGCGCCGCAGGACCGAGCGGCAGCCGTTGAGCACGCACGCCCGCAGGTAAGCCAGTTCCTCGCCCTCGCGACCAAGCTGGCCGCGCCTGGCCTGCAGGCGGGCGAATACCTCCTGCACCGCGTCCTCGGCGGTGGGCTGATCTTGAACCAGCAGCACAGCCAGCCGTACTCGACCGGCCTCTGGCGGCGGGGAAACAAGACCCCCGCCAATCTTTCTCCTAAAAAGGAGTACGCCTACAGTCGGATGCATGAGCGAAGTCAGTACCAGGCCGTCTACTTCGGTGCCGCCCGCGGAGCTGCCGGCGTCGGTGCGCGAGGCCGGCCTGACGGTGTGGGTGCGCGAGCCGCTCGATGATGCCGTCGACCAGACGCGCCGGGTGATCGTGCCGCCGGCGGCGGCGACCATGGGCACGCCGCTGAGCTCGGCCGCCGGGCCGCTGATGGCACTGTCGAAGCGGCCGGACACGGTCATGATGATGGGCGACAATCCCGAGCTGCCGAAGATGCCCGAGCGGCCGGCGCTGCGTGACTTCTATGAGCTGCGGTTCGGGAAGATCCCGTTCAACCACCTGCTGCAGAGCGCGCGGCTGGCGCGGGAGCACGGGCTCGACGACAAGGTGATCACGGCGTGCCTGCTGCACGACATCGCGATCGCCGGGCTGCTGTCGGCCAATCACGGATACTGGGCCGCGCAGCTGGTCGGGCCGTACGTGGACGCCGAAATCGCGTGGGCGATCGAGAAGCACGAGGCGCTGCGCTACTTCGCGGACGAGTCGGTGGGGTATTCCTATCCTGAGGCGTACCTCAGCTACTTCGGTGATGACTACCGGCCGCCGGAGTATCTGTGCCGGGAAGCCGAGGAGGCCCGCAAGCACCGGTGGTACATGACCTCGAGGCTGGTCACGATCAACGACCTGTACTCGTTCGACCCGAACGTGGTGGTCTCGTTCGATGAGTTCGAGGATGTGGTGGGGCGGAACTTCCGGCAGCCGAAGGAGGGGCTGGGGTTCGACGGGTCGCCGGTCGCGCACATGTGGCGCACGATGATCTGGCCCAACAACTTCCTGTAGCCACCTCCGCCCTGTTCTTAGCTCCTGTGCCCTTTGTTGGGGCTTTTACGTGAGGGAGTTTTCGTGGGTTTCTGGGGTGACTTCGTTGTGGCGCGCAGCGACGGGCCGCTGGCTGAGCTGGGGCCGTTCGCGACCAAGCCCGGCTGCAGTGACGGCCACACTGACTGCCTCAGCGTGTGCGAGCGGCGGCCGGGTGGCTGGCAGACCGTGCAAGTCTGTCACTACCTGCCCGGCGACGACTACGACTGGTGGCTGAACGAGCTGGTCGCGGCGACCGGCGCGCCGGTCATGATCGCCACGGTGGCCGATAGTGCCATGGGCCAGCTTCGAGGACTGGCGCCATCCGGGGTCGGCTGGACGACCTTCCTCGACCCGGAGTCAGCCGACGCCGAGGGCATGCTGGACTATCGCGCCGACCCGGACGGCGAATTCGATGGAGAGCCCGAGGGCGCGGCCGTGCAGCGAGTGCTCGACGAGGCTCCGGAGATGGCCGACCGGATTGCGGGGTGGGCGGCCGAAGCTGGGTTCCAGGCTGACGCCGAAGCGATCCGTGCTCTGCTGGTGACCGAGTCGGATCCGTTCGTCGAGGACATCTTCTTTGACTTGCTCGACGCCTGCGGGCTACCTGAGGTCGACTCCGCCGGTGACCGAGCCCCCTTGATCATCGACCACTTATCACGGCTCGCGACCACTTACCACGGATTTTGGATTCGCAAAGGCCGTATATCGGTCAAAATTTGTCCAGAATCCGTGGTAAGTCGTCATGATGCGTGATAAGTGGCCGCCCTGATGCGTTCGCCGAATCGCCCGAGGTGCCAGATCTCCCAAACGGTATTCACACAGACCACTTCAACCACAGAAACGACGGCAATAGCTCAGGTCCAGCTAACTCGGAGCCAATAATCGTCCATGATCGCGAAGGGTTGTCGTTTGGCGAAGACTTAGCCCGCAGATTTCGCGGCGAACTCTTCGCGATCCGAGAAGTCTTCCTCGAAAATCGGGCATTTGGGTCAGCCGAGCGTGATCGCGAAGACTTGTCGGCAGCCCAACGGCAAACTCTTCGCGATCACGCCGAGGCCGCGGGCAAGTTCCGCCGTGTACCTGGTCTTGCCGGCCATCTACTGCGATGTCACCCGGTCCTGGCTGCTGCCGCGCAGGCAGTGGGTAGTTGTGGCTGTCGCGGGAATGCTGTTCGAGGCGGCCGTTGGCGCTATTTTCTCGGCGGTTGGCGTCATCTAGCCCAGCCCGCTCCCGCTCCCGCGCCGGTCCCGTTCCCGCGCCGGTCCCGTTCCCGCGCCGGTCCCGCTCCCGCGCCGGTCCCGTTCCCGCGCCCGTCCCGCACCGGTGTCGGCGACGGGGCTTCGGCCTCGGCGTGCGACCTCGATCTGTGACCGGGAGCCGACCGCTCCGCTCCGGCCGAGTCCCGCTCTACTTCCAAATGCCCTATTTACCCGGCCCGGCTCGGTAGCTTAGCGTTGGCTCGACCTGGGGAAGAGGGATAGACGTGAGCGAACTGTGGCGCAAGAGCGCTGTTGAGCTGGCTGGGATGATTCGTGACCGGGAGGTCAGCTCGCGCGAAGTGATCCAGGCCCACCTGGATCGCATCGAGGCAGTTAACCCGGGCGTGAACGCGATCGTCCGGCTGCTGCCCGACGAAGCTCTAGCCGCTGCCGACGCGGCCGATCGCCAGCTGGCCGACGCCGCAGCCGGAGCACCGCTTGGCTCGCTGCACGGCGTCCCGTTCACGGTCAAGGAGAACATCGACCTAGCCGGAACCGCGACGACCCAGGCCGTTCCCGCGCTGGCCGAGGCCGTCGCCCCGGTCGACGC
>DATNFM010000315.1:0-30569 GCA_035606435.1 Streptosporangiaceae bacterium | reverse complement strand
TCGCGCAGAAATCCTGCGACACGCCGCCAACTCAACCAGGCTCGGCTGACCCATGGCCAGCCCGCCGGGGCCGGGTACTTTAAATCTGAGATAATTATAAAACTAAGTAAATTTGCATATTCACCCACAAGGCCTACCGTTAGGTGCGTTAACGGTGGTCTTTGCCGCCCTTGGCTAGGTCGCGCCAGCTGTCTTCACTGACCTCGACGTCGTATTTCTTCGCCGCCTTCAGGATCCGCTTCCAGGCGGCGTCTCGCTGGGCGTCGGTCACGCCCTCGACCTGGTCGAAGCGGGCGATCGCGTTGCGGACATGCTTCGCGTCGGTCAGCGGTTCCTTGCGTTCCTCAGGAAACGCGAACTCCTTGTCCGCTACGCGGTCTTTCTCCGCCGTGCTCATGCCCTGCGACTGCTGCGGGATGTCCTTGCCGTGCGCTCTGGCGCTCTGCACCTGCCGGGCCTTGCCGATGTTCTTCCTGGCGGCGGTCTTCTGTTTCCTGGTCGCCATAGCGGCCTCCTGTCAGGGGTGCAGCAGGACCTTGGTGTAGCCGTCGATCCTGCGGTCGAACTTGTCGTAGGCCTGCGGCGCATCGTCGAGCGCCAGCTCGTGCGAGACGATCAGCGACGGCGATGCCTTGCCGGCGATGATGAGGTCCCGCAGCAGCACGTTGTACCGCTTGACCGGGCACTGCCCGGTGCCGAGCCGCTGGCCCTTCTGGAAGAGCGTGCCGAAGTCGAATCCGATCCGGCCTTCCTTGGCGCCCTCGGTCGCCGCCTGCGGGTCGGACGGGATGTACACGCCGACGACGCCTATGCCGCCGGTGGTGCGGACCGTCTTGATCAGCTCATCCATGACCAGCTCGGGGTGCTCATTCCCGTCGTGGTCGTGCGCCTGGTAGCCGACCGCCTCGACTCCGCAGTCGGTGCCCCAGCCGTCGGTGGCGTCCAGGATCTGCTCACTGGGGCTCGCCTTACTCGCATCGATCGTCGTGACCCCGAATCGGGCCGCGAGCTGCAGCCGGTCGGGCGCGAAGTCGACGACAAAGACCCGGGCAGCACCGCGCAGGTACGCGCTGTGGGCGGCCATCAGGCCGACCGGACCGGCGCCGAACACGGCCACGGTATCGCCCGGCTTGACCCCGGCCAGCTCGGTTCCGTGGTAGCCGGTCGGGAAGATGTCGGACAGCATCGTGAAGTCTCGCTCGAATTCACGTCCCGGCGGCAGTTCGAGCAGGTTGAAGTCGGCGTACGGCACCCGCAGGTACTGCGCCTGCCCGCCGGCGTAGGGCCCCATCTGGGCGTAACCGTAGGCAGCGCCGTCGACGCCCTCGGTGGGATTGGTCCGCAGGCAGAACGAGGTCCACCCGCTGACGCAGTTGCGGCAGGTACCGCAGGCGATGTTGAACGGAACAGAAACCCGGTCGCCCGGCCTGACCCTGGTCACTCCCGAGCCGATGTCGAGCACCATGCCCATGTTCTCGTGGCCCATGACCAGGCCAGCCTCGGCGGCCGTTCTTCCTTCGTACATGTGCAGGTCGGAGCCGCAGATGTTGGTCGTGGTGATCTGGATGATCGCGTCATTCGGCTCGGAGATGACCGGGTCATCGACCTCGCGTACCGCTACCTGGTACGGCCCCTCGTAGACGACTGCCTTCATCAGAACTCCCCGGTGTCGATCGTTTCTTTCATCTCGGCTGCCCGCGCGACCTAGGCCGAAACGAGGTCGTCGTTGTTACCTCGGCCCCAGGCCGGGTAGCCGACATGAAGAAGGACCACAACGCCAGGAGGGACAAGCGATGACCAGGACGGACATTTTGGGTCAGCTGACCGCTCAAGGCGTGTCGGTCTGGCTCGACGACATCGGGCGGGAGCGACTGATCTCCGGCAATCTGGCCGGGCTGGTCAGGGATTGCCACGTCAGAGGCGTGACCTCGAATCCGACGATCTTCGCCCGCGCGATGGAACAGGGCAGCGCCTACGACGCTCAGATCGCCGAGCTGGCGTCGAACGGGACGAGCGTGGATGAGACGTACCGGATGATGACGGCGTACGACATCCGGTGGGGCTGCGACGTACTGCGCCCGATTTACGAGGAGTCCGGCGGAATCGACGGCCGGGTGTCCTTCGAAGTCGACGCGCGACTGGCCAAGGACACGGCCAGGACGATCGCGGAGGCGCGGAGGCTGTGGTGGCTGGTGGACCGGCCGAACCTGTTCATCAAGATCCCAGCCACGCTCGAGTGCCTGCCGGCGATCACCGCCTGCCTGGCCGAAGGCATCAGCATCAACGTCACGCTGATCTTCTCGCTGGAACGGTACCGGCAGGTCATCGACGCGTTCATGGCCGGGCTGGAGGCCGCCTCCGACGCTGATCTCACCCGCCTCGCCTCGGTCGCCTCGTTCTTCGTGAGCCGGGTCGACACCGAGGTGGACAAGCGACTGGACGCGCTCGGCCCGGCGACGGCCAAGGAACTGCGCGGCAAGGCCGCCATCGCCAACGCCCAGCTCGCCTACGAGCTGTTCACCGAGCGCCACGACACCGACCGGTGGCGGGAGCTATCGGCCAGGGGCGCGCGGGTACAGCGGCCGCTGTGGGCCTCGACCAGCACGAAAGACCCGGCCTACCCCGACACCATGTACGTCGACAACCTGGTCGCCCCGCACACCGTGAACACCATGCCCGAGGCGACCATCCATGCGGTCGCCGACCACGGCAAGGTCACTGGCGACGTGATCAGCGGCACCTATGACGAGGCCAGGGCTACCTTCGCCGAACTGGAGAAAATCGGCATCAGCTATGACGACGTAGTGCGCGTGCTCGAGGTCGAGGGTGTCGACAAGTTCACCGCCTCAGGAGACGAGGTACTCGCCACCCTGGCCAAGCAGGTCGAGAGCGTGGCGCCAGCAGCGTGAACGGTGCCGGCAGGAACAGCGCTAGCGAGAGCGCGGGCGCACGGTCAGCCCGAGCGGGACTCCCTGGCCTCGACCCGCTCGCGCTGCGGCACGACCGTGTACTTGGGGTCGGCGGCGGAAGCCCGACCGGCATGGAAGATGCCCCACCGGGTGACCGCCGAGGCGGCCAGGAACGCGGCGCCCGCCAGCCGGCCGGCGAGCCCGAGCCGTGGCCTCCCCAACGTCGCCAGCGCGCCGACCAGCCCAGCCGCCGCCAGCACCTGCCCGGCCTTCATGAAGCCGCCGCTTGGGCCGCGCTGATAGGGCTCGGCGACCAGGCCCAGCCGCCTTTCCATGAGCCGGGCGGCGGCTAGCTCGCCGCAGGCGCCGAGCACCGCGAGGTTGCGAGCGGGAGCGAACTCGCTGGCAGGCGCCGCCAGCAGTCCGAGGCCGCCGGCCGCCGTGGCCGCCGAGCCGGCGAACAGGAACGGCATCTCGCGGTAACCGTCGTGCCAGGCCGGTACCGCCGTGTCGGAGATCAGCGCGGCGGTGTAAGTCGCTACGGCCGGGCCAAGCACCGCCGAGCCCAGAGTCGCCGCCGCGCCGATCCTGGGCAGCCGGCCGGTCACCGCGCTGGCGCAGGACGCGGCCGCCACCGGGACGTAGCCGGCCAGCAGCCACGATCCGACGCTCATCGGCGAGGTGACCTTGAAGGTGCGCAGCATGTTGATGAAGCGGGAGGGGCGGCCGAGGTCGTGGACCAGCCCCGCGAGTGACAGGCATCCGGCGGCCAGGGCACCGCTCTTGGCGACCTTGGCCAGGCCAGGACGCTCGGTCAGCTGAGCGCCAGCGGCCAGCACGGACGACGCGCCGGCCAGGCCACCGAGAAACAGATAGCCAGCGATGTCTGGAGCCGCCCAGACCGGGCTCTTGATCACGGGCCGGCCGTAGTACGAGCTGAACTCGGCCCTCGGCACCATCGGCTGTTCCCCGCGACGACGGCCGCTCATCGCCGTCCCCCCGCCGTCGCGCCCAGAAAGGCGGCCGCCGCTCCCGCGACCAGCGACACGGCCGCCACCCCCACGTGCCGCCACATCGACGGCAGGTCCCTGGTGGTCACGACCGGGTCAGGGGGCAGCCCGTATACCTCAGGCTCGTCGAGCAACAGGAAGAACGCACCATCCCCGCCCACGCCGTCGCCAGGATCCTCGCCGTACAGCCGGGCCCGCGTCACGCCCGCCTCGTGCAGTTCGACCACCCGGTCCGCGGCCCGGTCCCGCAACTCATCGAGCGGCCCGAACTGGATCGAATCGGTCGGGCAGGCCTTGGCGCAGGCGGGTTCGAGCCCGTCGCCGAGCCGGTCGTAGCACAGCGTGCACTTCCAGGCCCGGCCGTCATCCTTGCGCTGGTCGATCACGCCGTAAGGGCAGGCCGGGATGCAGTAGCCGCAGCCGTTGCAGATGTCCTCCTGCACGACGACGGAGCCGAACTCGGTGCGGAACAGCGCCCCGGTCGGGCACACGTCCAGGCAGGCGGCGTGCGTGCAGTGCTTGCACACGTCGGAGGACATCAGCCACCGGAAGTCGCCGTCACCGGCACCGTCGAATCCAACGGCCTTCGGCTCGTTCTGCTCGATGAACGCCACGTGCCGCCAGGTGTCGGCTCCCAGCCCGATCGTGTTGTCGTACGACATCCCGGTCAGCGACAGCCCGTCCTCGGGGACGTGGTTCCACTCCTTGCAAGCGACCTCGCAGGCCTTGCACCCGATGCAGACGGACGTGTCGGTGAAGAACCCCACGCGAGGCTGGTCACCGTTGTGGTCGACTGTCATCGTCAGATCTCCGTTCCGGTGTCTTCGGTGATCCCGGCCCGGCGCTGGTAGTCGCGGACGAACTCGGCCTTGGCCGGCCCGCGCGGCCGCCGCCCCGGCCTGATGTCGCACGCGAACGCCTTGACCTCCTGGATGTGGACGTTCGGGTCGAGGCTGACCGCGGCCAGGTCATTGGCCGAGTCGCCGGTGCTGTACCCCGCGCTGCCCCAGTGATAAGGCAGCCCGACCTGGTGCACGGTCCGGCCTTGCACCCGCAGCGGCTTCATCCGCTCCGTCACCAGCACCCGCGCCTCCACGGCGTTGCGCGCGGTGACGATGGTGGCCCAGCCGAGCGGCTCCAGCCCGCGCTCGGCGGCGAGTTCGGGCGAGACCTCGCAGAAGAATTCCGGCTGCAGCTCGGCTAGATAAGGCAGCCACCGGCTCATGCCGCCTGCGGTGTGATGCTCGGTGAGGCGGTATGTCGTAGTTATATAGGGAAAAATTTGCGCGCCCTCCGCGTCGCCGCTTGGCTGCAGTCTGTTGTCCCGGTGCCTGAACGGCGTCACTTCCCTGACCGGGTTGCGCTGCTGGCCGTACAGCAGGTTGGTGAACGGCGAGTCCTGCGGCTCGTAGTGCGCCGGCAGCGGGCCGTCGACCAGCCCGGCCGGAGCGAACAGCCAGGCCCGGCCGTCGGCCTGCATGATGAACGGCTCGTCACCCGCGATCGCCTCGGCGCCCCTGGCGCCCGCCGGCGGCCGGTAGTGCGGGGGCTTGTCCGGCGTGAAGTCGGCGACGTCGGGGCCGGTCCACTTGCCTTCGTCCGCGTCCCACGAGATCAGCGCCTTGCGCTCGCTCCACGGCCTGCCGTCGGGATCGGCCGACGCCCGGTTGTACAGGATGCGGCGGTTCGCCGGCCAGGCCCAGCCCCATTCGGGAGCGACCCAGCTCTGCTCGCTGCCTGGCTTGCGGCGAGCGGCCTGGTTCTGTCCGCCGGCGTTGACCCCGCAGTAGATCCAGCAACCGCAGCGAGTCGAGCCGTCGGGCTTGAGCTGCAGGTAAGACCCGAGCGGCTCGCCGTCGGCGTCCCAGCCGTTGATCTCGGCCAGCACGGCCTGGGCGTCCGGTTCGTCCAGGCTGCCCTTGACCGGATAGTCCCAGGTCAGGTCGAGCAGCGGCCGGTCCACCTCGTCGGTCGAGCCGGCCAGCTTCTGCCTGATCAGGCGGCCCAGGTGATAGGTGAACCACAGGTCGCTGCGGGCGGCACCCGCCGGTTCGACGGCCTGATGGTGCCACTGGAGCAGCCGCTGGGTGTTGGTGAAGCTGCCGTCCTTCTCGGTGTGGGCGGCGGCCGGCAGGAAGAACACCTCGGTGCCGATGTCCTCCGTGCGCAGCTCGCCGGTGTCGATCTCCGGGCCGTCCTTCCACCAGGTCGCGCTCTCGATCAAGGAGAAGTCCCGGACGACGAGCCAGTCGAGTGCGGCCATCCCGAGTCGTTGCAGCTTCCCGTTGGCGGAGCCCACCGCAGGATTTTCTCCGTAAAGGAAGTAGCCCTTACAGTCACCGGCTAGCTGCGCCATCACGGTCTGGTAAGTGCTGTGGCTGCCGGTCAGGCGGGGCAGGTAGTCGAAGCTGTAGTCGTTCTCGGCCGTGGCCGCCTGCCCCCACCAGGCCTTGAGCAGGCTCACCAGGTACGAGCGCATTTCGGCCCAGAAGCCCTTGTCGGCCGATTCCGCCGCGACGAACGAGTCGAGATCCTCGTTGGCGTGCGCGTGCGGCATCGGAATGTAGCCCGGCAGGATGTTGTACAGGGTCGGGATGTCGGTCGAGCCCTGGATCGAGGCGTGCCCGCGCAGCGCCATGATGCCGCCGCCTGGCCGGCCGATGTTGCCGAGCAGCGACTGCAGGATCGCGGCCGTGCGGATGTACTGGACCCCGACGGTGTGCTGGGTCCAGCCCACGCTGTAGACGAACGCGCTGGTGCGATCGCGGCCGGAATTCTCGGTAAGCAGCTCGCAGACGCGTTCGAACGCCTCTGGCGGAATGCCGCAGATCTGCTCGACCATCTCGGGCGTGTAGCGGGCGAAGTGCCGCTTCAGCACCTGGAACACGCAGCGCGGGTGCTGCAGCGTCTCGTCCCGTTCTGGTTCGCCAGCCCCGAGTGCGGCGCCGCCTGAACCGGCGGATTCGCCTCGGCCGGCCTGGCGCACCGACGAGCTGGTGCGGTCCTCGTACTCAATGTCCCGTTCCCCGGCCGCCGACTGAACTTCCAGCCCCTCGTACTGCCAGGTGTGGAAGTCGTAGCAGCGCTGGTCACGGTCCAGGCCAGAGAACACGCCGTCCAGGTCTTCGGTGTCGGCGTAGCGCTCGGTCAAGATCGCGGGCGCGTTGGTGTACGCCACGACGTAGTCACGGAAGTACTTCTCGCGGGTCAGGACGTAGTTGACGATCCCGCCGAGGAACGCGATGTCGGAGCCGGCCCGCAGCGGAACGTGCAGGTCAGCCATCGCGCTGGTCCTGGTGAATCTCGGGTCCACGTGGATGACCTTCGCGCCGCGCGCCTTGGCTTCCATGACCCACTGGAAGCCCACCGGGTGGCACTCGGCCATGTTGGAGCCCTCGATCAGGATGCAGTCGGAGTTCTGCAGGTCCTGCTGGAACGTCGTGGCGCCGCCACGGCCGAAGCTAATCCCCAGACCGGGGACGGTGGAGGAGTGTCAAATGCGGGCCTGGTTCTCGATCTGGATAGCGCCGAGGGCGGTGAAGAGCTTCTTCATCAGATAGTTCTCTTCGTTGTCCAGCGTCGCGCCGCCCAGGCTGGCGAAGCCCATGGTCCGCCTGGTCTGCTGGCCGTCAACCTCCTGCTGCCAGCCTTCCCGGCGGGCCGCGATGACCCGGTCGGCGATCATGTCCATCGCCTCGTCCAGGGCCAGCGGCTCCCAGTCGGTGCCGTGCGGGCGCCGGTAGAGGACCTGGTACTGCCTAGCGCTCCCGGTGGTCAGCTGCAGGCTCGCCGAGCCTTTGGGGCATAGCCGCCCGCGGCTGATCGGCGAATCAGGGTCACCCTCGATCTGGGTGACCGCCTCGTCCTTGACGTAGACGTTCTGGCCGCAGCCGACCGCGCAGTACGGGCAGATCGACTTGACCACCTTGTCGGCGGTCGCGGTCCTCGGCGTGAGGCTGGCGCTGCGCTTGCTCTTGACGGCCGCGCCCCGGCCGAGCGGGTCACCGTCGACAATCTGCCGGTATACAGGCCAGTCACGGATCCAGTCGCGAGCACTCATGGGTTTGCTCCTTGCCGGAAATCCGTGGCTCAACCATGTGAGGTTTGCGAGGTTTAGGCTCCGTTTCCAGGGCAGCAGTCTGGAGGTGGGCCTGGTGCGTTACTTTGATCAGCACCAGACGGGCCAGCCGAAGGACACGATGTCAGAGAGCATAGGCTCGAAGGAGACTGATAAGCATCCTGGCTCAGTTGACGCGAGCTGATCTTCGAGAGTACTCGTAGTGGACCTTGATGTGACTACTCCCAGATCCTCAGAAAGTCAGCCATCGCAGACCGCGCGATGGCTAGCCGACAAGCTCCGCGATATCCAGTCGCTGACCGACGCGGCGCTGTCCAGCCTGGAGCCGCAAGGACTGCTCGACGCCCTCGTCGAGCGGGTCAGGCTGGTTCTGCAGGCGGATACGGCGGCCGTGCTCCTGCTCGACCCGACGGGATCCTTCCTGGTCGCGACGGCCGCGAACGGCCTGGAAGAGGAAGTCATTCAGGGCGTCCGGATTCCGATGGGCCACGGCTTCGCCGGACGGATCGCGGCCGAAGGCCGGCCGATCGTCCTGGCCGAGGTTGATCACACGAAGGTGGTCAACCCCCTGCTGCTCAGCAAGGGCATTCGTTCGCTGATGGGCGCCCCGCTGAGGTCGGGCGAGACCGTGTTCGGGGTGCTGCACGTGGGCACCCTAAGCCCGCGGACCTTCAGTCGCGACGACGTTGACCTGCTCCAGGTCGCCGCTGACCGCGCGGCCCTGGCCGTCCAGACCCTGACGAATCAACTCGACCGAGCCGCCGCCGCGGCACTGCAACGCTCCCTGCTGCCCTCCGCGCTCCCGGCTATACCCGGCCTGCGGATGGCCGCCCGATTCGTTCCCGGCCGGGGAAATATCGGCGGAGACTGGTACGACGTCTTCGTCCTGCCCTCTGGCCAGGTGTGCGCGACGATCGGAGACGTGGCCGGCAGCGGTCTGTGGGCCGCCGCCATCATGGGCCGCATGCGCAGCACCATGCGCGCCTACGCCCTCGAGACCGCCGATCCAGCCGAGATGATCCGCCGGCTGGAACGGAAGATGACGCATTTCGAACCCGATGCCATGGCTACCGTGCTGTGCGCGGTCTTCAGTGCTGACCTGTCGTCGGTAATGATCTCCAGCGCTGGCCACCTGCCTCCGCTGCTGGCCCGGCCGGACGAGGCCACCGTTGTCCTGCCGGTGCCCTCGGACACCTTGATCGGAGCACCGGACGGCGAAGACCAGCGCCGGGTTACCAGGGTCGAACTGCCGCCTGGGTCCCTGCTCTGCCTGTACACCGACGGCCTGGTCGAACGCAGGGATCTGCTGATCGACGACGGGATTGCCCACCTGGCTAAGGCAATCAAGTCTGATGAGCCGGAGCGGGCCTGCGCCGCGGCGATGAACGCGATGGCGGATCTGAGCCCCTCTGGGGACGATGTCGCGGTGCTCACGCTGCTGCGCACAGCGGCTGACCTGAGCAACGCGATAGCCGCCGAGCCCGGTAGCCGCGCGGATTTTGTGGCGAGCCCGCATGTCCGATGGGAGGGACGGCACGCGGTAGTGACGATGCCGAGGGAGATAGACATCACCAATGCTCTTACTGTGTACGAGTTCCTGCAGGTCGTGGCCGCGCAGTCCCCCGAAGTCGTCACAGCGGATCTCACCGGTACGGTGTTCTGCGATTCCGCCGGCCTGAACAATCTTCTGCGCGCCGGCCGGGCCATCGGCGCTCGCAACGGTGAGCTGCGGCTGGCACTGGGCGGCTCTCCGATCAGACGCATTGTCGAGCTCAGCGGCGTCGACCAGGTCATACCGGTCTTCGACAGCGTGGAAGGGGCACTGGCGGCGTAGCGTTAGCAAGACCTCCGCGGGCCGGAGGCCGGTCGGGTTTGGGCCGGGTGAGATGGGTAGCGCCTCAGGCATGGACGCCGACTTCCTTGCCCAGCTAGGACAGCAACTACGAGTGGATTCGGTCCGTGCCTCGGCCGCGGCCAATTCCGGTCATCCGACCTCCTCGATGTCGGCCGCCGACCTGATGGCGGTCCTGCTGGCCGAGCATCTGCGCTATGACTTCGCCAACCCGGCGAACCCCGCGAATGACCACCTGATCTTCTCCAAGGGCCACGCGTCCCCCTTGCTCTACTCCATGTACAAGGCGGCGGGCGCGATCACGGACGCCGAGCTCTTGACCTTCCGGGCGGCGGGCAGCCGGCTCGAGGGTCACCCGACGCCGAGGCTGCCGTGGGTGGATGTGGCCACCGGGTCCCTGGGATTCGGGCTTCCGGTCGGGGCCGGGATCGCGCTGACCGCCAAGCGGCTCGATCACCTCCCCTACCGGGTCTGGGCTCTCTGCGGCGACAGCGAGCTCGCCGAAGGCTCGATCTGGGAGGCCTTCGAGCTGGCCGGCTACGAAGGCCTGGACAACCTCACCGCGATCCTGGACGTCAACCGGCTCGGCCAGCGGGGCGAGACCCGCCACGGCTGGGATATCGACGCGTACGCGCGACGGCTGCAGGCCTTCGGCTGGCACACCGTCGAGATCGACGGTCACGACATCGAAGCCATCGACGCCGCCTTCCGCCAGGCCCGCAGGACGCAGGGCCAGCCGATCGCGATCATCGCCCGGACGGTCAAGGGCCGTGGCGTCAAGGCGGTGGAGAACGTCGACGGCGCGCACGGCAAGCCGGTGCCGGACGCGGACGAGGCGATCGCCGAACTCGGCGGCATCGGTGATCTTGCCGTCCAGGTGATGCCGCCGCAGTCCGCATCCTCGCCCGCGCTGGCCGCCAGAGCCGCCCGGGGATCGACGGACGGGCGGACCGGCCAGATGTTCATGCCGAGCTATGAGCCCGGGGAGTCCGTGGCGACCCGCACGGCGTTCGGCGAAGCCCTGGTCGCGCTCGGTGACCTGCGGCCGGACGTCGTCGCGCTCGATGGGGAGGTCGCGGACTCGACCAAGGCCCAGGCCTTCGCCGACAAGCACCCGGACCGGTTCTTCGAGTGCTACATCGCCGAGCAGCAGATGATCGCAACCGCACTCGGCCTGCAGACCAGGGGCTGGGTGCCGTTCGCCAGCACCTTCGCGGCCTTCCTGACCCGCGCCTACGACTTCATCAGGATGGCGGCGATCAGCCGCGCGAACCTGAAGCTGGTCGGCTCGCACGCGGGCGTCTCGATCGGCCAGGACGGACCGTCGCAGATGGCCCTTGAGGACCTGGCCGCGCTGCGGGCCGTGCACGGGAGCGTGCTTCTCTACCCGTGCGACGCCAACCAGACATCGGCGCTTGTCGCTGCCATGGCCGAACACGAGGGCATCAGCTACCTGCGCACCAGCCGAGGCAACACGCCGGTGATCTACCGCCCAGACGACGAGTTCCATGTCGGCGGCTCCCGGATCGTCCGCGCCGGGGCGGACGACCAGGTCACGATCATCGGAGCCGGGGTCACGGTGCACGAGGCCATCAAGGCCGCCGACGCGCTCGCCGGCCAGGGCATCAGCGCCCGCGTGATCGACCTGTACTCGATCAAGCCGGTCGACACCGGCACGCTGCGCCTGGCCGCCGACCAGACCGGCCGGTTCGTGACCGTCGAGGACCACTGGCCAGAGGGCGGGCTGGGCGATGCGGTGCTCGCGGCGTTCGGCAACGGCTATCAGGCCCCGGCGCTGACCAAGCTGGCCGTGCACACGATGCCGGGCTCCGCCCATCCGGACGAGCAGCTGCGCGAGGCCGGCATCGACGCCAAGGCCATCGAGGCAGCCGCGACGGCACTGATCGCCAACGTTGCCGTCGGCTAGCCGACGGCGTCGAGACGCGCTAGTAGTCATACTGACGCTCACGTCCGGGGCGGTTGACGCGGCCACGTTCCTGCGGCTCGGCCACGTGTTCAGCAGCGTGGTCACCGGCAACTTGGTGCTGCTCGGCATCGCCGCGGGCCGGCGGGCCGGCTCGCTGGCGGTCAGCGGCGGGCTGGCCCTGGGCGGATACGTGGTCGGCGTCCTGCTGGGCGGCGTGCTGGCCGGCGCGTCCACCAAGGACCAGCCGGCCTGGCCGGCCGCCGTGACGATCGCGCTCGTGGCTGAGTTCGCGCTGCTGGCCGGCCTTTCCGCCGGATGGCTGCTCACGGGCGGCCGGCCCGGCGGCGATACCCGGCTGATCCTGCTAGCGATGGCCGCCGTCGCGATGGGCACGCAGACCGCAGCGGTCCGCCGGCTCGGCCAGATGTCCAGCACTTACCTGACCAGCACGCTGGCTGGCCTGGTGACCGCGCTGGCTCTCCGCCGACGGCCGGAGGACTGGCAGCGCAGCACCGGCGTCCTGCTCGCGATCGTGGTCGGCGCGCTGCTCGGCGCGCTCGCGGCGACCCAGTTCCCTGACTGGCTGCCGGTCGTGATCCTTTCCCCGCTAGCGGCCGTCATCGCGTTCTCCCTGATGATCGCCAAGCCGGACCGGGCTCTGGACCCCAGGTAGAAAGGACTCGCAAATTTTTCTCCCTAAATGCGCTTTTCTGTTGGAGTTTCCCGGACTACGTCAGCTGGTCTCTTGTCGTCGCGGAGGCCCTGGAAGCGCGGGTGGCGTAGCTGGCCGTCGTCGGTCCATTCGGAAAAGCCGACCTGGCCGACTAGTCGCGGTTCGACCCAGTGCACTCCCCGGCGGGCGGGCAGGTTTCCCGCCCTCGGGCTGAACGGCGGATCGTCGCGTTCGAGGCTGGCCAGTCTTTCTTGCAGGCTGCGGAGAAGCTTGTTGTCGAATCCGGTGCCGACCTTGCCCGCGTAGACGAGGTTGCGATCGCCGTCGTAGTAGCCGAGCAGGAGCGCCCCGAATCCGACCCGGGACCGTTGCGGATCGGTATAGCCGCCGATGACGAACTCCTGCGCGTTCTCGCACTTGAACTTCAGCCAGTCCCGGCTGCGCCTGCCTCGGTAGACGGCGTCGGCTCGCTTGGCGATCAGACCCTCCCAGCCGTCACGGCAGGCTTGCTCCGATAGCCGCTCGCCGTCGCGGTCGCGGTGCTCGGTGTACCGGATCGGGTCGTCGAAGCCGAGCGCGGTTTCGAGCCGTTCCTTGCGCTCCCGCTGGGGCAGTGATCGCGTATCGCGACCCTCGGCGTACATCAGGTCGAACACGTAGTAGTAGACCGGCACGGCCCGGAGCAGCGACTTCTGCGGATGGGCCACACCCAGCCGCTGCTGGAGCCGGCCGAACCTTGTCTGATCTCCGGCGAACGCGACGATCTCTCCGTCCACCACGACGTCGCCTCGACGCTGAGCGTCCAGCGCCTCGGCGATCTCCGGGAAGGTGCCGGTGATGTCACGCTGGCTGCGGCTCATCAGGCGGGTGCCAGCCGCGCTGGCGAAGGCCAGGCAGCGCTCGCCGTCCAGCTTCCGCTCGAAGATCCAGGCCGGACTTGAGAATCGCTCGCGGGTAAGTGTCGCGAGCTGAGGTTCTACCCAGCGCGGCATGGCCACTTCGCCCACCTCCGTCTGGGAGCCTTCCCGCTACCTCGGCGGTTGCACTCCAAAAGGCCGCATCAAACCTGCCAGGCAGGGAAGGGTACGCGTCGGTTATCGAACTAGCCACGGTTCCGCGCCGGTTCGTGCCGCCCCGCACTCATCCGGTTCGGTACCACGGCGCGGTCCCAAGAAGGTGCTGGTTGTGATGTCGCATCGAGCCCCTCCGAGCTGGGAGCCCTGGCTTCCGGCCCGGCGACCACAGCAGTCGCCGCAGGCACTCGGACGGCCTTACGTCTGGGAAGGCCAGGCGGACGAGCCTGGCCTGCCTGTCCCCGAAGGCGATAGCGCGCTGTCGCGCCCCGCTATCAACGGCCGCCATGCCGCCGACCGCGCCAGGGCCCTGATCGGCGACGAACTGCGCAGGCCAACGGCCTGGTGCCAGCTCGCCCCATGTATCGAGCGCTATACCCATCCCGAGGCACTGGGCGAAGCCGACATCGCTGCCAGGGCCATCGCCTCCGGATGGTGCCTAGACGGCTTCGGCCGCCTGGTCTGTCCAGGGTGCCAGCAGCGCGTTCCGTTGTGGAGTTCCGCGCCACCAGCGCGCCAGCGTTCGCCGACTCGCTCGTTACCAGGCACGCCCGCGCTCGGGTGTTTCATTTGCCGGCCGCGCGGAAGTTGGGATCCAAGCTGAAATCAATGGAGGGCAGCAATGGCTAAGAAGGTAACCACTTCGCTCCAGGACGATCTCGATGGCGGCCCGGCGGCCGAGACCGTGCACTTCGCGCTCGGCGGTTCTGAATTCGAGATCGATCTGAGCACGAAGAACGCCCGTGCGTTTCGCAAGCAACTCGATCCATTCCTTGAGCACGCCCGCCGGGCCCGCGGGACGGCCAAATCTCAGTCAAATCGCAGCGCGGCCAGCCGGAGGCGAACGACCGGCATCCGGACCTGGGCCCGCGAGCACGGAATGGACGTAAACGAACGCGGCCGCATTCCGCTGGACGTCATCGAGCGATATGAGGCCGCCAAGGGGCGATAACAGCCGCAGCCGGCGGACCGGCGCCACTTCTAATGTCGCAGGACGAAGGTGACAATGGCGGTGGCGCCGTGGTCGTCGAGGCGGACGACGAGGCGATCGGCGACCTTGCCGACCAGCCAGAGCCCGTGACCGGTTTCCACTGGCCACGGCAGGAGCGAGTCCGTCCCATCCGGTGATGCGCTCTCGGCAGGCGGCCCATCGGCTTGCGCGGCGAGATCGCCATCGGCAACCTCACAGACCAACGACCGGTGATCCGCCCAGATACGCAGCCGCCCGCGCCCGGGACCGTGCCGGACGGAATTGCTGGCCAGCTCATGTACGGCGATGACGATATCGTTCGCCAGTTCGGCGGCAAGGCCGAGCTCAGCCGTGTGGGCGGCGACAGCGGCCCGGACCTGGTACAGATCGTCGATGTCGAATCGCTGATCGAGCACTAGGACTCCAGTCGCTGCCGACCGAGCGGCCTGCTGATAAGCCGGCCGGGCATCCGGCCGATCAGCCGACCGAGCCTGAGGGGAACGCGGATCAGCGCTCATGAACCGTCACCACACTGACACCAGGCAAGTCGGCGGCCCCGAAGACGGTTAGCCAACGCGCGACCGATGGCGTGCACCGCATGATCATCTTGCGAGTTCCGCCAAGACTCCTGGCTGAGTCCAGGATCATCCGCGCGCAGGGCGCATCGATAAACCGCAGGTCGGCCATGTTGACCGTGGTGAGGTCGGTGTCGATTCTCAGAGCCTCGGCGAGCGCGAGCGCCAGCGGCTCCTCGGCGCGATAGTCGATCTCGCCCGCGATCCGGATGCCCGGCGGTGCGTATTGCCGGCAGATCCGCAGGACCGCATCGGCGTGATAGGTGGCAGCCGCTACCGATCGGGTGTGCAGCGGAGTGACCGACGCCAGGGTCACCGGATCGAACTTCTCGCGATCGTACTGGCACAAGATGGTCACCCGGGAGTCCGCGACGGCGGCGGCCACCCGATCTTCGAAGTCGGGTAGCTGTTCGACACCGCTGATCGGCCGCAACGCCCAGCTCATGTCGAGTGCCACCCCCAGGCCAGCGAACCCCTGCGCTCGAGAGGCATCGATCTGGCCCGTCAGCCATCGGATCGCGAGAGCGGATTCGAAGGCCGCCTGGTCCGATAGCACGTGTCCCTCGATGCCAACGGCCGACATCTGCCCTGACTCGACGGCGGACCCGACCGCCAGGCCGCGCTCTTTGAGTGCCGGTTCCAGCTGTCCAACCGAACCGCCGACCCAGATTACTTTGAGGCCGCTCGCCAGGCCATCGCGGATGAACGCCGCGGTGAGGTCGAGCAACTCCTCGTCGTCTCCGAAAGTCAGGCAGGCGTGATCATTCATCGCCAGGTCGGCGACCTGCAGGTCAGCGCTGACCTCCAAGTGTTACCTCCGATCCGGCGGCTAGGACGGGGGCTAGATCCGTTCTAGGAGATCTCCCGTCACCTGCCCACCGTCTTGCACAGTATGCGCGCTGTCTCCGGGCGAGGCCCGTTACAGCACGATCAGTCCGCCGGCCGCGAGGCGTCGCCTGCCGAGATGCACTCGCGCAAATAGCCGAGCGCGTGGTTCAGGAGTCTCGAGACATGCATCTGGGAGATGCCGAGTTCGGCGCCGATCTCCCGTTGCGTCATGTTGCCGTAGAAGCGCAGTAGCAGCAACTGCTGCTCACGCTCGGGCAGGTCGTCGAAGTGCGCCCAGACCGAGTCCATGTCCAGCACGAGATCAAGCTGCGGGTCGTCACCGCCCACGAGGTCACCGAGACAACCGAACTCCTCGCCTCGGCTGAACTGGGCATCAAGGTACTCGACCTGGAAGGCCCGGGACGCCAGCTCCGTCTCGGCGACCGCAGCCTCGCTGACCTGCAGGTAATCGGCAAGCTCGGAGTACCTCGGCTCCCGGGCAAGCTGCTGGGTCAGCTCAACCACCGCCTTTCGCATGCGAAGGCGAAGCTCTTGCGCCGTCCGGCTGACCCGGATCTGCCACCGCTTGTCGCGGAAGTGCCGCTTCAGTTCACCGCTGATGCAGGGCTGGGCGTACGCCCCCAGGCTCTCGCCGACTTCCGGATCGAAATTGTTGATCGCCTTCATCAGCCCGATATAGCCGACCTGCAATAGGTCCTCCGTGCTTTCCGGGCTGTCACGATATCGCTGGGCATTAGACCGCACGAGCGACTCGTAACGTCGCACCAACTGCTCACCCGCCGCCACGTGACCAGGATCAGAATCCGGTAGCCGCTGAAAATCCGAGATCAGGTCCTGATCTGAGCGCTCCGGGAATACATCCGCTTGGCTCCCGCGCTGCACAGTCACCATCCCGCCTCCTAGCGTCTTAGGGCCGGGGAAGCGTGAACCAGTGCTTGCCGGAGTGAATAGCCCTGGGATAGGCCGCACTTCCCCCGGCTGGGTCGACAACCGACGCCCCTTTAGGTACCACGGCTGCTCCGGCCTAATCGCGCATCGGCAGATTCACCCGCAATGAAGCGGAAGAAGCGCGCCAGTCCGCTGAGCGCGTCGACGCCGCCCGCCGAAGCCGCTACCGCCACCACAGCGTCCGGCCCGCTCCGCCGCCAAACGGCCAGCGCCATAGGTGTCCTTCATGTGCTGGTAGCGGTACTATTAAGGCACGGTTGTCACGCCAGCCGCGTCGCGGGCTGGCATCTTCGCCGACGGGCCCTGCGGTGCATGAGCTGTATCCGTACGAGGAGGGCTGTCATGGAAAACCGGCCTATGACCGCCACGGCGGCAACGACGCTTATCGTTACGCTTCCAGCCGAGATTGACGCCACCAACTCCAGCGACGCCTACGCCGACCTGGTCGCCGCTTGCATGCCTGGTACCAGTGCAGTGGTGGCGGACCTGAGCGGGACGGTGTTTTGCGACTCGTCCGCTATGCGTGCGCTAGTCCACGTCCATCAGCTCGCGGCGTCCATGGACATCGACTTCCGTCTGGTCGTGACCTCGCCGCCGGTCCGGCGGGTCCTGGAGCTGACTGGTCTTAACTCGGTCCTGCGGCTGTATCCGAGTATCGAAGCCGCCGTCGGCGAGGAGTAAACGCGTACTAGCCCGAGGCTCAGGCGACGAAGCCGACGAGAGCCGATCTCGAAGCGACGCGGCCCGGCTGGCTACCACGGCCGCACTGTGCGGACGAGACAGCGGGTCCTTGGTCATGAGATCGCTGACAAGACCGGCAACCGCCAGCGGGATCGACGCGGGCAGCGGCGGCGGCTCGCGCAGCCGGTGCGCGAGCGCGACTTGCAGCGCGGTTCCGGTGAACGGCCGCGTCCCGGTGAGGCACTCATGCAAGACAATGCCGAGCGAGTACAGGTCCGAGGCCGGACTCGCCGGAGCCCCGTCGAGTCGCTCGGGCGCCAGATAGGCCGACGTACCGGAAATCGAGCCGGCACAGGTGACCGGCTCCGCCCCATGGACGCAGGCAATCCCGAAATCGGTGAGCTTCACCTGACCATCACTGCTCAGCATCAGGTTGGCTGGCTTCACGTCCTGATGCACGATTCCAGCGCGATGCGCCGCCTCCAGCGCCCAGGCGACCTGAGCGGTCATGTCCAGGGCCCGGTAAGTTCCCAGCGGACCGCTGCTCAGCAGCTGCGCCAGCGAAGGCCCGTCCACCAGCTCCATCACCAGGAACGGCGGCTCGGTCGCACAGAAGTCGTAGACCTTCGCGATGCCCTCGTGGCAGATCTGGCCCGCGTACCGCGCCTCGGCCATGAACCGCCTCGGCGCCTGAGGGTCACCAGCGGATTTGTCGTTCAGGAGCTTGACCGCTACCGGCCGGCAAAGCGTCAGATCGCGCCCGCGCCAGACTTGACCCATTCCCCCGATCGCGATGCAGGTTTCGAGCCGGTACCGGCCTGCCAGCACGTTCGCAGCCATGCGCCCGCGCCTACCCTCTGAGCTGGCTTTAATCCATCATCTTTCGAGCCGGCCGCGGACCCGTCCGGCTTTTGCCCCGGCCTTGCCGGCGATCCTGGCCGCCCGGGCGGCCGAAGATAGCTGGCGGCGGGCCGAGCGATAACGCCACCGGCCCTGCCAGGCGAGCGAGGGCCGCCCGTCATTGTCGGCCACGGCGATCAGCAGGCCGCCCAGCATGGACAGATTTTTCAGGAAGTGGATTCGCTGCTGCGTCCGCTGTTCGGGATCGTCCTCTTCCCAGAACCGGTGACCCGCGGCCGTGGTGGGCACCAGCGTGCCCGCGATCGCCAGCGCGGCCAGCCTCGGCGCCCAGCCGATGGCTAGCAGCGTGCCGGCGGCGAACTGGACGGCGCCGTTGATCCGAACGGCCTGCTCGGTGTCGTTGGGCACGAAATCCACAACGTCGGCGAGCGGCCGAACCACCGGTTCGGCTCGTTTCGCCACGCGTTCAGGATGGCGCATCGTCTCGAATCCCTGGAGGATGAAGATCGAGGCGATCGCAGGACGGCCCAGTGCTCTGAATACAGACATGACGCCAAGCTTTCCGGCTGACTGGACTTCTAACATCAGAGCCGCGTGAGTCAGGGCGCCCGGTCGGCCGCAGGCGGACCCGCTGGACGATGACGGCGCGCCTAGCCGTCCGACCTAGGGCAGGGAGCGGGTAAACTACCTGCTCAGCGCCGGTACACAATCCCGGCCGATCGAGATCACCGATATCATTCTGACCACGTTCTCATTCCCGTGAACCTCACCCAACCCGCCCCGAATCCGCCAAGATCCGCGACGCCGCGGACGGGTGGACTGCTCGGTGATGGGAAGGCGCCGTTCATGCCGCGCCGGTTCCCCGGAATTCTTTCCGGCCATCACATCGAGCGAGGCTGGCGCGCCCTCGGTATCTTGCTGGCCGTCGCCTCGCTGCTCGAGCTAGCGGCCGCACTCGGACTGGCCTCGATCGCCGGATTCAGCAAGGTGGCCGCTGTCCTCGGTCAGTTCCACTGGCACTGGCTCCTGGTGCTGCCGGCCGCCTGGATCGTCTCTTATGTCGGTTACTACCACGCGTATCGCGGAATCTTCCGGGTCAACTCTGGCCCGTGGATGCGCAGGCGCGTCGTCGCGGCGGTGGCTCTGGCCGGGTTCGGCGGCTTTCTCGCCTTTCGCGGCGGATCACTCGACGGGTGGGCGCTGCGGACAGCCGGCGCATCAGAGCCGGACGCAAAGGTCAGGGTGGCGGCCCTGGCCGGCCTGGAACAAGGTGCGCTGGCTCTGGCGGGTTGCGGCGTGGCAGTCATGGTGCTCCTGACGCGCTTGCCCGGCGTCCCGGCTAGCGCGACCTTGACCTGGGCGCTGGCTCCGGTGCCGGGACTGCTGGTCGCGTTCTGGCTGGCGGACCGCTGCGCTGGCAGGCTCACCGGCGATAGCGGGTGGCGCTCGATCGTGTCTACCTTCCTCGGCTCGATCCAGATGATCAGGGAGTTGTTCTCGCGTCCGCTCCGGTGGGGCTCGGCGATCGTCGGCATGACCGTCTTCTGGCTAGCGGACGCCGTCGCGGCCTGGGCCGGGCTCGCTGCCTTCGGCTACGGCATGAACGCCGCGGCGCTGTTCATCGGCTTCGCGAGCGGAATGGTCTTCTCCCGGCGGGTCGGCCCGCTCGCCGGAGCGGGCATCCTCGCGCTGGTGCTGCCGCTGACGATCAGCTACTGCGGTGCCCCGCTGGCTACCGCCGTCGCCGGGGTATTCGCTTACCGGATCTTGTCATTGTGGCTGCAGGCGCCGTCCTGGATCGCCGCCTTGCCGGCGCTGCGCAAGATCAGCGGTCATCATGAGGCGACCCGAACCGAGCTCAGCCCGGTCATCAGGCAGCCCGCTCCGTCAGCGCTTCGAGACTGATGCCTTTCATAGCTGCCGCCTGATGCCAGCCGCGCGCGCCGAACCCGCCCGCGCCGAACCCGCCCGCGCCGAACCCAGCCCGCGCCGAACCCGCCCGCGCCGAATCCAGCCCGCGCCGGGCGCGCCCGCGAACTGGTTACCGTCTTCTCCGCTGGGCCAGCAACGCCTGGCTCTGATCCGCATGGCCCTGGTGACGCTGACATAGCCCGGGTTACGGACGTCTTAGCCCGGGTTACGGACGTCTTAGCCCTGGTTACGCGGTCTTAGCCCTGGTTACGGACTCCGGAACCATGATAAAACCGGCAAAATTTTGCGCTAACCCGGGCTAAGACTGTCGTAACCAGGGCTAAGTGGTCCGTAATCCGGGCTAAGACGTTCCTTACCCGCAGGCTGGGAACGCCGGGGACCGGGCGGACCGGCCTCCGGGCGCGCCCGCGAACTGGTTACCGTCTTCTCCGCTGGGCCAGCAGTAGCCAGGTGCACGCTATTGCCGCAGCGGTCACTATCGCGGGCAAGACCAGTTGCCTGGTCGAGTCGGCGGTGGACCAGGCGGCGGCCTTCTGGCCCAGTTGCATGGTGGCCGACTTGGTCTGGGCCGTGAGCCTGGTCGCGGCGGCACGGGCCTGCGCCTTGACGTCAGCCTTGGTCGCCAGCTGATCTACCGTCTCGCCTAGTTCCTGACGGGTGTGCTCGATCCGAGCGTGCAACTCCCGCTCCGCGCCGCCTGCCGCCGGAGCCAGCGGCGGCGAAGCCCTGCGTGCCGGTTCGCTCTGGTTCATCGCTTGACCTTCTCCCTGATGACCTCGACGTCTGCCTTGAGGCTCTCTGCGGTTTCCTGAGGCACCGGCGGCGCCGCCTTGCTGAGCCGGGCCTTGCCAATGAATGCCGCTATACCTGCGACGGCCAGCAGCGCTGCCCCCACGATCAGCGCGGCCAGCCAGGGTCGGAGCACCCCGCTGATGGCGATGATCGCGCACGCGATCATGCAGCCCACGCCGTACAGGGCAATCAGCCCCGCTCCGCCGAGCAAGCCCGCGCCGGTGCCGGCCTGCTTGCCCTTGCGACTCATCTCGAGCTGCGCGAGTTTCAGCTCGTCTCGCAGGAGCGTCGATACTTGCTCAGACAACTGCTTGACGAGTTCGCCGGTTGAGGGCTCGCGGATCCCGGTTGCCGTGCTGTCGTTCATCATGTCCGCCCTTCGTCCTGATGCGTCATCTCGCTACCCAACTGGCGATAGAGCTAACGCGGCTGGCTACGCGTCGGCGGCGAGTTTCGTCAGCAGATGACTGAATCCATGCGGCGCTCTGGCATCGCACCTGGCCGAGGTTGTCACCTCGATGTCGGCGGCTCGAAGGGCCGAGACACCAGCCGCGGCCAGGGCTTCCACCAGTGCGTGATCCTCGGCGGTGGCCAGGTGACTGAAACCGCCCACATCGACGTAGGCCGACGCCCGGATGCCAAGATTCGCGCCGTGTACATGCGGATGAGCGGCATCGCCGAATTCGTAGTGTGCGGCAAAGGACGTGAGAAGGTGCGCGGGCCTGTCCTCCCAGTCGGCGACGGTCACCGTGCCGAGCACCGCGTCCCAGCCCTGGTCCGCGTGGCTGAGCTGCCGCTCAAGCCAGAACCGCGGCACGGTGGTGTCCGCATCGGTAGTAGCCAGCCATAGGTCGCGGGGGTCGATGCCGGAGAAGCGGCGCAGCAACTCGTTCATTCCAGCGGCGCGAGCGGCTCCCACTGCTTTCGCCCTGACGCTGATGACGCTCACGCCGCGGCGAAGCGCCGCCGCGGCGGTGCGATCCGCGCAGTCGTCCGCAACGACGATCGTCTGCACCGTCAGGCCGGCCACAGCTTGCGCAGCGAGACGCAGGGCATCCAGGCAGGCCGGAAGCAGATCTTCCTCATTGTGAGCTGGAACGGTGATGCCGACGGACTTGATCACGCCAGGCCCGCTGCCTGGGCCACCGACTGCGGCGTGGAATCGGTTCGTATGAGGACGTCGGCGAGGAAGTCGGCTTCGCGATGACTGGCCAACGGGGCGAGCCCTGGCCGTTCGCCGAGCACCCGGTGGACCGTGTCGCCGTCCTGTGGGTACTCGGCTACTGGATGGCGCCAGTGCACGGCCATCAGCGTCCCGCCCGGGCGCAGCGAGGTCTCGCCCAGTTCGACCACTCTGCGCAGGTCACGGTCACCGAAGTAATAGAGGAATTCGGAGAAGACGATCAAGTCGAATGAATCGCTTGGCCACTGCGCCGGAATAGCCAGTTGCTCGATCCGCACCTGACGCTGGCCGTCGAGCCTGCGGCGAGCCTCACTGACCGCCGCTCCGGCCAGATCGCAGGATAGGAGGCGGTCGCATCGCCCGGCCAGCAGTCCGGTCAGTACGCCGATCGAACAGCCGGGTTCGAAGGCGTCGCCGTACCGTTCGGCCGGCAGCATGGCCAGGGTGAGCGCGTACTTGCGCTGCTCGTACCAGCGGCTCTCGAATCCCCAGGGATCTGCCGAGGCCGCGTACATGGCGTCGAAATAGCTGGCGTCCAAGCTGACCGCAGTGCTCACCGAGCAGTTACCTCCAAGTCCTCGCGTCACCAGGACGCACCGCTTTCTGCCACGACCGCACCCAGCTCAGCCAGGTTTCGCTCGGCATGATGCTGACGCAGGTACACGGTGAGGTCGGCCACCCGGCGTCCATGCGATTCGTTATGGGACAGCGGACCCGCTCCAAGGGCCCGGCCCACCCTGTGCATGACCTCGGTCGCGGTCGCCTCGACTAGCGCGCGGACTCGCAGCGCGAGCGCGCGGCCGCCCGACTTGTGGTCAAGCGGATCCGCGTCGATCTCGGCGGCGGACTCGTCAAGCGCCAGCTTGGCCGAGCGCAGCGCGATATCGACCGCGCCAAGGTGTGCCAGGCCATGCGGCCCGATATCCCGGTTCGATGCCGCTTCCGCTAGCGAGCAACCGATCGCCCGCGCGCCGCCGTACCAGCAGGCCGCGACGCCGACCCCGCCGTGCGCGAATCCTGGCCGGTTGACGTAACGGCCGGGCTCCCCGACCGGCTGCGCCTGCACCTCAGGGAACCGGACGTTGAGCGTGTCGCTGCCGACCATGCCTGTCGCTGGCCAGGTGCCTGGCACCGGAGTGAGGTTCTGCGTGCTGACCGCGAACAGCCGGTCTCCGTCCTTCGCGGCCGCCGTCACCAGCGCGTCCGTGCAGGACCGCGCTCCCGAGCAGTACTGCTTGACGCCGTCCAGCCGCCAGTGACCGTCGACCTGCCGGGCGGTCACGCGCGGGCCTGGCGGCTGGGCCGCCCAGACGCCCCACCTGCTGCCTTCCCTGGGCGGCGGTCCGCCGAGTTCGGCCAGGATCGCTAGTGCGTCCGCGTGACCCTCGCTGAGTCTTGCCAGCGACAGGTCGCGACCGCCAAGAGCCGCGAGCGCGAACCAGCGATCCTGCGTGTGCCCGCTGCCTGGCAACGGCAGGTCGAGCTGCCCCGAGTCGACAAGATCGGCGAACGCCGAAGCCGTCTCGTCGCTTTGGCGGTACTTCTCCAGATCAAGCCTCATATTTACCCCTCCGTCAGCCCGCGTCGCGGTTGCCAGCACCCCGTGGCTTCGACCGCGACATCGGCCCCGCTGCCCGACTCGCCGGGCGCGAAACACCTGGCTGGCCTGGCGAGCGAGCACGACCAGCGCGGAACGTTTGGCCGCCGACCGTCGGGTAGGCAGGTGCGATGACTTCAAATGCCTCCGGCGGCGCGGATCGTTCTCCGCAAGAGGTCGTTCCTCCGCAGACCGCCGATGCCCCAGGGCCCGACAGCCCGCTGGAGCTCGGCCGATCCGGCTGGTTCGCCATCATGAAGCGGTCGGGCAAGGAGTTCGTGGCCGACCGATGCGCGATGACAGCCGGCAGCCTGGCCTATCACTGGTTCCTGGCCCTGTTTCCAGCCCTGATCGCGCTGCTGGGGGTGGCCAGCCTGATCCAGATCGGCTCGGGAACGGTCACTCGCCTGGTGCACGGCCTGACCAAGGCACTGCCGCCGGGCGCGGCCGGAGTGTTCAGCGACGCCGTCAGGTCGGCCACCAGCCATGCCTCCAGGGGTTCGCTCGTCGCCGTGATCCTCGGGGTGGCGGTGGCGGTCTGGAGCGCGTCATCGGGCATGACCGCACTGGAAACAGGCCTGGATGTGGCCTACGACGTGCCCCAAGACCGCAAGTTCGTCGCCAAGCGACTGATCGCGTTCCTGCTCATGCTGGCGATCGTCATCCTCGGCGGGATCGCGGCGGCACTGATCGTGTTCGGCGCGTCCATCGGCTCGGGGATCGAAGGCTTCCTGCCGTTCAGTGGCACGGCGTTCGTCGTCGCCTGGACGGTGGTCCGCTGGGTCGTCACGATCATCGTGATCTCGCTGCTCTTCAGCGTGTTCTACTTCATCGGCCCGAACCGAAAGATGCCCAGGTGGCAGTGGGTCAGCCCAGGCGGCCTGATCGGCACCGCAATCTTCCTGGCCGCCTCCCTCGGCTTCTCTTTCTACGTCGCCAAATTCGGCAGCTACGGCAAGACGTACGGCGCCTTCGCCGGAGTGGTCATCCTCATCTTCTGGCTCTACCTCACCGGCATCGCCGTCATGCTCGGCGCCGAGGTCAACGCCGAAGCCGAAAGGCAGGCCGCCGCTGAGGCCGGCGACCCCAGGGCCCAGGCCGCCGCCACCCAGAAACTAAACCGAGCCGCCTAACGCCGACGGCGGCGCGAACCTGCCCATCTGCGGCCAACGAGGTTGATGTAACTAAAAGCGTAATCGTGGCTAAACGCCTCGACAACCGACCGGATGAATGCGCATATTTACACCCTGAAAGCCACTGCCCGCCCTGCGGGAGATCTAGGGGTCAGCCCGCGCCCGGCAGCCTGACTTCCACCGCCCCGCCGATGACGCGGGTCTCGAAGGACGGCTGCGGTGCGGTCGCCGGGCCGCCCACCACTGAGCCGTCGCGCACGCAGAAGACGCTGCCGTGCCACGGGCAGGTCACTTCGGCACCCGAGAGCTCGCCTTCGGCCAGCGAACCGGACATGTGACTGCAGCGATCAGCCAGCACGTGCACCTGGCCGTCACGCCGAATCGCCACAACGGGCACTTCGCCGACCATCGCGCGCACCAGGGCGTCCTCGCGAAGCTCGCCCTCCGGCATCAGCCAGTGCCACCCGGGCTCGATCAGGTGCGGAACCGCCTCAGCGTGATTCGCGCCGCCCGCGAGCCGGAACGACATGTGCCCGCCGAGCAGCCCGCTCACCGACAAGGCCGCTAGCCCGGCGAGTCGCCACGTCCTGCTGACGGCCGGCCTAGCCGCGACCAGAGAACTGGCGTAGCAGCCGATTGCCAGCAAGTTGGCCGCCCAGTGCACCACTCCCACCCGCATCTGCTGCTCGTGCTGCTCGGACCAGTCGGCCAGGCCGGATAGCGCGGCGGGCGTCGCGCCAGCTAGCCCAATGACGGACAGCGTCCGCGCCGCGGGCTCGCCTTCTGACCGCAGGCCGATGACGCTGGCGCTAAGCCAGGCTCCCACCGGCACCTGCACGAGCAACGGGTGAACCGGATGACCGAGCCACACGCCATGCAGCGCGTCCCGGACCTTGCCGGGAGGTATGAGTCTGGCTAGCTTCTGACCGGGCCGCACGAGGCGGTCAAGCCCGTGCGATTGTTCTAGACGCGAAACGATCTTCATGGCTAAGCCGCTTACCAAGGAGGTCGACCGTAAACAGGTCACGGGCGGCCGGCGCCTATCTGACCGCCAGCACGAGCGCGCCGCCTAGGCAGGCCAGGCCAAGCACCACCCAGGTGATGTAGTCGTTGATCACACCGCTCTGCAGGCCCCTGATCGGACGTACCAGCCCGGTTCCAGGCTCGAACCCGCGCCGTAGCAATGGCAGCCGCCGCCAGTACAGCGCCGCGAAGGCGAGCAGTACGGCACCGACCGCCGATCCGACGCCAGTGAGCAGGGCCGCCGCGGTCACCCCGGACGGCTCGGCGGCGAATGGAGCGGCGAAGTGGCTGACGTGTGATCCGGACAGCACCGCCGCGTTGTAGGCGTCCTGATCCTGAAATCGCAGCGCCGCCGACTCCACCGCCCGGCCGAGGCGAGGCAGCACTCCGACTACGAGCGCGGCGACGACCAGTATCGCCGCCGGAACGATCATGGACAGCGGCGTACGCCGCTTGGCCAGGTTCGTTTCGCTCGTCTCCTCCGAAGCCTCGCTGGCCATCTCGGCGTCCTCGCTCGGCGGATCGCCGAGGCCGTAGAAGACGCCGCCGGCGGCCCGCAGCACAGCCCCGCCGACCAGGACCGAGCACGCCACGAAGACCGCGGTCACCCACACCATGCCGTGCGCCGCCGCACTGTCCTCAATCCAGCCTTTCCCTAGATAGGTGGCGAAGACCGGAAGGTCGGCGAGCGCGAAAGCGGCGACCGTGAAGACCACTCCGGTCACCCGCAGCCGCCGGCCGGCCCCATGCAAGGCGGACTCGTCCACTGAACCGAGCCGGTGAAGCACGATGCCAACGCACAGGAACAGAGCCGCCTTCACCAGGGCGTGACCGGTCACGTAGACAGCGACTCCGGCCAGCCCGAGCGGGGTGAGCAAGCCGATCCCGGCCAGGAACATTCCCGCGTGCGAGATCGTAGAGAAGGCGAGCAGCCGCTTGAGATGGCGTTCTCGGAAGCAAAACAGCGCGCCGACCACCGCCGTGATCAGGCCGAGAGTAAGGAAGACGTTGGTCAGAGCGGCCCGGTGGCCGAGCGCCAGGCCGAATACCGACCAGTACACCCGGGCGACTCCGTAGAGCCCGAGTTCCACCATCACCCCGGAGAACAGCACGCAGACCGGAGTCGGTGCTACGGCGTGCGCGTCGGCCAGCCAGAAATGGAAGGGTACGATCGCGCCTTTGACCAGCAAACCCGTAATAATTAGGAGGAAAGCTACCGTCACGAGACCGTCAGCGCGATGGCCGGCCAGGTCGCGGCCAATCTGAGCCATGTTGAGCGCGCCGGTCCGCCCGTAGATGACGGCGATGCCCGACAACGACAAGTAGGCGCCGACGCTGTTGGTGATCGCGAAATTCAAGGCTCCCTGCAGCGGTCCGCGCTCTTCTGGCCGGTACGCGGTCAGCGCGTACGCGGACACGCCCATCAGCTCGAACCACACGAACAGGTCGAAGATGTCGCCGGTGAGGCAGAATCCGGCCATGCCCGCCAGGAACGTGAGCATCAGCGTGTGGTAATACGTCCCGACCCGCTCGAAGTACCGCCAGGAGAAGACCATCGCGGCGGTGACTAGCAGGCCAGCCAGGCAGGCCAGGCCGGCCCCGATCGCATCGGCGGCGAAGTCGATCCCGATCGCGACGTGATGGGACGGCCGGAACCCGGCGAACCAGTACACGACCTCGCCGTGGGCCGCCTGGTAGGTGATGACGCCGAGGATGACCGTCGTCACGGCGCTCGCCGTGATCGCCGTGCCGTCGAGCAGCCTGCGCTTCGATCGGAAGACCGGGCTGAGGGCCGCGGCCGCGGCCGCCGTGAGCAGCGGCACCACCACGGGCAGCGGCATCAGCTGGTTCACGGCCGACCCGCCCCTCAGCCCTTGAACTGGACGAGTTCGTGCGGATCGAGCGTCCCGAACCGCTTCTGCGCCTGGATGGCGAACGCGAGCAGCAGCGCGGTTACCGCCGCCTCCACGACGACATCGGTCAGCGCCAGCGCCTGGACCACTGGATCGACGGCTGGGGTGTGCACCGGAATGTCGGAGAAGTAGGGCGCGACCGCCCCCCGTCGGTAGCCGACCGCGAGCAGCAGCACATAGGTGGAGGACTGGACGACGATCAGGCACATGATCAGGTGGATGAGGTGGCGACTGGTGACAATGCCGTACAGGCCGACGGCAAGCACCCAGACCACGACCAGGTAAGGAAAGACGCTCACGAGCCGGCCTCCCCTTGGACAAGCAAGGTCTGCTCCAGCATCTCGCCGACCATCAGGATCAACGCCGCCGCGACTTCCACGCCGACGAAGAAACTGATCAGCGCGATGGTGCCCGACGAACTCACAGCGCCCGGCTTGATGCCGAGCGGAAGGTAGTTATCCAGATAGGGCAGGCCCATCAGCACCGCGGCGAGCCCGATCGCGGCGAACCCGCCCGCTCCGACCGCCTCGACCGCGTCCGTCAGGGCGACCGGGCTGATCCGCCGGAAGGTGAGCAACCCTCCCGACAGGTAGATCAGGATGAAGGCGGTGGCCAGCACGACGCCGCCCTGAAATCCGCCCGATGGGCTGGTCTGCGCGTGCGACGCGAGCCACCAGCCCAGCACGAGCACGGGCCCGACGAAGACCAGAGCGGCCTGCGCGACGGCGTCGGAGGTCGATGGTTCGTCAGCACCAATCCCCTGCTCAAGACCGGGCCGCTCACGCTCGCCACGCAAGTGACGCAGCACGACGCTCACCCCGGCGGCGGCCATGAACAAGATGAATTCCTCACCGACCGTGTCGAAGCCGCGGTACTCGAAGTTGACCGCGGACACCACGCCGGTCGCGTTGGTCTGCGCCACCGCGATCTTGTTGATGATCAGTCCGTAGGGGCCCGGATAGTGACCGAACCCGGGCAGGCCGACCAGCCCCCACAGGTAAAAGGCCGCCAGGCCGGCCATGCCGGCCAGGAACAGCCAGCGGCGCGTGCTCGCGCTCACTTGTCGCGTTCCCTGACCTTGGCGAGCGCGAGCAGCAGCAGGATCGGCAAGACCACGGCGCCGACCGTGAGCTCGGACAGCGTGACGTCGGGCGCCTGGAACGCCAGAAAGAGGACCGCCAGCAGCAGTCCGTACACGCTGAGCGCCACCACCTGGCGAACCGGAGACCTGATCAGGACGACCCCGGTCGCGCCGACCGCGACGAGGACGAGCAGGACGAGTTGAAGCGAGGCAGTCACTTCGGCCCTTCCGTCCGATCCGCCTGATCCGGCTTGGTCAGCCGCCAGTCGCCCGACTCGCGGACGCGCGCCGCCCGGATCGTGGCGTGACTGAGGAACGGGCTGGCTATCGCCATGAACCCGATCGCCAGCCAGGTCTGGGCGCTGCGGCTTGACCATCCGGATTGAATAAGAATGGCGATGCCGATCAAAACAGGGGTAAGCAATGATATCGGAGTGACATAGTGCAGCCGTTGGTAAGCGTCGCGCATGACGAGAATGCCAACCGAGGACACAAGGGCGACAGCCGCCCCAAGCCCGAGAAAAACATCGACCGCCACGGCGCGCATCGTCACAATCCCCGTTCCATGAAACGCACGAAAACAAGCCCGCTGCCGTAGATCAGCACCGCGCTGAGCAATGGCAATTCGAACTCTCCGCTGCGATTGAATCCCTCCGCGATCAAGGCGAGCACCATCACGATGTTGGACGCGATGGCACCGAACGCCACCACCGCGTCCGGCACATCGCCACGGGCCACGACGATCGCGCACGGGACCACCGCGACCAGCAGCGCGATGGCGGTCACCAAGAATGCGCTCAACTGCCCGCCCTCCGATCTCCGGTCACCAGTTCGTGCACGACCATGACACCGGATTCCCTGTCCAGGCCGAGCACGAACTGGTTGGGCGCGACGGAAAGTCCGCCGACGATCAGCGACCTGCGCGTCCTGCCCTCCGCGCTATCCGGCCCGTAACTCACCGGCTCCTCGCGAAACCCACTCGGCGGCAACTCGCCCCGCGTCAGCCGCTTCAGCAGAGCCAGGAAGACCACGCCGGTGTCGCGCACGAGCTTCCACGGCAAGGTAAGGGCCGGAACAATCCACTCAACGCGGAGCCGGACCTGGCCGTTTGCCTGGTAGATCGCCACCTCCGCGAAGAACGCCCCGATCGCGGCGGCACCGGCACCGGCCAGCAACTCATCAGTGTTAATGGAGTCGTCAAGTATTACCCAAAAAGACATGAGCAATACCCACCACAATAGGAACGCACCTATACGGCGAGCCGTCCGCGCGCTTTTCGTGGAATTTGGATTCACCAGCGTTTGCTACCCGCTGTGACCCGCCCAAACCTGCTTGGTGATGGGTCAGTAGCCGGTCGGCTGGCGCGGAGTGTAGTGCTCTTCGAGGGCACGCCGACAGCCTCAGGCTGCTGGCCAGCCCGGCTGCCACCCCCGAGCAATCCGGCACCCTGCCTGCGCACGCCTTAGGGGCGCCGGGTCGATTCGCATGGCATGATCGCTTAGCAACGCT
>DATNFM010000314.1:0-25821 GCA_035606435.1 Streptosporangiaceae bacterium | reverse complement strand
CCCCACCACCCTCCCGCAAACCAGCCGGCAACTGACCCGCCCGCCCCGAAAGGCCGCCAACCAAACGCACCCGACCCCCTCCCGCAAGCCGCCGACCGAGCTCACGCCACCGAGGTATCTGGGATTACTGATGCCAATGGGGTCAAAGGGGGGATGTGACTGGAGAATTGGCCAAGCCAACCAGATGAATCTGCGGATTCACCGGGTTTTTTCCGGGTGAATCTGCAGATTCACCCGGTTTTGAGAAGATGATCAAGAGTGTCTTCTGAGGCTGACGGTATTGGCGGGATCTGTGTGGCCGAAGCGTCGCATGTGGGATGGCTAGATCGCCTGGAAACTGGGTGGATGGCGCTCGACCGCCGGGCCGGCTGCCTTATTAGGGGCTTCCGGTTACTGCCCAGACGGTTGCACTGACTACCGGCGGGCCTTTGGCCAGAATCTGCTGGCAGTGGGCGCGGAGCTGGGCTCGACGGTCGGCGTCCAGCGAGACTACGTAGTCGCCGGCCGGGCCGACGCCTAGGGTGACCGGTTCCCACCATTCGTCGAAGCCGATCTGCGGCACTTCGACCGTCAGCTCGGTGTCCTTGACGACGGCCAGGCCGGCCTGGGCGAACAGGCGGGCGATGTCACCCTGGTTGACCCCGGGGCCGAGGCTCTCCCCCTCCACCTGATCTAGATCGGCGACGGCTTGCCAGAAAGGGCTGAGCGGGCTGCGGCCGCCGCCGCGATCCCAGACGCACGCGGCGACCACGCCGCCGGGGCGGGTCACCCTTGCCATTTCGCGCAGGCCGGCGACCGGGTCGTTCATGAACTGGACGACGAGCTGGGCCATGGCTACGTCGAACGCGCCGTCCTCGAACGGCAATTGCTCGGCCGAGGCCAGCCGTATGTCCACTTCGGGCAGCCGCTGCCGGACCGCGGCGACGAATGACTCGGACGGGTCGATGGCGTTCACCGAATCCGGGCCTAGGCGGCGCACCAGTTCGGCGGTGAGCGCGCCGGGGCCGCAGCCGACGTCGAGTACCCGCTGGCCACCTTCGCCCTGGGTGACCGGGCCCTGGCCACCTTCGCCCTGGGTGACCGGGCCCTGGGTGACCGGCCCGTCGACTGACCCGCCGCCAGGACTCACTCCAGCCAGGTCTGCGAACTGGACCGCCAGCGGCTCTGAGAATCGCGACATGAACTTGGTGTACGCGTCCGCCGAGACCTCGAAGCTCATCTGCCTAAGTTACCGGGGCGCTTCCGACGATAGTGACGGACGTGGCTCTATCGGCGGACGGGACGGGAGGCTAGCGTTTTGGTTAGTGACCGAGTGCCAGTCGGCACGAATCCGCCCAACTCGGGAGGCACGAATGGCCGTACTGCGGGTGATGGGCGACGAACTCGTGCTGCAGCTCACCGGGATCGAACAGGCCGAGGCGGCCCACGCCAGCCTCCGGGCGCCCCTGACCGCGATCCGGGGCGTGGAGATCCTCGAGGACGCGCACGCTCCAGCCGACCGCGGCCTCAAGGTCGGTACCCGGATCCCCGGCTACATTGAGGTCGGCACCATCCACGCCGACGGGCACAAGATCTTCGCGGTCGTGCACAAGAACACCCCGCGCGGCCTGCTGATCTGGCTCGAAGGCACCTCGCACGACCAGTGGATCGTCGGTTGCGCCGATCCCGAGACGGTGGCCTCCAGTCTCGGCCTGCTCGGCTAGCGCACGGCCCCCGAGCGGCTGGCTAGCCCGGCCGTCCAGTCCCAGAGCGCTTGGCCCATTCCCGGCGGGTCGCCCGGCGGGCCGGGGCGGCGGTAGGTGGCGCGCGGCCGACGATCATGCCAGAACCGCCCGGAGCCGAGCTGTCGCCGGTCGGCTGCCGCCAGCCAGACGATGCTGTCAGCGCCCTGCGCCGGGGTACGCAAGAGCGGCCCCATCAGCCGGGCGAACCTCGGCAGGGTCAGGCTAAGGCCCGGCGTCCGGACCCAGCCTGGGTGCACGGCATGGAACGCTATCTGGGAGGGGTCGGTTCGCGCCGCCCACTGGGTGTTCAGCGCTACTTGCGCTCGCTTGGTCAGCGCATAGCGGGCAGCCCCGCTGTAGCCGGACGGACTGGTTTCAGCCAGCGCAGCGATGTCGATGCGCTTGAAGTACATGCCACCGGAAGAGACCGTAATCACCCGCGCCGGCGCCGCGGCGCGCAGCCGGTCAAGCAGAAACTCGGTCAGCACGAACGGCGCTAGCAACTGGCCGGCCACCGTCAGTTCGATGCCATCCGGGGTCGTGGCCAGGTGATCGTGGATCGCCCCCGCGTTATGGATCAGCACGTCGAGCCCGGTCACGCGGGAGCTGAGATTCGCGGCGAATGCGCCCACGGAGTCTAGGTCATCGAGGTCGGCGAGGCCATACCAGACATCGTCTCGCTCATGGCCCGCACTGGCGCCCGCATCGGCGATGCGGCGGCGAGCCGTCTCGGCGCGGCCCGGGTCGCGAGCCAGAAAGTTCACCTGGGCACCTAGTCGGGCCAGTTCACAGGCGGCGACCAGGCCAATACCCGAGGTCGCACCCGTGATCAGCACGGTACGGCCGGCCATCGAGGGCGGTGTTTGCTGACACAGCGGCGTCCTGAATTCAGCCACCAGACCGGACCTGACCGCGAAGCCGATCCGGGAGAAGCTGCCCACGATGCTCGCCTCTAGGACGACGTCGGTCAGATTTGCTACGCGGTTCATCATGTCTGCGGGGCGCCGGCCGACGCCGACGAAGGTCCGGTCGGGGGCGGTTCGGGCGAGGGTAGCGCGGGCGGCGGACCGGCGAGCGTGGCGGCCAGCCCGGCGGCGGCGCTTTCGCCCGCGATCTCGAAGCCCTGCCGCAGGGCCGGGTTGAGCAGCGCGACCGGTCCGCGCAGCCTGACCTCGGCCCGGTAGTCGACGAGCGTCTGGCCCGGGACCGGCCCGGCCGGCCCGACCTTGATGTGGTCGGTCACCCGCAGCAACGCCGACCGCGCGGCCAGCCTGATCTCGCGGTCCTCGTGCGAGAGGCACACGACCCGGTAGACCAGCGTGAGCTGGCGGCGGCCGAAGGGCACGACCAGCCGGAACTGGCTACCGACCCGGATCGGACCGCTGTCCAGACGATCCGCGTCGAGCACCCCCGGATCCCAGTCCCTGGCGTTGCTGAACATCGCCAGGTAGCTGAAGGTCTCATCCGGCGTCCACTGCGATGGAATCTGCTTCTCAAAGCTAGCCATGCGTCCTCCCCGACCTGATCGTCCTCTTGCTCATCGCCCTGCCTGTGGCCGAGCTTGATCTTAGTGTATTTTAGTATTGATTTCCATGAGCCCGCGATCGGCACCGACCTGGAGAGCGATGAGAACGTCAAGACCCCGAGCAGCTGTAGTAGGCGGCGGCGTGTCCGGGCTGACCGCCGCCTACCTGCTTCAGCACCGGTACGACGTCACGTTGTACGAGGCGGCTGACCGTCTCGGCGGACACGCGGACACTCATGAGGTCCCGGTCGGCGACGGGCGGCTGCTGGCGCTGGACACCGGGTTCATCGTCCACAACAAGGTCACCTATCCGACCTTGACCAGGCTCTTCGACGAGCTGGGGGTGCAGTCCCAGCCGACCGAGATGAGCCTTGCCGTTCGATGCGACGGGTGCGGTCTTAGCTACGCCGGGTCGAGAGGCTGGCGCGGGCTGATCCCGCACGGCCGCCAACTCGGCCGACCGCGCTACCTGCGCCTGCTCGCCAGCGTTCCCGGCTTCTACCGGTCAGCGAAAATGCTGCTCAACACGCCAGACACCGGTGAGCTGACCCTCGGTGAGTTCCTTCGCGCTGGAGGCTACGACCGGTATTTCGTCGATCATCTCGTGACTCCGCTGGTGTCGGCCACCTGGTCGTGTCCCCCGGCCGAGGCCAGCGGTTACCCCGCGCGGTACATCTTTAAATTCCTCGACAACCACGGCATGCTGTCGCTGGCCCCGTCGCCGAACTGGTACACCGTGACCGGCGGATCGTCCACCTATGTTCAGCGGATCGCCAAGCACCTGAGCTCGGTCCGCACCGGAGCGCAGGTGCGAGCGGTTCGCCGGGTCAATGGCGGCGTTGAGATCGCGGACGCCGACGGCGACACCGCGGTCTACGCGGCCGCCGTGGTGGCCACCCACGCCGATCAGGCATTGCAGCTTCTGGCATCGCCGACCTCGGCCGAACGCGAGGTGCTCGGCGCGTTCACCTACTCGTCGAGCGCAGCCATTCTGCACGCCGACGGCTCGCTGCTGCCCGACAGCCCGGCCGTCAGATCATCCTGGAACTACCGGCAGGCCCACTGCGCCGACGGAACCGGCGGGGTCCAGATCAGCTATTACCTGAACCGGCTGCAGCGCCTGGACGAGCCCGTCGGCTACGTGGTCACCCTGAACGAGCAGGGCCAGATCGATCCGGACCTGGTGATCAGCCAGATGAGCTACCGGCACCCCGACTACACCCCTGAATCCGTCGCCGCGCAGGCGAGGCTACCCGAGCTGAACGCCGACGGGCTCGCGTTCGCCGGCTCCTACCACGGGTGGGGCTTCCACGAGGACGGCTGCCGCGCCGGGGCAGCCGCAGCGGCAGCGCTCGGGGTCTCGTGGTAACCGTGCCGGAAGCGGTACCAGCCAGGCCGGAGCCACGAGACCCGGCCCTGTACCCGTGCCGGATCACCCACGTCAGGACGGACGGCCCGCGCCGGACCTTCATCTACCGCAGCTACCTGTGGCTGGTCGACCTAGACCGGCTGCCGGGGATCCCGCGGCCGTGGCGGCCGCTGGCCAGCTTCCGGGTCAAGGATCACCTCGGCCGCGCTGACGCCCCGTCGATCAGGTCCAACATCGACGGCTATCTCGCTGACCACGGCATCGACCTCGCCGGCGGGCGGGTGCTCATGCTCGCCGACGCCGCGACCTTCGGCTACGTCTTCAACCCGCTCAGCGTGTTCTGGTGCTTCGACCCCGATGGAGCGATCGTGGCCGTGCTCGCCGAGGTCCACAACACCTACCACCAACGCCACGTGTACCTGGCGGCCTATTCAGTTCGGTTTCCGCTGGTCCCGGCCCGGGTCAGCCTGCTCATCCGCTGGCAGGGCATCCGGCTGCTGGCTCGCCGGGTCCCATTGACGCCTAGGCACAAGGAGAATCGATGAACGCCATCGTCACTGATTGGGCGGCGGCCGGCACGACCAGGCGCCCCGACTGGCCCGACCTTCCTGAGCTTGGCACCAGCCGTACCCGTCCGCTGGTTGCCAGAGCCTTGATGCGCGCCGCCACCGGGCGCCTGCCGATCAAGGTCGAGCTACCCGACGGAGCCGTATTCGGAGCCGGAGGTCGCGGGACGCCGATCGTCGAGGTGCGCGACTCCGATGCGTTCTTCGGCCGGATCGGCACGGGGGCGGCCGGATTCGCCGAGAGCTACATGGCCGGTGACTGGGACTGCGCCGACCTGCCCGGCCTGTTCGCGATCCTCGCCAGCCACGTGCGTAACCTGCTGCCAGCGCCGTTGCGAGCGTTCCGCCGGCTCTATGTCCCTCGCAAGCCCGCCGAGGAGGACGACTCGGTCGAAGGTGCCCGCAGGAACATCGCGCGGCACTATGACCTGTCGAACGAGTTCTTCGGTCTGTTCCTCGATCCCACGATGACCTATTCGAGCGCGCTGTTCGGTTCGGGTGACAACCTCGAGCAGGCTCAGATCCGCAAGATCGACCGGCTGCTTGACCTGACCGGGACCGGTCCGGGCACCAGGCTGCTCGAAATCGGCACCGGCTGGGGTGCGCTCGCGCTGCGCGCGGCCGATCGCGGGGCGACAGTGACGACGGTCACGAACTCCGCGGCCCAATGGCAGCTGGCCAGGAGTCGGGCCGCCGACGCCGGCCTCGCCAGCCGGATCGACGCCAGGCGCTGCGACTACCGCGAGATCACCGGTCGCTACGACGCCGTCGTCAGCGTGGAGATGGTCGAGGCCGTGGGGATCCGGTACCTGCCGGACTACTTTGCCGTCATCGATCGGGTGCTGGTCCGCGACGGCCGGGCCGCCATCCAGGCGATCACGATGCCGCATGAGCAGATGGTCGCCACCACGGGCGGCCAGTCCTGGATCCACCAGTACATCTTTCCCGGGGGCCAGATCCCGTCCAGGCAGGCTCTCGATCACGCCCTCACCGAGAGCTCAAGTTTGCGGATCTCGTCGGAGTTCGCGATGGGTCCCCACTACGCGAGCACGCTGGCCTGGTGGCGGGACCAGTTCGCAAGCGCCGAGTCTGAGGTACTCCGGCTCGGCTTCAGCCCCGCCTTCGTCCGCATGTGGGACCTTTACCTGGCCTATTCCTGCGGTGGGTTTCTGGCCGGATACCTGAACGTCTGGCAGCTCGGCCTGGACCGGTCCGGCGAGCATCGGCAGAGCTCACGGCAGGTCAATCAGCACTAAGTTACGCTGAGCTGATACTCACCGGAGCCGAGGAGCGCCAATGCAGCTGCAAGAGGCCGCTGACGCCCTCGGCGTGCATTACCAGACGGCCTACGCCTGGGTGCGCGAGGGACGTCTGCCAGCCAGGAAGCACGGCCGGGGGTACGAGATCGGCGACGACGACGTGCGGGCGCTGGCAGCCGCCCGGAATCAAGGTTCTGAGCCGCGCCGGGAGCTGCGTGTCCGAGACTGGCCGACCCAGGCCGACGGCCTGTACGAGGCCATCGTTGGCGGTGACGAGACGTACGTGCGCAGGTGGTTCGGCCGCCTGGCCGACGGGGTCCCGGTCATCGATCTCTGTGAACGAGTCATTGCCCCCGCCCTCCGCCGGATCGGCGACGACTGGGCCACCGGCCAGGTTTCCATTGCCCAGGAACATCGGGCCACCGCGATCTGCGAGCGGCTCATCGCCGCGCACGCGCACCAGCCGACCGGGCGGCCGCGAGGAACCGCCATCGTCACGACCCCGCAAGGCGAACGGCACGGTCTGCCGGCCCTGATGGCGGCCGCCTGCCTGCGCGAGGATCGCTGGATCGTCCATCACCTCGGGGCCGACCTCCCGCTCGCCGAGACCCTCGGCCTGGCCCGGCGAGCCAACGCGAACCTGGTCGTCTTCTCGTGCACGACCGCCCCGGCGGAGCCGGCGGGAGTGACGGCAGACCAGAACGAGTTGGCGATCCTCGTTGGCCGACCGGGTGACTCGCTCACCCGGCTGGTCGAGCAGGCGCGAGCGATCTAGCCCGCCAACGCTCGACCGGCCTCTGGATCCCCAGGGCCGCTCGCGGCCTTGCCGCCAATCTTTCTCCCTGATCAAAGCAGGCCAGCGAGCCGGTAGAGCACGAGGGAACCGGCCACCGCCACGTTCAGGCTCTTACCCGAGCCGACCATCGGGATCTCGACAGCGGCATCGAGCACGTCGACGGCGTCGGGCGGGATGCCGGTGCGCTCGTTCCCGAGCACGGCGATCGTGCGCTGCCGGGCGGCGGGCAGGTCACCGATCCGGATCGCCTCGTCGGCGAGTTCGACCCCGATGACCCGCCAGCCTGCGCAGCGCTGCTGGTCGAGCCAGCCGACGACGTCGCGCTTGGCCCAGTGCACGCAGACCGGGCGGCGCAGCGTGTTGCCGCGTTCCAGCGCTTCGGGTACCCAGGGCAGTCTCGGCACGGCGAGGCAGGCACCGACCGCGTCACAGGTGCGCAGCAACGTGCCGAGATTGACGCCGTGCATCGGCCACAGCGGCGCGGCGATCAGGTGATCCCAGCAGCGATGGGCCTGCCGCCGTCGTTGCCGGGCGAGGTCGTTGCGGGTCCGGATCCTGATCTGCGGCCCGCCAGCCGGCCCGCCAGCCGGTCCGGCCGCCGACGCGGCAGTCGGGGCGCTCACCGCGCTGCCGGGCACTCCAATCGAGCCGGGGAACCGGCATCCGATCCATTGACGCAGGCACTTACGCAGGTAAGACAGCTATCGATCATGCACTGGGCGCTTCGCGGCGCACCCGGGCCATCGCCGACATTCACTGGGTTTAGACACAGTGTAGCGCATAGCCAATTATCGAGATATAACTTGATCGATACCGGCTTCACGGCCTCTGCGCCCGACATCTGAAAGAACGGCAATCGAGGAGCTTGAATGCGCCACTCGTTCGTCCCGATTCGATCAAGAAAGCGGTCACGACCGCGAGCATTGACGCCAGCTGTCGCGCTGGCAACGGCGGCGGTTCTCAGCGGGGTATCACTCACCCCCGCGTTCACCCCGACGCGGGCGGTCGCCCAGCCAACGACGGCAACCAAGCCGACCAAGCCCGGTCAGCCGCTCCGGGCGGTGATCCAGCGCACCACCGACGGCACGCCGCACATCATCGCCCATAGCTGGGCCAGTCTCGGCTTCGGCTACGGCTTCGCGTTCGCGCAGGACAACCTCTGCACGATGGCCAACGACTACGTCACCGTCGAGGCGCAGCGGTCCAAGTACTTCGGGCCGAAGGGAACCTACTTCTCGCGGGGCAGCGGCGCCGTGACGACCAACCTCGACTCCGACCTCTTCTACCAGCAGATCATCGATACGCATCTGGTCCGGAGCCTCACCAAGGGTCTCGACCCGAAGATCCAGCAGGTCCAGGCGGGCTACGTCCGCGGCTACAACAAGTACCTGGCCTCGGTCGGCGGCTCTAAGGGCGTTCCCGACCCGACCTGCCGGGGCAAGGCCTGGGTCAAGCCGATCACCGTGCTGGACAGCTACCTGCGCTTCTACCAGCTCATGCTGCTGTCGAGCCAGTCCAGCCTGATCGACACGATCACCGCGGCCCAGCCGCCGGCCGGCAAGAAAAAGGCTGCCCCAGGCGACCTGGCGCTGACTGACCCCCGCCAGGCGGCCCGGGCCATGGCCGCCACCTACCGGGCCGAGCACGCCGACCTGGGCAGCAACGCCGTCGCGATCGGCTCGGAGGGCACCCGCGACCATCACGGCCTGCTGCTCGGCAACCCGCACTTCCCGTGGATCGGCACCGAGCGCTTCTACCAGGCCCAGCTGACCATTCCCGGCCAGATCAACGTCACCGGCGCCTCCCTGTACGGAGTGCCGGCCATCCTGATCGGCCACAACGCGAGCGTGGCCTGGAGCCACACCGTCTCGACCGCGTTCCGGTTCACCCCGTACCAGCTCACGCTGGTGCACGGGCATCCGAGGGAGTACCTGGAGAACGGCCGCCCGGTCAAGATGATCGCGCGCAAGGTCACCGTGAAGGTGCCCGGGCTCTACGGCAGCCTCGTGCCGGTCAGCCGCACGCTCTACTCCACGCGCTACGGGCCAATGATCAACAACCTGCTCGGCCAGCCGCTGCCCTGGACTAAGTCATCCGCGTTCACCATGCGCGACGCCAACGCAAATAACATCGCCCGCGCCATCGAGACCTGGTTCGGCATGGACAGGGCCAAGTCGACCGGTCAGATCCTGGCCACGATCAAGAAGTTCCAGGGCATCCCCTGGGTCAACACGATCGCGTCCGACCGGCACGGAACCGCGCTGTACGCGGACATCGGCGATATCCCCGGCGTGCCGAACTCGCTCGCACACAAGTGCGACACCCCGCTGGGCGCCCTCACGTTCCAGGTCGTCGGCCTGCCGATCCTGGACGGCTCGAAGACCTCGTGCGACTGGATCACCGGCCCGCACGCGGCCGCGCCCGGCCTGCTCGGGCCCGGCCAGGAGCCGTTCTTGCTGCGCAAGGACTACGTGACCAACTCCAACGACAGCTACTGGCTGGCCAACCCGCATCACCCGCTGACTGGGTTCGCCCGGATCATCGGAGATGAGAAGACTCCGCGCACGCTCCGGACCAGGATCGGCCTCATCGAAGTCCAGGCCAGGATCGACGGCACGGACGGGCTCGGCCCGCGCGGCTTTACGGTGCCCGGCATGGCGCACCTGGATCTGAGCGACCTCGACTATGCCGGCGTCCTCACCAGGAATGCGCTGGTGAGCATGTGCCGTAATTTCCAGAAGCACGACCACGGATTCGCCCCGACGTCGAGCGGCAAGGTCAAGATCGGCAGCGCCTGCACCGTGCTAGCCCACTGGAACCTGCACTGGGATCCGGCCCAGCGCGGGGCCGTCCTGTTCGGTGCCTTCTGGGGCGCCGCCAACGGCGCCCAGCCGTCGCCGTTCGCCAAGGCGTTCAAGGCGTCCGACGCCGTGCACACTCCATTCGGCCTCAATACGTCGAATGACCAGGTGCAGGAGGCGCTGGGCGACGCGATCGCCGAGCTACGGGGAGCGCACATCCCGCTCAACGCGAGCCTGGCCTCGGTCCAGTTCGTCACCTATCACGGCAGGCACATCCCGATCCCCGGCGGTCCTGGCGATCCGGACGGGATCTACAACGCGATCTCGGCGGGAGATTTCCCCGGCGACTCGCTCACGGCCCCGGACGACGGATCCTCCTTCATCCAGGTCGTGACGTGGAACAACACGTCCTGCCCGGTGGGCGAGACGATCCTGACCTACTCGGAGTCGTCGAATCCAGGCTCGCCGCATTTCGCCGACCAGACCAAGCTGTTCAGCCAGAAGAAGTGGCTGAAGGACCGGTTCTGCGAGGCCCAGATCCGCTCGGATCCGCACCTGACGGTAACGGTGGTGACGGGCTCGCTGCCTAAGTAGGTCATTTCCAGGCCTTCGCGGCCACCGAGAGCTAGCCACGCCCGCCGCCCGCGAGCGCTAGGCGGCACCGCAGAACGCGGCGAAGGCCCTCGACGACAGCACTTCCTTGATGTCGCCGGGGGCCGGCAGCCGTTCCAGCGCCCGCAGCGAGTCGTCGACCAGGCCGATAATCCGGTCCTCCACGACCGCGAGCGCCCCGGACCGCGCGATGATCGAGCGCAGCCGCTCCCGGCCGCCGGCATCGAGGCCCGGGCTGCCGTACAGCTCCTCGATCTCGGCCCGCTGACTCGCGGTCGCCTGCCGACTGGCGATCGCGATCAGCACGGTCGCCTTCCCGTCGCGCAGGTCATCGCCGGCCGCCCGTCCAGTCGCCGTCGCACCGCCGAACGCCCCCGCCACATCCTCACGCAGCGCGAACGCCTCCCCGAGAGGCAGCGCGAACGCCTCCCACGCCTGGACCTGGCCCGTATCAGCCCCGGCCAGCATGGCCCCGATCTGCAGCGGCCGCAGCACGCCGTAACCCGCACCGGGATACCCGATCGGCGCCCGCACCGCCCGCGCTCCGCCAACGCCGCCAGACCGCGCCGCCCGGGACGGCTGACCAACGCGCAGGTACTCGCCGGACTTCGCCTCAGCCTGCGTCAGCCGCAGCGCCAGGCTCCCCGCCTGCAGCCGGCTGTCGGGCAGCCCGCAGCCATAGAACATCTCCCCGCACCAGGCCAGGCAGCGGCCGACCGCCGCGTATCGCCGCATCAGCTCGATCGCGGCCGCCACGGTGATGATCGCCTTGCTGCCTGGGTCGCCTTCGAAAACCCTCCAACCCCAGTAGCAGAAAGCTGGGCGCAGGCTTCTTCCGCCGCTCCTGCGGCCGGTCCTCGCCGACGAACCCGCAGAGCCGCCGTCGCGGCCGGCCGCACCCTCCGCACCACCGCCGGCTGACAGCCTGGTCGCGACAAAATCGTCGAGCGCGGCGTTGATCCGATCGGACAGCCCGCCCATCCCAACGGCCGAACCCACCGGCACCGGAACCGCCGAACCCGCCGGCACCGCCATCGTCGCCAACACCAGGACCTCCCGCGCAGTCGATGCTCCCCCGTCGCGATTTCGATCCTGCCGCCCAGCCGAGCGCCATCCCAGCGACGCCGCCCCTACATCACCCTTACATCACCAGCACATCCCGGTACCGCGCGCCTTGCCCGCTCTGTGGCGAGGCCTTCCCGGCATCGATCTTTGACCCGTTCCGCGACGCCTTTGCACCTTCATTGTCGGCTGTTCGGTTGTCGTATTGCATGACACCTATATGGAACAGTGTTGAAGTCAGCGCATTTATTCGAGGAATCAGGTCAAATCCAGAATTAATATTTGGATTAGCATTGACTTTTGCCGTGCCGATCGCAGAGTATGGTATCGATAAGTGCGGATATGCCGATCAAACGGGGCACCGGGGACCCACCTCGGTCGTCCACTGACCGAAGCCGCTGGAAGAAGGCATAAGGGGACGCCACAAACGCGAAACGGATAGTCGCGTTGTGACGTACGGCCCGCGGGGATGAAACATTGACCCTATCAGTCTTCCCTTTTCGTTCCGGGAAATTGGGTTTTCCCTGACGAATAGAATCGGCATCCGCAAAATCCGGACTGTCGAAAGACAGTCCAAGGCAGCCCAACTCATTTGGAGGAGTCACATGCTGTCCCAATTCCGCAGCCGTCGTGCTCTCACGATGTTGGCTGGCGCGCTCGCCACGATGGGTGCACTCGGTGCGTTCGCCGTGACGTCGGCGTCGTCGGCCATGGCGGCGCCCACCAATCACGCGGTCTCGGCACCCGCCCGACACCAGGTCACGGCGCCTACGCGCGTACTGGTGCCCGCCGCCGAGACCTCATCGTTCGTCGCCTACTCCGGGACGAGCATGACCGGAACGTCGAGGGACATCAACGGCTGCGGCACGCACAACATGCCGTTCGCCGTGAGGTCGTACCGGTGGATTGCCCGCGGCCAGTCCGGTCGCATGTATAACTGCACGAATGCCGCCTGCGCGGTGAACTTCGTGCTGTCCAGCAATGCGAACGCATCGTCGCCTAATCCCGTCGGATGGAAGAGCATCTTCATCGTCTGCTAATTCCGTCGGGTAAATGAAGGGCTCCCGGTCCAAGTCTCCGGGAGCCCTTCACCAGGCATTTCCCGGTCATGTGGTCCGTTAATCCAGAAACAGCTTAGCGAGACCTGTGGCTGGTGCACAGCGACGACGAGGTATTGCGCTGGTACGGCAACGAGAAGCCGAGCCTGGAGCAGGCGACGCAGTGGGCGACTTCAGTTCCTTCCGGCGGAGCGATGGGTTCGGGCGTCCGCCACAACGCGCGCTCTCGGGCCGTCATGGAACGCATCGGCATGCGCTACGCCGGTGAAATCCGCACCCGCGGCCTCGTCGAAGGAACTGAAGAAGAGCAAGACGACGCCCCATTCGCCGTCTGCGTACTGCTCCGCAGCGACTGGAGCCCCTGGGCCGGATGAATCTGTCTCGTACACTGCCGAGGTGGAACGTCACGGTTCCGGCCGCATCAGCTTGAGGGCGCAGCGCGACAAGCTGAAGGCAACTGACCCCGCCGGCCTGGCCGATGCCTGGGCAATGATCGACGAACTCTGGCAAGGAACGACCGCGATTGTCGGGTAGCCCAGCCTTGTTCCGACTTGGCGAAGGAGCCTCATGAGCGACGGTTACGCGGCTAGGCATCTGGCTGAGAGCTTCACCTATCCAGGCGTGGTGCAGGCCTACCAGTACCGGCCTCCCTACCCCGCCGAGGTCTTCGACCGGCTGCTGGGCCTGATCTCGGACCAGCCACGTCACGTGCTCGACCTCGGAGCCGGTGAAGGAGCGATCGCGCGGCCGCTGGCGAGCCGCGTAGACCGGGTCGACGCGATCGATCCGTCTACCGCGATGATCGAAGCCGGGCGGCAGCAGCCCGGCGGCGCCGCGCCGAACCTGCGCTGGATACTCGGAACGGCTGAGAGCGCCGAGTTCGACGGCCCCTACGCGCTCGTCACCGCCGGGGCCAGCCTGCACTGGATGCTGCCGGGTCCGACGACGAGCCGGCTCGCGCAGGTGATGACCCCGCGGGCCTACCTGGTGGTCGTCGATCACGGGCATCGCGACGTGCCCTGGGAGGAACCACTCGACGACGTGATCCGCCGCCACTCACGCAACCCGCACTTCGATACGACCTACAGCCCGCAGGACGAACTAGCTACCGCCGGGCTGTTCGAGATCGCGGGGCAGGCGAAGACGGCCCCTGTTCGGTTCCGCCAGTCGGTCGAGCACTACGTCGAGTATCTGCACTCGACCTCGAGCCTGGCCAGGGAACTCATGCCGGCGCAGGAGGCGGACGACTTCGACCAGGCGGTGACCGAAGTGCTCAGGCCCTACGCCAGCGATGGCCAGCTGACCACCACCGTCGTAGCCAAGCTGACGTGGGGCCGGATCAACTCTCGCGCGTGACGCTGACAGCCAGCCCCGGGTCAGTAGTAGAAGCGGACCGTGCCGATCCGGCGCAGAACGCCGCCGACGATCATGACGACGACACCCACGACGATGCTCACGGGCACGGAGCCGCCGAACCTGGAGGAGCAGGTCGACTCGCACAGCTGGAAGGCGCTGCCGACCGGTACCAGCACCGCGTTCATCACGGCGGTGCCGAGCAGCCAGATCCCGATCGCGACCACGAGAGCGCCGATGACCGCCAGGACCAGCCGGACCGGCCGCGCGGACGCGTTGGCGCCGCCGCCGAGGATCCCGCCGCCCACGCCCGGTCCGCCCACCCCCGGCATCGGGCCGTAGCCGCCGCCCGGCTGAGTATCGAACGCGCTGCCGCCAGGACCGGGACCGAACCCGCCGCCCTGGTTGAAGCCGCCGCCGCCCTGGTTGAAGCCGCCGCCCTGGCCGTACGGCCCGAAGCTGCCGCCCTGGCCGTAAGGCCCGTAACTGCCGCCGAGGCCGTAGCCGCCGCCGAATCCTCTGTTCAGAAACGCGCTGCGGACCCGGGCGCTGAAGAACCGCCGCACCGAGGCCGCCGCCATCAGCGCGAACAGCACGGCCGAACCGATCAGCAGGTAGGACTGCCATTGACCCTTGTCGATCGGCGGTCCGCTGACGGTCGGCTTGGTGCCGATGCCCGGCAGCCCGGGCAAACCGCTAGGGCCACCACCACCCGAGGACGTCGACGGCGGGCTGGTCGCGCTGGTGAAGTCGGTACCGACCTCCTTAGCGCCTTTGAAGTGCGCACCAGTCAGGTCCGCGCTGATGAACGAGGCACTGGTCAGGTTCGCCTTCGAGAAGTTGGTGCCCTTCGCGACCGCCTGGTCCAGCGATGCCTTGGTCAGGTTCGCCGAGGTGAAGTTGGCCTTGCTGATCGTCGCCTGGCCGAAGTCGGCCGAGATCAGCACGGCTTTCGACAGGTTGGCGCCGGTCATGGTGGCCTGGCCGAACTTGGCCGACCGCCCGTCGGCTCCGGAGAAGTTGGTGCCGATCATGGTGGCCTGGATGAGGTCGGCCGACCGTATCTTCGCGCCCTGCAATTGGGCGTGCGACAGCGTCGCCTGCCCGAGGTCAGCCTTCGTGAGGTTGGCCTTGCGCAGGTTGGCGCCGCTCAGGTCGGCCTGGATCAGGCTCAGGCCGCTGAGGTTTGCCTTGGCCAGGTCGGCGCACCGCAGCCGGCCGTTATCGGAGTAGCTCTGGATCTCGGCGTTCGTGAGCCGCTTGCCGACCAGGTGGACGCCGGACCCCGGCTTGCACCCGGGCCCTTTCGCCCCGGTGGCGGCGCTGGCGGTGCCGCTCACCGACAAGGCAAGGATCGGCAGCGCGGCGACTCCCAGCGCGGCTGACAGCCGGCCCGACCGTACGACGCGCCCCCAGGCTTTTTTCGTAGCCCGCATCGCTGGCTCCTTAAGAAATGGCCGGGCTGTCAGAGGAAACAGCGGCCGGAAGATACAAATGCAGGCACACAGGATAACCGGTACACATCCCTACTAGCGTGCACAAGCTGAACTCCCGGCCGGCACCAGCTCTCTCAAAACCGACAAAGCGGGTATCGGGTACATGCGTGGTTCGCGACGACGACACTGGCCTGTGGACTCAAGGAAAAAGGCCACCGCATTATTTTCCATAAAAATTTGCGGTTCTTGAATCAGGAAGCCAGATCGGCTGTCCAGGACGGCCAGTGCCAGCGGGCCGTCTGATCTGCCACAATGCGTCGGATGGCTCAGCTCAACGGCGCTCAGGCGAAACGGCTCAGCGAGGCGCTGCGCGACGCGTTCGCGCCGGACGCGCTGGATGAGTTCCTCTTCTACATGCTGGACGTGCGGCGCGAAGACCTCTCGCTCGCCGACGCGTACACGACGAGGGCGTTCCAGCTGATCAGGCGACTGGATTCGCAGGGGCTCATCCCCGAACTGGTGGCCGCCGCCCGGCAGGCCAGGCCGCGTAACGCCGAGTTCCAGGCCCTGGCGGCCGAACTGGACCTGAGCGCCGCACCGCCGAACCTCGAGCGGATCATCAGCGGGGCCGCGCCGTTCGTCGATATCAGCACCTGGCGGTCCCGGCTGGGCGAGCTGGAAGGACAGGTCTGCCGGGTCGAGGTGGGCGGCAACCTGAGCGTGGGCACCGGCTTCCTGGTCGGCCCGGATCTGTGCCTGACCAACTACCACGTGATCCAGCCGCTGCTGCATCACCGCGCGGAACCGGGAGATACCCGGCTGCGCTTCGACTACCGACGCGCCGCCGACAGCACGACGGTGAATCCCGGCACGCTGTGCGGGCTCGCCGACGACTGGCTGGCGGCGTCCAGCCCGAGCAGCCCGGCCGATGCTGCGCCGGACGCCGCCGGGCTGCTGCCAGATCCCGGTGAGCTGGACTTCGCGCTGCTCAGGGTCGCCGACGCGCCCGGGCTGGCCCCGGCCGGGCGGGCCGGGCAGCTCAGCGAGGCGCCGGTTCGCGGCTGGATCGACCACGTCGGTGCGGACGGGTTCGAGGCCGACAGTCCGCTGTTCCTGCTGACGCATCCGGACGGGATTCCGCTGAAGCTGGCGTTCGGCCCGTCGATCGGGCTCAATGCCAACGGCACCCGGCTGCGGCATAAGGTCAACACGATGCCCGGCTCATCCGGTTCGCCCTGCTTCAACGCCAGGCTCGAACTGATCGGCCTGCATCACGCGGGAGACGTCGCCGCTCAGCCGGCCTACAACATCGCCATTCCGGTGCGAGCGATCGTCGACCACTTGGCCGCCGATTTGGCCGGCCCCGCGATACTGCGGCGCCGGGAGTGATTGCGCGGCCCTGATCCGGCTTGCTGGCCAGGTATTATCGTCGGCACTCCGTTCAAGGGGAGGGGATGGACGCCGAGCAAGCTGCCGCGCTTAGTCGCCAGCAGTTGCACCTGTTTGGCGAGGCGCTGAGGGACGCGTTCACGCCCGACGATCTTGAAGCCATGCTCTTCTACGAATCAGAGGAGTGGGAGCTTCCCCAAGCCCCGACTTACCCGGTCAGAATTCAGCGGCTGCTGGCTAATGCCAGCCGCGAAGGCTGGCTGCACGGACTGTTCAACGCCGCGTGGGATAGCCGGCCAGGAAACCGCAAGCTCAAGACCTGCGTGGAGGCGCTCGATCCCCGCGCCGTCCTGAGCGGCAGCACGCAGGCGCAGCGACTGCTCGACACCAGGTACTTCGACCTGAGCGGCATCCGCAGCGAGGTCTCAGAAGCCGTGATGACCGCCACCAGCCGGGTGCTGGCCTTCGGGTCCACCTATCCTGAGCCAATCTATATTTCCAAATTCGCGGACTGGCTCGCGTCCTATTTTGGCAATACTCAGCCCAAGCAGCGAATGAACTTGCTGCCGGAGATCGGCAACGTGCGAAAGCACATCCGCGATGTCACCAGATACCGGCCGGAGCTCAGCTCGGCGAACGTCCTGTGCGAGATTCATGCGGTCGGAGTGCCGGGAAACACCATGGCCGCTTTCTGGGACGGAATCTGCACGGAAATCGGATCGGTCGACGGCTATCTGGTGCTGCTGCTCAGCGGCGGCCACAACGCCGTCTTCCCCGACGGCGTCACAGTGCTTTCTCCGCCCACCTTCAGGCTCGCCGATGTCGATTTGTGGACTCATGAGATGGCGGAGCGGAAGGGCTGGCGAGAGGAACTGGCCAGGGCCTGGACGCAACTGCTGCACGAGCAGGCGCACTACGACGGCCGGCTGGAAGTCCGCTACCTGTACGAGGCCATGGACGACACGGTCTCCATGGCCAGGTTGCACGCAGACAAATTCCTGCGGCAACTCGAGGAGAGGTGCAATGCCAACAAGACTCCGGCTTGACGACTCGACGAGGTTCGACCGGCACGAGCAGCAGCCAGAGACCCGGGAGATTCAGAAGCTCAACGTCTTCCCTATTCCAGGGACGGCCTACGACGAGTTCGTGTCCGTGGAGCGGGAGCCGTACCTGGCCAGCGAGGAGCTGGAGAATGCGGTCAACCTGGCGATCGCGCTGGGACGTCCGTTGCTGCTCCAGGGCGACCCCGGTGCGGGCAAGACCAGGCTCGCGCACGCGGTGGCGTTCGCCCTCGGGCTGCCTCTGGAAGAGGCCTACATCAAGTCGACCAGCCGGGCTCAGGATCTGCTGTACGTCTACGACGCCGTGCGGCGGCTGTATGACTCGCAGCTCGCCTCGGGCACTGCGGCACCCGAGGCCGTCGAGTACATCAAGCTGGGCCCGCTTGGCCGGGCGATCGCCCGGGCGGCGGAGGGCCGCCGGTCGGTCGTGCTCATCGACGAGATCGACAAGGCCGATATCGACTTCCCGAACGACCTGCTGCGCGAGCTCGACCAGCTGGAGTTCGAGATCGGTGAGGTCACCGGGCTGCGGTTCGCGGTGCCGGGCGACCGGCCTGACCTGCGGCCGATCATCTTCATCACCAACAACGAGGAGAAGACGCTGCCGGCCGCGTTCCTGCGCCGCTGCATCTTCCACTACGTGGAGTTCCCGTCCGACCGGGCTCATCTCGACGACGTGCTGAACTTGCACGGGGCCGGCGAGGTTCAGCTGCGGTCGGCGGCGATCGAGGTGTTGCTGCGGCTGCGCCAGCTTGACCTGGCCAAGAAGCCAGGGCTGTCCGAGCTGTTGGACTGGGTCGCCTTCCTGCAGCGGGCCGGCGTCGATCCGGGCGAGCTCGACCAGCTGCCCTACGCGGGGGCGCTGCTCAAGCAGCGGGGGGACCAGCTCAGGGCGGTCGAACGGCTGGCCGGGGCCCAGCGGGCGGGCGGGGCCCAGCGGGCGGGCGGGCCGCAGCGGGCGGCCGGGGCCCAGCGGGTGGGCGGGCCGCAGCGGGCGGCCGGGGCATGACCGAGGGCGGCCTGCCGTCCTTTCTCTGGGAGATCACCCACCAGCTGCGCAGGCGCGGGTTTCCGATCGGGATCGACGACTACGACGCGCTGCGGGCCGCGCTGGCCGCCGGATTCGGGCTGTCCTCCGACGCCGAACTGCGCGAGCTGTGCGTGACCCTGTGGGCGAAGTCGGCTGAGGAAGTCGAGATCGTGCGGGCCGCGTTCTCGCGGGTCGAGATCGACGACTGGAACGCAGCCTCTGCCGCCCGTTCTGCTGGCGGGGACATTGCCGGGGCCGGTTCAGCCAGCACTGCTTCCGCCTCGCCGGCCGCTCCCGCGCCTTCGGTGGCCGGGCCGGCCTCGCTGGAGGCAACCCTGGCGCCCGAGCTCGCGAGTACGCCGCCGCCCACCGGCGTCGTCGACCGCAGCCTGGTGCTCGTCCCGCAGTTCCCGCTGACCGAGCGCGAGGTCGCGCAGGCCTGGCGCCGGCTCCGGCGCCCGCTCCGCACCGGGCCTGCCGTCGAGGTCGACGTCACCGCGACGATCGAGCGCCGCAGCCGGTCCGGGGTCGTCACTCCCCCGGTGCTCACACCGAGGCGGCGCAACACCGCGAAGCTGCTGCTGGTGATCGACCGGTACGGGTCGATGACGCCGTTCCACGGGTACGTGGGCCATGTCGTCCGGGCGATACGCAACGCCGGCCGGCTCGACGACGTGCGCGAGGTCTACTTCCACGATCTGCCCGGCGTCGTCGGCGGTGCCGACGTCGTCGGCGGTGCCGGCGTCGGTGTCGGCGTCGGCGCCGACCGGTCGGTGCTCGATGAGGTCACCGACCCGTTTAGCCCGGACCTGGATTCCGTGCTGGGGCTAATCCGCCCGCTCGATGGCGGCCGCGTCTACGCCGACGCCGAGCTGACCGAGCCGCTCCAGCTCAGTTCGGTCCTCGCTGAAGCCGGCCCGGGCACGGCCGCGGTGGTGATCAGCGACGCCGGCGCGGCCCGCCAGCGCCTGGACACCGACCGGCTGCTCGACACCATCGCCCTGCTCAAGACGCTATGCGGCGGCCTGTCCGCCGTGACCTGGCTGAACCCGGCCCGGCCCGGTCACTGGCCGCAGAGCACGGCCGGACAGGTCGGCCGCCACATCCCGATGTTCCCGCTGACCAGGGAAGGGCTGGGCGGCGCGGTCGATGTGCTGCGCGGCCGGCCGGTCCAGGTGGAGCGGCCGCTGTGACCGAACCCGCAACGATCCCGCCGTCGGAGCTGCTGGCCAACCTCCGCCAGAACACCTCGGACAAAGTACTGGCGCTCGCGAGTCACGCGGCGCTGCCGGTCGTGGTGGACGCCGGGTTCGTGAACCTGCTCAGAGTCAACTTCTTCCTCGACCCGCCCGACGAGCTCCCTTTCGAGGCCGAGGCGGACCTGCTGCTGTCGCCGATGTGCCGTGAGATCGGCGACGAACTCTACGAACTCGACCCGGCGGTCAGGAATCTGCTGCTGATCATGCTCCAGAGCCGCTACGGCGCCGAACGTGTCCGCCAGGTAGCGCTGCTGCTCGAGCAGTACACCCAGAGCACCCCGACCTGGACCGCCCAGCCGGAGCTGGAGCAAGCCCAGCAGCTCACCGCCCTCAGCTTTGTCGATCCGGCCCGGGCCCAGGCCTGGCTGGACGACGCCCAAACCGGCGCCAAGGCAGAACGCCTAAGCCCCGACTGGTACATAGCCATGCGCGCCCGGCTCTCTGCCAGGCCGTCGCCGGCTGCGGCCGAGGACGAGCTGGCAAACGCGATCTCCGCGCTGGACGATGACAACGCCAGAGTCCGGCTAGGCGCAGTGAACACACTCGCAGTACTGTCCCAACTCCCAGGAACCAACGTCACCCAGGTCGTCGACGCGGTGGCCCGAATGGTGTGTTCCCAGGCCAACTCACATGTCGAACACACCGCCCGCGACATCCAGGCTGCACTCACCTTGATCGGCACTCTGCCGCGTCAACGACTGGCACACAACCTAAGCGGCATTCAGCTGTCCGGGGCTGACCTGCGGAATCTCAATCTTAACGACTGCCTGTTCATGAACGCCGGGCTTTACGACTGCCAAGCCGACGGCATCTGTATCGACAGAGCCAATCTCTACTCCGCCGACCTGGCGAATGTGACAGCGAACGGCGCCAGCCTGCTTGGCGCCAACTTGAGCGCATCACGTCTCACGCAAGTGTCCCTGCGCGGCGCCAATCTCACCGGAGCCAGGCTCGACAGCGCGATCCTCAATCACGTCGACTTCTCCGACGCCAACCTGACCGACGTGATCATGCCCGCGACCATCGACTATCTGGTCCAGCGGGGAGTCATTTTCTCTGGGGCCATCCTGGACCAAGACTCATCGCCGTCGGCAGAGCCCAGTTCTGAGCGAGTCCGCGAGTTGCAGGCCGACACCCTGTACGACTTCGCCGAAGAGTTCGAACGATCCGGAAACCTCGATGAGGCCATCACCTCCGGCGAAGAAGCCCTGCAACGATACGGGGCACTCGCAGATAGCTACGCCCCCGACAGCTTGTCCGCGACCAGTTACCGGTCAAAGCGGATCATCGCTCTGCTGATGCTCAGCAAGCTCTACGCCAAGCAAGACAATCTCCAGTCGGCAATCGAGCGCGCGACCGAAGCGGTCGCCAGGCTGCGCAATTATGCGAGCGGCGACCATACGAGCCTTGCCGCCGCCCTGGTCAACCTCACTGAGCTGCATATTGCCGTGGGTAACACTGATTCGGCCAGGCGCGATATCGAAGAGGCGGTCGAACTCTACCGCGAGCTTTCAGCGACCAGCCGATCCCTGTACCTGCCCGACCTTGCCCGCGCCCTGTCCATTCTCGCCAGCCTCTTCACCGACGACCAGAGCGCAACCCTAGCCAGAACCTTCGACGAGTCAATCGCGCTCTACCGGGAAGCAGGCCCGGAATTCAGCTCGGACCTCGCGCTCACTCTGCTCAACCAAGCGCGCTGGCTAATGCGACTAGGCAGGCTGCCTGAGGCCAGCGACGTGGCCTCGGAAGCCGTGAGTCTTTTCGCCGTTCTCAGAGACGACGTGAGACTGGGCGTCGGCTACCAAACCTCGGGAGACATTGCCGCGCTTCGCCGCCACTACGACGACGCAGCGCAGTTCTACAGTAGCGCGAGAGCACAGGCACGGATCGTCGGCGATCGGCGTGGGGAAGCGATCGCGGCCTACCGCCGTGGCGATGTCTTGCGGCGTCTAGACGGTAACGACGAGGCCATTACGAATCTGAGCGCGGCATTCGAGATTTTCCAGGAGCTGGGTGACGTTGCCTGGGAGGCTATTTCACTGCGAACGACCGGACAGCTACTGGACAAGGTGGGACGGCCAGCAGACGCAGTACAACTCCTGCAGACCGCGCTTACTCGTTTCCAGTCGCTCAACGACACTCCGATGTCGGCCCTGACCATGTCCGACCTCGGCCACGCCCTGCTGGAAAACGGCCAGCCCGCGGCAGCGGTCGGCATTCTCCAGGACGCTCTCGGCCTCATCCGCCGCCAGGACTACCCCCAAGCCGAAGACGACCGAAGGCTCGGTAGACTATTCGGACGACATCGGGCGGTGTTGCCGGTATTGTTCCGGTCCGTGACTATGACCTTGGGTGACGCGTTCAACCGGCGGAAGAAGCTCTCGGCGGACCTGCAGAGCTGGGTCAACCGCCTGGGCATCGCCGGCAATGAGCGGCGCACGTACCGGACGAAGGTGCTTGAGGGCGCTCAGGCCTACCAGCCTGAGCCGGGCACCGAGAAGTCGACCAACCGCCAGTACACGGTCCAGGAGTGCCGGGACCGGATCGCCGAGATCCTCCACGAGGACCAGATGCTCGCGCTGCGGATCTCGCGGACCAACCAGGCGGCCAGGGCCGAGATCGAGGATCTCGACGGTTCCGTCCGAACGCTGTCGATTCCCGAGCTGCTTGTGCTCAAGGACGACGCGATCCCGAAGCTGGAGCAGGCCGCGCGGGCGGTCCCGCTGCGGGCCGACGATGTCGGCGTGTACGAGACCGGCGATGACTGGGTGAAGTACCGGGTCGTAAAGAAGGTCGAGCGCAAGCACGAGTCGTTCAGCGACAAGGGCCTGAAGGTCGAGGAGATCGAGCTGCTCGGTCACGATGTCGTCGAGGTGACCGACTACGGCCTGCCGCGGCGTGAGCAGTGGGACCACATCGACCGGATCGGTGAGTTCGCCCAGCGCGTCAAGCAGGCAATTAATCAGGCAAACAAGACGGAACTAGTCGAGCTAGACTAATAAGCAAGCGTCGTGGCCGATTCACCAAAGTGTCGGTTCGTAACAGGTTGCAGGTAATCGGTTGTTGGTCTATCCGCCTACCACTCACTCAGCAGGTGTGTTCGTCGTACTGCGTATTGAGTACCTACGTTGTTCGTCTTCCGTAGGAAGTAAGCGGTAATACCAAATTCGAGAGGGCTACCACACGCCCTGGCTCGGGTCGGCCACGCGCCCACTTTTTCTGCTTATCCATCTGAACTCATCCGTCGTCCAGCGCGAACTCCAGGTACCGGTCGGCGGACCGCCGGATCGCGGCGGCTCCGTCGGCGTCGACGATGCGGTTCCACCAGGCGCCGTAGACCCGGCTGAAGCTGTAGGGCTCCATCACCTCCAGAGCGCGGCGGACAATGCGCGGCCGCTCCGGGATGTGGTTCGGGTAGCTGTACATGAAGCTCACCCAGCGCCGGTCGCTCACCACGGTAAAGATGTCCCCGGAGAACAACGCTCCGCTGCCTTCCTCGCCGTCGGCCCAGTGAAGCACCTGCCCGCCGTCGAAATGCACGCCCGCGTTGATCAAGGTGACACCGTCGCCGAGCGAGCGGGAGACGCCGCTCCAGTACACGACGGAGTCATCGGGCCTGGCCACCCATTGCCGGTCCGCCTCGTGGATGTAGACCGGGGCATCGAACGCATGCGCCCACTCGATCATCGACCCATAGAAGTGCGGATGGCTGACCGCGATCGCGCTGACCCCGCCCAGATCCTGGACCTGCTGGACCAGGTCATCGTCGAGGTAGCTGATCATGTCCCACAGCACATTGCCGGCCGCCGTGCGAACCAGCAGCGCCCGCTGCCCGATCGCCGTCGGCGGGTCGGCGCCGATGCCGATTACTCCCGGCCCTTCCTCGTCGACCTTGCCCTGGTGACCGGCCGCCTGCAGTTCGGCCAGCGACGTCCATCGCTGCCCGCCCCACCCCACGTACTGCCGTTCGTCCAGGCAGATCGGGCAGTCCTCCCGGGCCTGTCCGTACTGCACCCCGCACGTCGCACAAATAGGCAAGTCAGTTCTCACGCCTCAGTTGTACCCACCTGCCCGGCCCAAGCGTGCAGCCACGGCACCAATTCGGCCGCCAGCGCTTCGATCACAACCTCGAACCCAACCTGCCGGCCAACGCAAAGCAAAGTTCCGGCTCCAGTAATGCAACCGCTGCCCGGCTCGCAACTCTCCGCCAGGCCATAGTGCCCCTCGCCCGACCCATACGGATAAGAACTGGTAGCGCACTTGAAGTAGGCCTGCCTCGTCTCGTCGCCAGGAGCCCGTGCGTAAACTTCGGCCGCCGCCAACGTCGCCGCGATCGTCGGCACGCGAACCTGCTTGAGCAAGGGACGCCCCGCCGCCACCACCGCCCGGACCAGAATCTGCTCCTCGATCCCGTGATCGCGGTCCCCCAGAAGCGCATCGAAGACGGCCCGGTCAAGCACCTTCACCAGGTCAGTCACCCGGTCCTCAGCCGACCGCTGATCATCGGCAATGATCGCCAGGACACCCAGTACTAGTCCCCCGCCACCCTCCGGGCCCGCCTCCGCCTCCGCATCCATCACGCTGGCAGTATCTCGCCAGTCCCGTCCCGGGCTGAGGCTGACCGGGGCTTTCGGCGGGATATAGTGCCTTAGTGGCAGATGCTCAGATTCCTCGCGTGCCGTTTTGACCTCGCGCGATACGCCCAGCGTTCCCGTGAAGGCCCTTGCTTCGTGTGCGCGATTCTGGCCGGGGATCCGGACTATCCGCATCACGATGTCTACGAGGACGCCGCTACCATCGCGTTCCTGGCCCGGCCCGCGATCCTGCTGGGCTACTGCATTGTCGCCCCGAAGCGGCACGTTGAGGACTGGGTCGGCGACATGGGCGAGGACGAGTACCTGGCGCTGCAGCGCATGGTGCACCGCGTCGCCAGGGCGATAGCCGCGGTCGTGCCGGTCGAGCGGATGTACTGCCTGAGCCTGGGCAGCCAGCAGGGCAACGCTCACCTGCATTGGCACGTCGCACCGCTCCCGCCGGGCGTGCCCTATGACCGCCAGCAATACCACGCACTAATGGCGGAAAACGGCGTCCTGGACGTCGACGACCTGTCCCAGGCCGAACTCGCCCGCGCCATCAGCAGCCATTTGTGATCGCAGTGCCCGCGACGGCCAACGTCCCGTAAGGTCAAGTCGTCACTCTCGACTCACCCTCACCTGGCCTATCACCAGTCACACGCAAGCCAGCGTAGATCATCTTTCATTCCCGGTGAATTTGCATATTCACCTGGAAAAAATCCGGTGAATATGCAAATTCACCTGATCGTGCGGCAGCGAAGTCCGTCACAAGAACAACTGAGATCCCATTCGCAACGTTAGCCACATTACCGACCCGATCCAACCGAGCGGCGAGGGCCGTCGCCTCAGCAAGGCGAGCAGGCTACGGACGGCGACAGGACGATGACGCTAAGACGAGCGCGGGAGTTTGGAGGCTGGGCTGTCGGCGGGATGGAAGACGCCGAGGA
>DATNFM010000313.1:0-38076 GCA_035606435.1 Streptosporangiaceae bacterium | reverse complement strand
CGGCGGGTCAGCATCGTCGCCGGCGTGGTGATCGCCGCGATGACCTACTTCCCGATCATCTTCGTGCTCTCCAACTCGCTGAAGAGCGGGAAGGGCATCTTCACCAGCGGCGTGTTCTCCCTGTTCACGGAGTTCGACTATCAGAATTACGTAGCCGCGTGGTCCGGGGTGTCCCAGCAACTGCTGAACACGATCATCGTGGCGGCCCTGTCCATCGCCGTCGGCGTCACGGCGGCGGCGCTCGGCGCGTACGCGTTCTCCCAGCTTCAGTTCCCCGGCAAGGGCCTGCTGTTCATGGCCTACGTCGGCCTGCTGCTTGTGCCGTGGACGCTGACCTTGATACCGCTGTTCCTGACCATCTCGAAGTTTCACCTGTTCAACAGCTGGTGGGCCTTGGTCCTGCCGTATTCGGCCAGCGCCCAGCCGCTGCTGGTGCTCATCTTCCGCGGCTTCTTCGATCAGATCCCCCGTGAGCTGCTGGAAAGCGCGAGGGTGGACGGCTGCTCCGAACTGCGGGTGCTAGGGCGGATCGTGGCTCCGCTGACCAAGCCGGTGCTGCTGACCGGCGCGATCCTGGTCACGATCAACGTCTGGGGCGACTACCTCTGGCCGACGATCGTCATCCAGGACCCGCACCGGACCACGATCTCGGCCGGCGTCCAGAGTTTCGTGGGCAGCTTCGGGCTCAACCTCAGCGGCGGCGGCGCCGTCTTCGCCGCGTTCGTCATCGCCACCATGCCGATGTTCGTCCTCGTCGGCTTCACCATGCGCTACTTCGTCTCCGGGCTCACCGAAGGGGCAACAAAACTGTGACCAACCCACTGAGGCCGGCCGGCCTGCGCTGCGCGCATCTAGCGGACCCGCTCGGCGTCGCGCCCGACCGGGTGCGGTTCAGCTGGCGTCTCGAGGGGGGCGGGAGCGGGAGCGGAAGCGGAAGCGGGACTGCGGGCGGGGGCGGGGGCGGGGGCCTCCAGATGGCCTACCAGCTTCAGGTCTTCTCGACCGAGCCGGAGCCGATCTGGGATACCGGTCAGGTCCTTTCTGGAGACTGCGTCGATATCGGCTACGAGGGGCCTGCGCTGGTCCATGGGGCCAGGTACCAGTGGCAGGTGCGGATCTGGGACGAGACCGAGACGGCGTCGCAATGGTCGGCGCCGGGGCGGTTCGAGATCGAGCTGGACCAAGCCGGCGGCTCCGGCGGCTCCGGCGGCTCCGGCGGCTCCGACGGTACTGGTCGCTGGAAGGCGTCCTGGATTGGTCTTGGCCCGATCCGGGAGAGCTTTGACCCGCCCGCGCAGGGCGGCTCTCCCGATCCGGTCGCCAGCTCGCTGAACCCGGCGCCGTATCTTCGCCTGGCGTTCGACCTGGCCGGGCCGGTTCGGTCCGCCCGGCTGCATGTGACGGCGCTTGGCCTGTACGAAGCGCGGCTCAACGGCCACCGGGTCGGCGATGCCTTCCTCGCCCCGGGCTGGACCGACTACGCCAAGCGGGTGCAGTACCAGACCTATGACGTGACCGGGCTGCTCCGCGAGGGCGAGAACGTCATCGGCGCGATCCTCGCGGACGGCTGGTACAGCGGCTTCGCCGGCTTCAACGCCAAGCGAGCCGGCGCCCACTACGGCGACGCGCCCGAACTGCTCGCCCAGCTGGCCGTGACCTTCGATGACGGCAGCCAGCAGGTCATCGTCACCGACGAACGCTGGCGGGCCAGGTTCGCCGCCATCCGCCACGCCGACCTGCTGATGGGGGAAATGCACGACCTCAGGCTGGAGCCGCGCGGCTGGGACGCTCCCGGCTACGACGCGTCCGACGCCTCGGGATGGCGCCGCGTCGAAAGCCGGCCACGAGACACCCGGCTGCTGGTCGCCGATCCCGGACCGCCGATCAGGGTGACGCAGGAATTGGCACCGGTCGCCATCTCCCGGACCGACGACGCGCGCTACATCCTCGACTTCGGGCAGAACCTGACCGGCTGGCTCGCGATCAAGGTCACGGCACCAGCCGGGTCGAGCCTGCGGGTCCGGCACGCCGAGACGCTGGAGGCCGACGGTAACCTGTATACCGACAACCTTCGCACCGCCCGGCAGACCGACGAGTTCATCACCGGAGAGGTCACCGAGGGCGCCGGCGGAGGCGCGCACGTTCTGGAGCCCAGGTTCACCCTGCACGGCTTCAGGTACGCCGAGATCACCGGCTACCCGGGTGACCTGGCGGCGAGTGACGTCGTGGCCCGCGTAGTGCATTCCGACATCGCACCGACGGGCAATTTCCAATCCTCGCAAGACTGGCTTGACCGGCTCCTCCGCGTGATCGACTGGAGCCAGCGGGGCAACTTCATCAGCGTTCCGACCGACTGTCCGCAGCGCGACGAACGGCTCGCCTGGCTCGGGGATGCCCAGATCTTCGCCCGGACCGCCTCCTACAACCGGGACGTCGCCTCGTTCTTCGCCAAGTGGCTGGACGACGTCGCCGACGCCCAGCTGCCCGGAGGGGCGTTCACCGACATCGCGCCGACGCTGCACATCCCGTGGTCGGGAGCTCCGGCCTGGAGCGACGCTGGGGTGATCGTCCCCTGGACGGTCTGGAAGATGTACGGCGACACCGCGATCCTGCGCCGCCATCTCGGCGCGATGACCGCCTGGATGGATCTGCTCGAGCGCACCAATCCCGACTATCTGCGGTCCAGGGATCTCGGCAACAGTTACAACGACTGGCTCGCGCCCGGCAATGACGACACGCCTCCGGAACTGCTCGCGACCGCCTACTGGGCCCACGACGCGGCACTGATGGGCGAGATCTGCGATGTGATCGGGCGGCCGGATGAGGCCGCCGGCTACCGGGCGACCTGGGCCAAGATCAGGTCCGCGTTCACGGACGCCTTCGTCGCGGGCGACGGCCAGCTGGCATCGGGAACGCAGACCGCCTACGTGCTCGGCCTGCACATGGGACTGGTCCCGGCCGAACTCCAGGCCGCCGCGGCCGGGCACCTGGTGGACGCGATCCGCGCCAGGGACTGGCACCTGACCACCGGGTTCGTGGGGGTGGGCTATCTGCTGCCCGTGCTGAGCTCGTCCGGACACGACGACGTCGCCTACCGGCTGCTCGCGCAGGAATCCACGCCGTCCTGGCGGTACATGATCAACCATGGCGCCAGCACCATCTGGGAGCGGTGGGACGGCTGGTCGGCCGAACGCGGATTCCAGTCCGCCTGGATGAACTCCTTCAATCACTACGCGCTCGGGTCAGTGGGCGAGTGGATCTACCGGTTCCTGCTCGGAATCGACCAGGCTCCGCGCACGGCCGGCTTCGGTGACCTGGTGCTCAGGCCGCACCCAGGCGGATCTCTCACCTCCGCTCGCGGCTCCTACCGGTCGGTGCGCGGCCCGATCAGCGTCGCTTGGGAACGATCCGGCGGCCAGTTCACCTACCGGATCGAACTGCCACCGAACGTCACGGGCACCGTGCAGCTGCCGAGCGGGGCCATCTCTGAAGTTCGCTCGGGTGCCTACGAGTTCACCGAGCCAGAGCCCGAGCCGGAGGCAGAGCCCGAGCCCGCGCTCGCCGATCCGAGTCCGCCTGACTGGAGCTGAATCGTCATGTCCGACCTGGCCAAGATCAAGAACTCGCTCGGCGACCTGGCGATCGAACTGCCGTCCTGGGCGTTCGGGAACAGCGGCACCAGGTTCAAGGTGTTCGGCCAGCGCGGCGTGCCTCGCACCCCTTACGAAAAGGCCGAAGACGCGGCGCAAGTCCACCAGTACACGGGCCTGGCGCCGAGCATGGCCGTCCATATCCCCTGGGACAAGGTCGATGACTACGAAGCCTTCGCCGCGCACGCCAAGCGCAACGGCATCAGGATCGGCACCGTCAACTCGAACGTATTCCAGGACGACGACTACAAGCTGGGCTCGATCTGCAATCCGGACCCGCGCGTGCGAGCTAAGGCCCTCGCCCATCTCCTTGAGTGCGTCGACATCATGGACGCCACCGGGTCGAGGGACCTGAAGCTGTGGTTCGCCGACGGCACCAACTACCCGGGCCAGGACAACATCGGCGCCCGACAGGATCGGCTCGCCGAGGCGCTGCACGCGGTCTACCAGCGACTGGGCGAGCATCAGCGGATGCTGCTCGAGTACAAGCTGTTCGAACCTTCGTTCTACACCACCGACGTGCCGGACTGGGGCACCTCGCTGCTGCACTGCCAGGCGCTCGGTGACCGGGCGCTGGTCGTGGTCGACACCGGGCATCACGCGCCGGGCACGAACATCGAGTTCATCGTCGCCGTGCTGCTGCGGGCCGGCCGGCTCGGCGGGTTTGACTTCAACAGCCGGTTCTACGCCGACGACGATCTGATGGTGGGGGCGGCCGACCCGTTCCAGCTGTTCCGGATAATGCAGGAGGTCGTGTCGGCGGGCGCGCTGGCACCAGCCGCCGGAATCGCGTTCATGCTCGACCAGTGCCACAACATCGAGCCCAAGATCCCCGCCCAGATCCGCTCGGTGATGAACGTGCAAGAAGCCACCGCCAAGGCACTGCTGATCGACACCGAAGCGCTAGCCGCCGCCCAGCAGGCCGGGGACGTGCTCGGCGCCAACGCGGTATTCATGGACGCCTACAACACCGACGTCCGGCCGTTGCTAGCCGAATTGCGCCAGGAGCAAGATCTGCCCCCTGACCCGGTCGCGGCCTACCTGGCCTCCGGTTACGGCGAGCTGATCAGCTCACAGCGCCTGGGCGGCTCCCCGGCCGGCTGGGGCGCCTGACCGCCAGACGCAGCACCCGCCAGACGCAGCACCCGCCAGACACAGCACCCGCCAGACACAGCACCGGACTGTGCCGCGCGCTCCGACCAGGTGGGTGCCGCGCCCACGGTGGTTGACGGACGGCGAAGGTCCTCTCCAGTCAGCAAATGGGTGGCCAGGCAAGGGGGCCTGCCGCGAGCAAGATCGGCCTCGGTCGGCTTGAGTCGGCACTAGATCCGCGGCCGCCTTTGCCCGGCCCGCCAGGACCCGGCCCGCCTCGGCCCGGCCCGCCTCGGCCCGGCCCGCCTGGACCCCGGCGGCGAGGTGGGTGCTGTGGCTCCGTCTTCGGGTGTAGCCGTCGCGGCGCGCGGTTCGGTCAGCCGCGAGCTACATCAAATCCGCTTTACTGTAGTAGCTTCCCCGGAAGGAACTACAGTAACGGGCCTTTGATGAAGCTATAACTACGGTAATGGCTTGTTACTGTAGTTGTTTCTCGGGACGCTACTACAGTAAGGGGACTTTGGTGCTGTTACTTGCGAGTATGAGGGCGAACCCTGGTCGAGGCGGCCGGTTTTTGCGGGTGACTTCCTTTGGGCGAAGAGTTTGCCGCGGAAAATGGCCGGAAAGAGCGGCTAACTCTTCGTGAAACGTGAAGTCTTCGCCGAAAATCCGGCAAATGGGACGGATTTTCATGATCGCGAAGGGTTTTCGGGGGTGGTGCGGCCAAGTCTTCGCGCTGCTGAGCTGGGCTCGCCGGGCTGAGCGGGCCGGGCCGGGCCGGGCTGAGCTGGGCTGGTAGACGCGGCGAATTACATATCAAACGAGACATGCCCCAGCCGTCCGCATCAGTTCGTGGCCCCAACCCAGCGAGGGTCTAGCCGTCACCTCGGCCCGCCCACCGCGATCCCCGGCGACCGAGAGGCCAGCCGTCACCTCATGCTGACCGAACGCGACCAATCTCACGCACAGTAGCGGACGATTAATTTCCTGCAACAATTGCGTGCAGATGCGCGTGCATCTGTGCGTGCGGAATAGAGTGCAGTTGCGATCCGCACGACACCATTTGCGTTCGGTTTCAGCTCGCTGGAACTACTCGAATAGACCATCGTGCGCCGTACCGGGGTAATTAACGCTTGAACGTCGAATACGGCGCAATAGTCTCTTCGCTTACTTATACCATTACCGAACAGGTGACGCGATGTTTCTGATCGGGATCAAATCCGATCAGAAACGTGCAACACCACTGCAGGCGGAGTACCTTCCCCATCCATAGCCCGGCGATCACCACGGCCTAGCCGGGCCATCGGTTCCCATCACCTAGAAGACGGAGGACGGCATGCCCGTTCTTTGCACTTCGGTGCGACAGCGACGAGTGCAACGTTGCACCGAGATCGCGTTCCCGGCCGCTCAGGCCAGTCCGGCCGATCTGGCCAGCTCGGCCCACTTGGCTGACGATGCGCGAGATGGTGCACCATGACCCGCCGATCAGGACGCGGCGGTGACAACGGAGGCCACGACGACAGCGGCCTCCGGCAACCTGACGTAGAAGCCGAGGCCGCCGCTACGACGACGGCTATCGCCGGCTTGCGGCGGCGGCTCAAACGCCCAGGTTCGCTTGACCATCCATCGGTGCGGCGTGAACTGCGCAAGCTCGCCGATCAACTGGCCGAACTTGAAGACGGCAAACACCGGCCAGGTCGGCACCGATCCAATGTCAGCAGGCTGCCGTTGCCACTGACCGGGCCCGCCAGCGGCCAGGCCAACGACTCGCCGGAGGGCCGGCGGCCCGATCCGACCACGGCCGGCACGACCGCGGAGTTCATCGCATCGCTCTGGCAGTTCAGGGCGTGGGCGGGCGACCCGTCGTGGCGCAAGATCGCGGCGCGCTCGCATTACAAGGCCGTGCACTCGACGATCTACTCGGCCATGCACGCCACGACGTTGCCGAAGCTCATCGTGGTCAAGGCGATCATTCTCGGCTGCGGCGGCGACGACACCGACCTGGCCGCCTACTGCGACACGTGGTGGCGGATCGGGTCAGCGAGCGTCACGGACACCGGTACCGAATCTGACCTGCTGCCAGCTCCAGTTCCAGCACTCAGTTAGTCGCGCCTAGCCGACCCGGCGGTACACCTTGCCCCGCCGGGTCGGCTAGCGGCCAATCGCCTAGTCGGCCAATCGGCCTCGGCTACCGGCAGACGCCCAGGACGTCGTCCCAGTTCGTGCCCTGCGGGCAGATCGGGCCCGCGAGCGAGATCCGAGAGTGTGCCGGTGAGTACACGCCGAAGTGCGCTACCGGCGTGGCGACGAAAACGGCAGCCGCGATAGCCGTGGGCCCGAGTACATATCTCGTGATTCCGCGCATAACCATTCCTCCCAGCCCCTACCGAGGAATTGGATTGTTCCTCAGTAAAAACCATAACCGAGAAATAGACGCAGACTCACGCCATTTACGGCCACCCGAGCCACCCGAGCCGCCAATCCCCCCAATCCACCCGAGCTACAGGTCCTCAAGCGCCTGCGCCACAACTTCGGCCGCCGGCGCGCCAATCCGCCGGTAAATCTCCAGTGCCTTTGACAGCGCATCCCGGCCTTCCACTACGGCTCCAGTCGCGAGCGAGCACCGGCCAATTCCATCGAGAGCCCGGGCCTGGCCAAGCGGCGACGCCGCCTCCGTCGCAATCACCTGTGCTTCGGAGAAGAACGCCGAGGCTTCCCCCGGTGTCCCCTCGGCCAGCGCGATCTCGCCGAGCTGGACCAGCGAATCGGCCTCGCCCGCCCGGTCGCGCAGCTGACGGTACAGCTCCAGAGCTTCGTGCTGGCTCTCGCCGGCCGCGTCGACCTCGCCCATGGCTTGCCGCACCGTACCCAGCTGGTGCAGCACGTTCGCCCGGCCGAGCCGGTCATCAAGCTCTTCGTACAGCTCAAGCGCCCTGGTCAGGCCGGCGATCGCGGCGGCGAGGTCACCGGTCGCCTGCTGGACGTTGCCAAGATCCAAGAGCGCATTGGCCTCACCGAGCCGGTCCGCCAAGTCGACGAAGACGTCCAGCGCCAGCCGCAGGTCAGCGGTCGCTTCGGTGTACAACCCGGTCGCCTGCTTGACCGCGCCGAGTTCGGTCAGCGCGTAAGCTTCGCCGAGCCTGTCCCCCAGCTGCCGGTACAGCTCGTAAGCCCTAGTCAGGCCGGAGGCGGCGGCCGGGTAGTCCCCGGTCACGATCCGGACGCTGCCGAGCCGGCTCAGCGTGAGCGCCTGTCCGGCCGCGTCGCCCAGCTCGCCGTACAGGGCCAGGGCCTGCCCCAGTTGTTCGGCCGCCGTCTGGTTGTCCCCGGTGAGATACAGCGCCGCGCCGAGTTGGGAGAGCGCGGCGGCTTCGCCGGGCCGGTAGCGCAGGTTGCGGCAGACCTGCACGGCCTTGCTCAGGCTGGTAGCGGCGGCCGGGTAGTCGCGCGCAGCCATCTCCGTGTCGCCGAGGTTGGTGAGTGCGGCCGCCTCAGCCTGCTCATCTCCCATCCGGAGCGCCGCTTCGAGCGCGATCTTGTGCAGCCGGAGGGCGTGATCCCAGTGACCGTCGAACCTCAGGAACGCGTGCATCGCGGCCGACAGGGCGGCCGCAAATGCCGCCCGGTCCCGCGCCACCGCATCCATGATCATCGCGTCGAGATTCAGGCGCTCGCGTTCCATCCACTCAAGCGCCACGTCCCTGGTGCCGAATTCAGGAACCGCAGGCACTAACTCCCCCGCCCCGCCAGTCCCCGCCCCGCCCGCCGCCAACGGCGCCAGCAGCGCCAGCAGCGAAGCAGCCACCGGCTCCTGCCGACCCCGCCTGACCAGGTGCACGTCAGCAGCGCGAGCCGCGCGCAGGTAATAGGCCAGCAGCCGGTCAGCGGCCGCGCTCCGCTCTTGCGCCGGGTCGGCGGCCACTAGCCCGCGCGCGTGCTCGCGCATCAGGTCATGAAGCCGGTAGCGGCCGGGAGCGTGCTCCGCGATGAGGTGCCGGTCATAGAGCGCCTCAAGCCGACGGCGCGTCGAGCCGAGGTCGGTGCCGTCAAGCGCAGCTGCCGCGTAGCCGTCGATGTCAGCACCGTCGTGCAGGGCCAGGCGGCGGAACAGTCGCCGCTGTTCCCCCGCGAGCGGCTCATACGACAGGTCGAACGCAGCCGCGACCGACAGATCTTCGGTGCGCAGTACGTCGAGCCGGTCCCGTGCCGACGTCAGGTCCGCGGCCAGGTCGGTCACCGACCAGGCCGGGTGATGCCGGAGCCGTCCCGCCATCATCCCGATGGCGAGCGGCAGGTAGCCGCACAGCCTGACGACCTTGCCGACCGCGGGAACCCCGACGTCCAGACCCGGCCGACCGGACAGCCGGACCAGCAGTTCCGCCGCCTCCTGCGGCGGCATGGTGTCGAGGCTGATCGAGCTGGCATCTTCAAGCGCCGTGAGGTGCCGACGGCTGGTGATCAGCACCAGACTGCCCGCCGCCCCCGGCAGCAACGGCTTGACCTGGTCGTAGCCACCGGCGTCGTCGAGCAGCAGCAACACTTGCCGTCCCGCGATGCGATCGCGCCACAGTCGGCTCCGCCCCTCCACGCCGGCCGGGATCTGACCCGCGTCGACCCCTACCGTCATCAGCAAACTGGCCAGCGCACTGGCCGGATCGACGGGTTGCTGGCCAGGAGTGTGTGCGTGCAGGCTCATGAAAATCTGGCCATCGGGAAATCTGGGCGCAAGCTGATGAGCGGCATGAACGGCGAACGCGGTCTTCCCGATCCCGGCCATGCCCCCGATGGCGCAAATGCCGACAACGCCTCCTGATTTCCGGGCGCTGGAAGCAAGGCGCATCACCGCGCGCAGTTCAGGCTCACGGCCGGTGAACGCTCCGATGTCCCGAGGCAGAGTGCGAGTCGCGGTGGCCACCGCACCAGCGCTGGCCGACAGCGCCTGGCTCGGAGTCAGTCCTCGCGCCGTCGCCTGGAACCCGGTTCGCTCAGGGCCGGTCAGGTTCAGCACGTCGGCCAGCAGGCGCACGGTCTCCCGGCGAGCCGTCAGGTTGATGCCACGTTCCAGATCGCTGATCGAGCGCGGGCTGAGGCCGGCCGCCTTCGCCAGCTGTTCCTGGGTCAGGCCAGCCGCGATCCGCAGCCGCCTCAGCAGCCCGCCGAACGTGTCGGCCGGCTGCGGAGGCTCCGGCCCAGCCCCCATCGTCGCCTCACCTTTAACCTGCGGCTGTCTTTACACTAGGTTAATCTCACCCGGTCTTCAGCGGCTGGTTTGCCCGTGCCGGAAGGGACTCACGATGCATAGAGCCAGCAGGCCATTTCGAGCCGTCCGTCCCGCCATCGTCACCACGTTGGCCGCCATCTGCCTCATCTGGCCAGGACTGGCAGCAGCCGCGCCGCAGGCAGCGCCGGTCAAATGGTCACCAGAACTCGGACCGGTTCCGGGAGCCCTGACGCACACGGCCCCCGCCCTCGCCAATGTCAGCACGGGCAAGAAGAGTTCCAGTCTTCTGCTGTTCTGGACCGGGCCGGCCGACGGCAGCGCCGGATTCCACATCTCCTACCAGACCTCGCTCAGCCTGCGGAAGAACACCTGGTCACGCCCCAACCTGGTGGCCTTCGGAAAGGCGCTGACCCGCAGCCGCCCCGCGGCCTCGCCGATTGGCCCGCAGTCATCCGGCCAGGTCATCGTGGCCTGGAAGGACCCCGCCGACTCGCGGATCTTGTACGCGATCGGCCACGAGGGCAAGGGCGGCATCGGTTCGTGGAGCGCCGTCGCGCCCATCCCGCAGGCGGCCGCCGCGAGCGCACCGTCGGTGTTCCGGCCGTTGCACTCCAACCTCATCGTGGTCACCTGGCAGGCGGCGTCGGGCCGCGCGGTGGACTACATCGTCGGCATTCCCAGCCCGGCCGGACCGGTGAAGTGGGAGCAAGGCGGCTCGATTCCGAGATCCGCTGCGACCGGCACTCCGGCGATCGCCGAGGTGAGCACCGGCAGCCAGAAAGGCCTGCTCTACGTGCTCTGGCAAGTGCCAGGCAGCTCTGGCCAGGTCGATTACGCGACCGCCCCGGAGCCGGTGCGGGGTCAGGCCAAGTGGAGCTTCCCGCACGCCCTGCCCCCGTCCGTGCGGACCGGGGCACCGCCGTCGGCGCAAGCGATCGGCAAGGGACTGACTTACCCGCTGCTGGTCGTGTTCCGCGCCCAGCACGGCGCCGCGCTGTCCTACGTGACGCTGTCCGCCAAAGGTAAGGTCACCAAGCCCGTGCCGGTCCCGCACATCCGCAGCTCCAGCGGGACCGCGATCAGCCCGGGCGTCCTTGCGGCCGAAGACCCTGACGATGTCTTCTACGAGCCGTTCGTACGCCCCTGCCCCGCCTGCTGACCAAACCGCTAACCAGCCGCTGAGCTGGACTTTCAGCCAGCTGCGCACAGCTGCAAATGTGACCTTCCTGTGGGTGCCGACGTATGGTCCGCGCCTTAGCCGACGACGGACATTGGTGCCGTTAGCGCCGTTAGGGCTAAGGAGAGCCACATGCATCGACCACGGGTTCTGGTCGTAAAGACTAAAAAATTTCTAGGCATAAAAATTGCGGGGGTCTTGGGCGTCGTTGGATTGCTGACCACGCTCGGATCGACCGCCGGTGCCATCGCGAGCGGCCAGCCGGGCAAGACGAGCGAGTGGCAGCACGCCATCGCCAAGCTCCGGCTGCCTAGCAAGGGCTGCTTCACCGCCACCTACCCCAACGTCGCGTGGAAGAAGACCCCCTGCCGGCCCGCGCCCAAGCATCCCTACCCGCCAGTGAACGGGCACCGGCCGCAGGTCGTCGGGAACGGCACCGACTACTCCGCCGAGGTGACCGGCCATCTCACCAGCGTCACCGGCACGTTCGATTCCGTCAGCCCGGGCCTGACCGAGACCGGGCAGCGGAACGGATCGGGCCCGCAGGTCGCGAACACCTATTCGCTGCAGATCAACGCCAAGCCATTCACGGGCTCGCTGTGCTCGGGATCACCGAACCCGGGCTGCCGCGACTGGCAGCAGTTTGTCTACTCATCGACCTACGACGAGGTGTTCATTCAGTACTGGCTGCTCAGGTTCAACACGACCTGTCCAGGCGGGTGGAACACCTTCATGTTCCCGATGTCGACCGACATCTACTGTTACAGGAACTCGACGTCGGCCGCCCTGACCGGTGGCATTCCCCCGGTATCGAGCCTGGGCGGGATCACGTTCACCGGCAACGCCAACTCGGGCGGCAATGACTCGGTCGTCATGACCACGGCTACCGGGCATGCCACCGCGACGGCGGCCGACAGCGTGCTGCACCTGGCGAGTGGCTGGACCGGCGTGGAGTTCACGGTCGTCGGTGACTGCTGCGGAACCCAGGCGAACTTCGGCGGGGGTACCACGCTGAAGGTCAGGACGACCGTCCACAACGGCACCACGAACGCGCCCACCTGCGTGCTCGAGGGCTTCACCGGGGAAACCAACAACCTCAACCTGGTGAGCACCCCCGCGATCGGGACCGGCGTTGCTCCGGCCATCGTCTCGGAGCAGACTTCGAGCGCGGGCACGCCGTCCTGCGCCTCCGGTGATGCCCATGGCGATACCCACGTGGACACCGAGCACGATCTGTCGACGTACGACTTCCAGGGCTACGGCGACTTCGTGGACGCCACGACCGGGCCGAACTTCATCGTGGAGGCCAGGCAGGTGTCAGGCGCTCCGAGCTGGCCCAATGCCGCCGTCAACAGCGGGATCGCGACGCACATCGGCAAATCCAATGTGGCCGTCTGCCTCGCGCCGCCCAATTCGGCCGGAGGACCGCTGGCCCGCCTGTTCATCAATCACAAGATCGTCAGCCTTCCGCCAGGAGCGCGGAAGAACCTGGCCGACGGCGGCGACGTGTCGCTGGATCGCAGCGGGAGCGTGTACCTGATCAGGGGCGCGACCGGAAACTCGGTGCGCGCGCAGGTCAATGTCGCGAGCCCGGACTACATCGATGTCTCCGTGGGCCTCGCTCGCTGGCCGGAGACCGTGCACGGATTGCTGGCCAATGCTGGCAGCGACCCCACGGCCCTTGCCACCCGCGGCGGAACCGTCATTCGCGCGCCGTTCGCGTTCAACACCTTCTACGGCAAGTACGGCGACAGCTGGCGCGTCCCGATCAAGGGCTCGCTGCTGTCCGACTGCGGCGAAAAGGTCCTCAGCGGTAACCCCGCCAACCTCATGTACGCCGGCAACCTCGATCCCAAGCTCGCCGAGGCCGCGAAGGCGACCTGCGAACGAGCCGGTGTCAAGGCTCCCGCACTGCTCGATGCCTGCACCGTCGACGTCGCGGTGCTCGGCACCAAGGCCGCGGCGCAGGTCTACCTGAACCTGCCGCCGACCATCGTCTGGAACATGATCACCCTGCCGCCGTTCAACTCGGCCGTTCCCAAAACCTGATTCCGAGACGGGGGCCGGGCCGGGACTCCTCCGGAGTCCCGGCCCGACGTCTTGCTAACGGCAGGTCTGCAGAATGTTGTCCCAGTTCGTGCCCTGCGGGCAGATCGGGCCAGCAAGCGAGATCCGCGGATGCGCCGCAGAGGACGCGGCGACGTGCGCCACTGGCACAGCGACGAAGGCGGCGGCCGCCACGACCATCGGCGCCAGGACGTATCTCTTGATTGCGGGCATACTGAAAGCGTGCATGGCTGTGATTCCTTTCGAACCTTTGACATCAGCGGTTGGCTGAACCCCGCGGCTAAGCCTTTGATTGGCGGGAGTGACTGATTCCTCGCCCGGGCATCGGTTGAGTGGGAATGGACGGTTGGCGTCCGCGGCCTTCACCGTCGGCCGAACGATGAAGAAGAGGCTGGCCGACCCCTACACGGCGCCATGCGCGCGCATTGACGAAAGACGTTCAGCGCGGCTCAGTCGCGCACCCCGTTCCAGCGCTTCCTTCTTACCGTCACCTTGACCATAACTACCACCACGCTTTTCGTCAAGGGGACACTAAGTACTGTTCGCGGGGGTGGGCTGAATTAGGCAAGGCCAGGACTGGGGCTAGAGCTCGTCGCGGCCGTAAAGTCGGTCTTCCTGCGGCACGCCGCCGACCCGGTAGCGGTCTTCCACTAGGTCCCAGGCCTCGCTGGCCACGCTCTCCTCGCCCCGGACGGCAAGAGCCTGCGCCAGCTCGGACAGGGCCCGGATCTCCAGGTAGACCGCGCCGCAACCGGCGAACAACGCGACCGCCTGCCGCAGCGCCGCACCCTGCTCGTCGAGCCGGCCCCGTTCTCGGGCGAGCTCGGCAACCGACAGCCAGACCCGGCCCTCCAGCACCGAGTCGCCGCCGTCCCGGGCCAGCCCGGCCGCCCCGGTCAGATGCCGCGAGGCCATCGGGTACCCGCCGGTGTACCTCGCCACGTCGCCGAGACCGTGCATGGCGTAGGCGTGGCCGACTCCCGATTCGGAGAAGTAGGTGACGAACACGGCGTCGAACGCGGCCTGCGCGCCGGCGAGGTCACCGGTGGCCAGGCAGGTCTGGCCGATCCAGTACCTGGTCTGAGCGAGCACGCGCTCGTTGCCGAGCTCGCTCGCGACGGCCGCCGCCGCCCTGAGTACGCGGCGCGCCTGAGCGTACCGGCCCGCGTCGAAGTGGGTCTGGCCGATGAATCGCAGGGCCTGGCACCGGCCCACCGTGTCGCCGCTGGCCTCGTAGTGCGCGAGCGCCTCGGTGAACATCGTGAGCGGCCGGCTCAGATGACCCTGGCGGCGCAGCGCGTTGGCGAGCGTGCGCAGCGCTATGGCCTGGCCGTGGCGGCTGCCGCACTCGGTCAGGAGGCTGACCGACCGCTCCAGCTCGGCGATGGCGGCCGCGCCGTTGGCCCAGCGACTCGCGACCAGAGCCGGCTGGTTGCGGCACGCGAGCACGATCCCTACGCCGAGCCGGTCACCGGCCTCGACGCAGGCGTCGAGGGCGACCGCGTGGGTGGTGTACCAGTCGTCGTAGAACTCCCCGACGCCGTAAAACTCGTGCGCCGACACCGCGAGATCCCAGCAGATGCCGGTCAGGCCCAGCACGGCGCAGTGCTCGACCGCCGCCCGGACATTGGCCCGTTCCTTCTCGAACCAGGCGATCGGTGAGGCGTCGATCTCTTTCAGCGCCTCGGCCGGTGCGGGCCAGTCCTCGATCTCGCTGTGCACCACCTCGAAGTCGCCGCCGATCAGCCGCGAGTGGGCCCGCCGGACCAGCGTCAGCAGCGCCCGGTACGCCCTGGCCGGCACCGCGTCCCGGTCGCCCGGATACTCGGCGACCGCCCGCTGACGGGCGTATTCCCTGGTCAGGTCGTGAAACCGGTAGCGCATCGTCGACTCGACCGACTCGATCATGAAGCTCGCCGCCAGCTCGGCCAGCGCCGCCGCAGTGCTAGCCCGGGGGGACGACCCCCCGGAGCCCCCCGCAGTGCTAGCCCCGGGGGGCTCGCTGATGCCGCCGGAAGGCTCGTCGAGAACCGCCGCCGCCGTCCACAACCCGAAATCGCCGAGCGGCAGCAACCCGAACCCGAGGAACAGCTGCCGAGCCGCGGCACCCAGCCGGTCGAATCCCGCCCCGATCGTCCTGGACACGCTCAGCCGGCCATGCGCGAACGCGTCCGGCCCGTACGTAGCGAGCCGGGCCGCCAGTTCGGCCGTCGGCCGCGGATGGTCATGCACCCGCATCGCAGCGGCGATCCGCAGCGCCAGCGGAAGCCCTCCGCACAAAGCCACCACCCGGTGGACCGCCTCGTCGTCATCGGCCACCTTGATGCCGGACTCGCGCAGCACGCGAAGGAACAGTTCGGTCGCGTCGGCCAGCTCAAGCGGCTCGAGCGGCGCCACGTGATGAGCCCCGCTGACCTCCGGCAGCCGCTGCCGGGCGGTGACCAGCACCGCGCAGTCCGCCGTCCCGGGCACCAGATCGGCGACCTGCGCGCCGTCGGAGGCATCGTCGAGCACGATCAGCACCCGCCGTCCCGACAGCTGCGTCCGGTACTCCGCCAGCCGCTCGGCCAGAGTCTCGGGCACCCGCGCAGCACCGATCCCGCGCAGGAACTGAGCCAGCACCTCCCCGGTATCGGCCAGGCCGCCCGCCGGGCCGGTCAGCTCCATGAACAACTGCCCGTCAGGGAAACTGTCACGGGAATCGTGCGCCGCCCGCAGAGCCAGTGCGGTCTTCCCGATGCCACCGGGCCCGGAGATCACCACGACCTGCGCCGAAGTCCCGCGCCGGTCGCGCTGCAGCAGCCAGGACGTCTCGGCCACCAGGTCCTCCCGGCCGACCAGCTCGACCGGGCTCGGCAGCTGCCGGGGCACGGTCACCGACTGCAAAGCGGATCGCCCGGCCCGCTTGGCCAGCGCGTCCTCGGTGGCGGCGATCTCGTCGGCATCCCCGCGCGCGATCGCGAAATGCAGCGTCCGCAGCAGCGGGTCGGGCGGTCCCCCGGTCTCCTCGGCCACCGCATCGCGGTACCGCTCGAACGCGTTCATCGCGTCGATCACGTGACCGCACCGGTACTGCGCGATCATCAGCTGTTCGCACAGCCGCCGGTCAGACGGGTAATACCCCGCGACCAGGATCAGCTCATCCAGGACCTGCTCGTGACGCCCGCCGGCCAGCTCCAGCTCGAACAGCCGCGTCGCAGCCCGCCGGTGCCGCTGCTCAAGCGCGATCGCGTCCTGCCGGAACACCTCCCCCGGTACATTCGCCAGCGGATGGGGACCGCGCCACAACCGCAGCGCCCGCCGCAGGCAGCCGATCTCGTCCTGGAGATGCCGCTGCGACGCGGCCTCGTCGGCGTCGCGGACCAACTGCCTGAACAGCAGCGCGTCGACCTCATTCGCCGCCACGTGCAGTTCGTACCCGAACCTCAGATGAGTCCTGATATCTCCGCTGCGGCCGATCGTCGCCAGGAGGTCACGGACCTGCTTCACCCTCTTATGCAGCTGTCCCTCGCTGGCTTCATCGCCCGCCCAGGCGGCGCGGATGAGATCGCTCTTGGCGAGCTGCCGATTCGCGTTCATCAGCAAAGCGGCCAGAACGATAAGCGCCGGGCCGACCGGCAGTTCTAGTAACTGACCACCGTTGCCGACCTCCAGCTCACCTAGGAGCCGGTAGACCACGTGTGCGTCTTCCATCGGAATGCATCATGCCCTAAATAGCACCGGCGATTCCGGAACCTTCGCCGATGGAAATGCCCGTCGGAACAAGAACGGAAGTAATCCGGTAGTGCCGCGTGCTCGAATAACCCTAAGTAACGGGGGAACGGCCGAGGGTAATGATGGTGGTGAAAATGACGACACCAACGGACCGCTGGCCCTCCGGACTGGCTCTGCCAGCGGCTCCCCTGCATACCTGGCGTTCACATGGCAACCTAGACGAAGTTATCGATAGCGAACGCCGCGCCTTACGTCCCATCGGCACGACGACCCATGAGATCGCCTTGCTGACCAGCAAGTTGCTCGGCGAACTACTTAAGCTGCCGAGCGTGCGGATTTTCCACGGAATACGCCTGGATGAGGCGAATCGGCCGTGTATTCCCCACGCTATCATCGCCGGTCGCCAGTTAATTCTGGTCGATTCCGTCGCCTGGCCCCCCGGCGAGTACGCGACCATGCCAACCGGCCAGATCTACTGCGATGGCCGCTATATCGGGCAATCGGTGCTGCCGATGATAAATGCGGTGCGATTCTGGCGCGGCTTTCTGCCGACCGGGCACCAGGTAACTGGCCTGATAGTCATTCACCCGACCCCGGACGCCGGGCCGGCCCCTACCCCGCCGGCGCCGACCTCAGCGGACCTGTTCTGGTCGCGCGCTGACGAGGCCGTCCGCGACCTCGGCGGCCGTCTGCCACCTGGCCAGCAGCCGGTCAGCCTGCAGGCCTTGAACGCTCTGGTCGCCGCCACTTCCGAGGAAGGAAACCGGTAACTCGTGACATGGCAATCTCCTGGCGTCGAACGCAGGCAAGTCGAACCCCGCCTACCGCTTCACCCCGACTCCGCACCAGAACACTCGCGAGCCATCGCTATCGGCCCCGTCCGGGTCTTCTGAGCCCCAGACGCCGACATGGCAGACAGCCGGACTAGCGCCTTCGAACGGCGGCACCAGCTCGACGCCGTCGAAGAAGCGCTCGATCTCCTCTCTGGTACGGGGATAGGCGCTTTCTGATGCCCGGGTATAGATCTGCACGCCGCTGGCGATCGACCGCGGGGGCACCTTGTCGCCGGTGATGTGGGACAGCGCCAGGCAACTGCCAGGCGCCAGCGCGCCGAGGTAGCGCGCGACCAGTCCCCACGGATCGGAGCTTTCGTGGACGAACTGCATGACGGCGGTCATCAGCAACCCGACCGGACGGCTGAAGTCGATCAGCTGCCGTAGCTCGGGGTCCTCAAGCAGCGCCTCGGGCTCGCGCAGGTCAGCCTGGACGACCGCCGTGGTCCCGTCGTCGGTCAGCAGGGCGGACGCGGTGACCATCACCATCGGATCGTTGTCGACGTAGACGACCCTGGCCGCCGGATTGATCGCGTGCAGCACCTGGTGAGTGTTGTTCTGAGTCGGCAATCCGGAACCAATGTCGATGAACTGGTCGATTCCCTGCTGAATTGCCATCCACCGGGCCGCGCGGCCGTGAAACCCTCGATTCGCCCAGGCGGCGTCCTCGAGGTCGGGGAACTGGGACTTGAACAGGTCGGTAGCCTCGCGATCGATCTGGAAGTTGTGCGTGCCGCCCAGCATGTAGTCATACATTCGGGCCGGGCTTGGCCTGGATGCATCCACGCCAGCCGGTACTGCTTCGGGCTCACCCATGTCCCCTCCATCGCAGTGATACGCCCGTAGTTTGGCACAACAGTCCTACATAACCGAATTTGGCAGGCGGCCTATCTCCACCTGATCTCCATGTGGAGTTCGTCACCCTGCCACAGCGGGCCAGTTATATCGGTTGTGTTGAATCGGACGTTGGACGATCAAGGGGGAACGAGATGAGCAGGCAGACCAGTCTGGTGCCGCCATCTCGTTGAGCGACCACGTCTAGGGCGTTGGCAGCGTCCGGGTATAGCGGGGGCATATCCGGGCGCGCCAACGCGTTTTATGAACCAGCCTTCGAACGGGCCTTGTGCTGTGCTCGGTTGTGTTCAGGCGGGTCGGAGTCAGCCAACGGCAGCGTTACGGTCACGGCCGTGCCCTGCCCGGGCTGGCTGGCGAAGTCCAGCGAGCCTCTGTGCGCGTTTACCAGTTCGGCGACGATCGTCAGCCCGATGCCGCTGCCCGCCACCTCGGTGGACCGCCGGCCTCGGTAGAACCGCTCGGCGATATGCGGCAGTTCCTCGGGCGGAATTCCGATGCCGGTGTCGCTGACCCGAAGTTGCCCACACTCATGATGCCGCGTGGTCTCGAGCGTGACTTGCCCTTCGGCTGGGGTGAACTTCAGCGCATTGGTCAGCAGGTTGACGATAACCTCGTGCATCCGCAGCGGATCGACGAGCACCTCGACCCGGGTCAGCCGCTCTACCAGCGTCACGTTCGACGCTTCGAACGACTCGACCAGGCTCGCCGCCGCGGTCGCCGCCACTGCCGCGAGATCTCGGCGTACCAGCGTGAGCTGCAGCGCCGCCGCCTCGGCCGACGCGAGTCGCTGCAGGTCATCGACCATCCTCGTCAGCCGCACGACCTCATCACGGAGCGAGGTGAGCTGCTCGGAAGTGGGTGCGGTGAGGCCGTCCAGCATCGCCTCGTGCCCGGCCCGCAGCACCGTGATCGGCGCCCGCAACTCGTGGGCCACATCAGCTACAAGGTTTCGCCTGAGCTGATCCTGCTCTTCGTTGTGGTCGGCCATCTCATCGAAGGCCTCGGCCAGTTCATCGAGTTTCCTCAGACCGCGTACCCTCCCGGCCCTGGCGCTGGAATCGCCGTCCCGACGAGCGCGAGCGGCCCAGATAAGGCGGTCGACCGGAGCGGTGATCAGCCGTGACAGCGGCAGTCCGACGAGCAGCGCGATCAGCGCGGCGATGCCAGCGGCAGCGAACCTGCCCGGCCATCGCTCGAACGAGAACTGGTTGATCTCCTGGCCAAGCGACCCGTGACCGAAGGCGACCGTCACTCGCCCGACGGGGCGGCCATGTACGACGACGTCGCTGTTGACCTTAGGCGCGCCGGCAGCGAACGTCGAGAATCCAGGCGATGCGGCGACGAGCCTGCCGGTGGTGCTGTGGATCTGAACTCCGGATCTGGTGTCGACCACCGCCGCGACGATCGGCGCCAGGCCGGTGTGCGCCCAGCCCGATTGCAGATACGCGACAGCCGTGCCCGCCGACACCGCCCGGGCCAGGTCACGTTCCTGGTCCCTGACGAGCGACTGGACGTCCCGGCTGACGGTGAGAGAGGCGATGAGAATCGCGGTGGCGACGGCGGCGATAGCGACACCGCCGAAGGCAAGCGCGAGTTGCAGGCTGAGCCGGCCGATTCCGGCCCATCGGCCTGGCCTAGACATCCTTGGCGAGGCCAAGCCGGTAACCACCGCCCAGCACCGTCTGCACGATCATCGGATTGGCGGGGTCAGCCTCGATCTTCCGGCGCAAGTTCTTGACGTGGCTGTCGATGGTCCGCTCGTAGCCTTCGAAGTCATACCCGCGAACCCGGTTAATCAGCTCGAACCTCGAATACACCCGGCCGGGCACGGTCGCGAGCGCGACCAGAATGCCCCACTCAGTCGGAGTAAGTTCCACCTGAACGCCCTGGACGTGGACGATTCTCCTGGGCTCGTCGATGACCAGGATCCCGTCACCGAACCGGCTGACGGTGTGATCGGCAGCCGCCGGGGCATTGCGCCGCAAGATGGCCTGGACCCGAAGTACCAGTTCGCGCGGGCTGAATGGCTTGGTCACGTAGTCGTCAGCGCCAAGCTCGAGTCCGGCGATCCTGTCCTGCTCACCGCTCTTGGCCGTCAGCATGAGGATCGGCACTGAACTCGTCGCCTGCACCTCTCTGGCGACCGCCTCTCCCGGCACGTCGGGCAGACCCAGGTCGAGCACCATCAGGTCAGGCTTGGCCGTGGCGGCAACATTGATCGCCTCAGCGCCGGAATCGGTGGATAGCACCGAGAATCCGGCACGCTCAAGGTAGGACCTGACCAGATCCCTCAGCTTGCGCTCGTCTTCAACGAGCAGCACAGTTGCCGCCATCGTTGCCCGACGTCCCCCATCGCCAGGAAATACTTAGCACGAGTGATCATGCCCACGCCTTAGTGGACTGATGCAGCCGAACCGTGCCGTTGCCCAGAAGGGTCGGTGGCGGGCACCGAGGTGAGCCGCTTGGCCCGGCGTTCCGCGGACTTCACGACCGGCATCGTGATCGTGGCCGTGGTTCCCTTGCCTGGCTCGCTGGCGATGTCGAAATTGCCATGCTGGGCGTGCGTCAACTCGACGACGATCGTCAGGCCGATCCCGCTTCCGGTGGCCATTTCCGAGGAGCGCTGGCCGCGGAAGAACCGCTCTGTCACCCTGGGCAGTTCCTCGGGCGGAATGCCGATGCCGGTATCGCTGACCCGCAGCCTCGCCATCCCGCGCCCGCTATGACCGGTTTCCAGCACGACCTGGCCGTCTGCCGGGGTGAACTTCAGGGCATTCGTGAGCAGGTTGACGACGATCTCTCGGGTCCGGTCCCGGTCGCACAAGATCCAGGCCGGGCGGAGTTTCCTGGTCAGGCTGACTCCGGCCGCCCCGAACGAGTCAGCGAGGCTGGCGGCAGCGGTCGCCGCTATCTCGGCGAGGTCGCACGGCTCGAGCCGCAGTTGCAGGGCGGCGGACTCGGCGGCAGCGAGCCGTTGCAGGTCATCGATCATCCGGGCCAGCCGCAGCACCTCATCGCGGAGCGACCACAGGTTCTCTTCGCTCGGCTCGGTCACGCCGTCGAGCATGGCCTCGTGGCTGGCCTGCAAGACGGCGACCGGGGTGCGCAATTCGTGGGCGATGTTGGCGACCAGGTTCTTCTGCAGCCGGTCGCGCTGGTCGATGGCATCGCTGGATTCGTTGATCGCCAGGGACAGCTCCTGGATCACGCCCGCGCCCTTGGCGTGGGAGATCCGCATCGAGCGGTTGCCCTGGCCGCGGGCCCTGATCGCGGCCAGAACCCGCTCCAGCGGCAGCGTGATCTGCCGGGAGATGATCAGGGACACGGCCACAGCGATCAGGGCGACGATCCCGGCCGCTCCGAGGCTGGCCTTAAGCCGCTGCTGCTCGAACTGCTTGACCACCGCGCCTAGGCCGCGATCATTGAACTTGACGGTCACGACCCCGACGACGTGACCATGGACCCTGACTGGCGTGGCGAACTGATCGTCGGTACGCACGGACCCGTAGCCAGGCGTGGTCTGAATAGTGACCCCGTGCATGTCCGTGACCCGGGCTTCGGCACCTTGATCGTCGACCAGATCGAAGACCGGCTTGAGGTCGGCGTTCTTCCAGCCCGTCTTGGTGTACAACGCGCCAGAAGCCACCGCGACCGACCGGGTGAGCGATCGTTCCTGCTTGTTAGCCAGGTGATTGATGTCGTGCCCGACGCCGATCTCGGTCAGCGCCGAGAGCACGATGATCGCGGTCAGCGCGACACCGAGGAAGGCAAGAGCGAGCCGGAGCCCGAGTTTGCCGATGCCGAAAACTACAGGCTTGACCATCTCCTAACCAGCCCTGCGGCACCGCAGAAGCCTCAGTGGGACAACAGGAATTACAGTTGATGCAAGCGGCGCGGGGAACGTCATGTCCCCACCGTGCCCGCGCACATGCAGAATCGATGAGCTAGCTGTGTAAGTGCAGTGAAGTAGCTAGCGCTCCCCAAACAGGACATCGGCGTCGAAACAAGTCCGATCGCCGGTGTGACACGCGCCTTCGGTCTGATCGACCTTGACGAGCACGGCGTCACCGTCGCAGTCGAGCGCCACCGACTTCACGACCTGAACGTGACCAGACGTCTCGCCCTTGACCCAGAACTCGCTGCGGCTGCGCGACCAGTAGGTGCACCGCCCGGTGGTGAGCGTCAGGTGGAGCGCCTCGTCATTCATCCAGCCGAGCATCAGCACCTCGCCGGTGTCGTACTGCTGGGCGATCGCGGCGAACAACCCCGCCGTGTCCCGCTTAAGGCGAGCAGCGATCTGCTGGTCGAGGTTCGTCATTTCTCTCCCTGGCCGGTCAAGCGGACCTCGTAGCCGTCGGACCGCAGCGTCTCTTTTACCTCGGCGATCCGGACATCGCCGAAATGGAACAAGCTAGCCGCGAGCACGGCATCCGCGCCCGCCCGCACGGCCGGGCTGAAGTCCGCGAGCTGGCCCGCCCCTCCGCTGGCAACCACCGGCACGTCGACCGCTGCCCGCACCGCCTTGATCATGGGCAGGTCGAATCCGGCCTTCGTACCGTCGGCGTCCATCGAGTTCAGCAGGATCTCGCCCGCGCCTAGTCCGGCCGCGGTGGCCGCCCAGCCGATCGCGTCGATCCCGGTGCCGCGACGGCCGCCATGGGTGGTGACCTCGAATTCGGGTGCCCCATCCGGAGTCCGCCGGGCATCGACCGACACCACGATGCACTGCGACCCGAACCTGGTGCTTGCCTCGTTGATGAACTCGGGCCTGGCGATCGCGGCGGTGTTGATCGCGACCTTGTCAGCTCCGGCCCGCAGCAGCCGGTCGATATCGCTCACCGAGCGCACCCCGCCGCCGACAGTCAGCGGGATAAAGACCTGGTCGGCGGTGCGTTCGAGCACCTCATACAGGGTCTCGCGTTGATCGCTGGAGGCCGTGATATCGAGGAACACCAGCTCGTCGGCACCGTCGGCGTCGTAGGCGGCGGCCAATTCGACCGGGTCGCCCGCGTCCCGCAGGTCGCGGAAGTTGACGCCCTTGACGACCCGTCCCGCATCGACATCCAGGCACGGGATAACCCTGACCGCCAGTGTCTGCCCGGGGGGACGACCCCCCGGCCCCCCCGAGGGGAGCGGCGCCTTAGGCGCCGCCTTCCCTCCTCGCAAAAAGCGCTCGTCAGTCCAGGCGGCGCCGCGCCGCTCCGTCACCCGCTCACCGCCTTTAGTGCTTCTTCGAGCGTGAATACCTGGGCGTACAGGGCCTTGCCGACGATCGCGCCGGACACTCCGAGCGGCACCAGCGTCGCGATCGCTCGCAGGTCATCGAGCGACGACACGCCGCCGCTGGCGATTACCGGCCGCTCGGTCAGCGCGCACACGCACTTGAGCAGGTCCAGGTTGGGCCCGGAAAGCATGCCGTCCTTGGTCACGTCGGTGACCACGTACCCGTGGCAGCCGTCGGATTCCAGGCGGGCGAGCACGTCGAGCAGTTCGCCGCCCAGCTTGGTCCAGCCGCGGGCGGCCAGCTTCGTGCCGCGCACGTCCAGGCCGACCGCGATCTTGTCGCCGTGCTCGGCGATGATCTTGCTGACCCAGTCGGGTTGCTCAAGCGCTGCGGTTCCTATGATGACTCGCTGGCACCCGGTCGCCAGTGCCCGCTCCAACGTCTCGTCGTCGCGGATTCCGCCGGACAGTTCGACCGCGACATCCAGTCTGTCGATCACACCAGCGAGCAAGGTTGCGTTATTCCCCCGCCCGAAAGCCGCGTCGAGGTCGACCAGGTGAACCCATTCCGCGCCCGCCCGCTGCCACGCCAGCGCGGCGTCAAGGGGGTCGCCGTAGGAAGTCTCCGTTCCCGCAGCGCCCTGGACCAGCCGGACGGCCTGCCCGTCGGCTACGTCAACGGCAGGCAGCAAGGTCAGGTGCGGGCTCAACTGATGGCCTCCAGCCAGTTCGATAGCAGCGCGGCGCCGGCGTCGCCGGACTTTTCGGGGTGGAACTGAGTAGCGCACAGCGGGCCGTCCTCGACCGCCGCGACGAACCGCTGACCGTGCGTCGCCCACGTAACGGTGCTAGCCCGGGGGGACGACCCCCCGGAACCCCCCGAAGGGAGGGTCCCCGCCCACCTCCCCTGCCCCCTACTTGGCGCCGCCTTCCCTCCTCCCTCCTCCGCTTCGCTCCCCCGCTCGTCAGTCCAGGCGGCACCGCGCCCCTCCGACTCCCATGTGGTGGCCGCGTAGGAGTGGACGAAGTAGAACCGTTCGCCGGGGTCGATCCCTGCGAACAGCCGGCTGTCGCCCGGGGCCTGGACCGTGTTCCAGCCCATGTGCGGCACGATCGGCGCGTCCAGTCTGACGACATCGCCCGGCCAGGCACCGCAGCCGGCGGTCACCGTGCCGTGCTCCAGCCCCCTGGCAAACAAGATCTGCATGCCGACGCAGATGCCCAGCACCGGCCGGCCGCCGGCCAGTCGCTTGGCGATGATCTCCTCACCGCGGACCTCGCGCAACCCGGCCATGCAGGCGGCGAAAGCGCCCACGCCAGGGACGACCAGTCCGTCGGCGGCCAGCGCCGCGTCGGAGTCGGCGGTTACCTCGGTGTCCGCACCGACCCGCTGCAGCGCCCGGCTGGCCGAGCGCAGGTTGCCCGAGCCGTAGTCGAGCACGACGACCTTGCGTGGACTGGTCACAGCACGCCCTTGGTGCTCGGGATGTCAGGCCGGCGCGGGTCGGGCGTGGCAGCGGCACGCAAGGCCCGGGCGAACGCCTTGAACTGGGCCTCGACGATGTGATGCGGGTTGCGCCCGGCCAGCACGCTCAGGTGGATGCACATGGCCGCGGTCGCACCCAGGGTTTCGAAGAAATGCCTGGTCAGCGTCGTGTCGTAAGTGCCGATCATCGGCGGCATGCGATCCGGCTCGTCGTGCATGACGTACGGGCGACCAGCCAGGTCGACGACGGCCCTGACCAGGGTCTCGTCGAGCGGGATCAGCGCGTCGCCGAACCGGTAGATGCCGGCCTTGTTGCCGAGCGCCTGGCGCAGCGCCTCGCCGAGCGTGATCGCGGTGTCCTCGACGGTGTGATGCGCATCCACCTCGATGTCGCCCTCCGCGCGAACCCGCAGGTCAATGCAGCCGTGCTTGCCGAGTTGGCTCAGCATGTGGTCGAAGAACGGCACCCCGGTCGCGACATCGCTGGCACCGGTGCCGTCCAGGTTGAGCTCGATCTCCACCCGGGATTCCTTGGTCGCGCGCCGCACCAGCGCCGTCCGGTCGCCCGCGCTGGTCATGCCAGCACCGCCAGCAGCGCCCGCTTGAACGCCTCGTTCTCTTCCGGCGTACCGATGCTGACCCGCAGCCAGCCGGGCGGGCCGACCTCCCTGACCAGGACGCCACGGTCAAGCAGCGCCTGCCAGATCGCGCGCCGGCGCTCGAACGTGCCGAACAGCACGAAGTTGGTGTCGGATTCGGCGACGGCGAAACTGTTCTCCTTGAACCACGCGACCAGGTCGTCCCGGTCGGCGCTGATCGAGGCGACGTTGGCGAGCAGCTCGGCGGAGTGGGCGAGCGCGACCCGGCCGACGACCTGGGTCAGCGAGGACAAGTGGTAGGGCAGCCGCACGATCTGCAGGCCGTCGACGACGCGGCGGTCGGCCGCGAGATAGCCGATCCGGCCCCCAGCCAGCGCGAACGCCTTGGACATGGTCCTGGTCACGATGAGCCTGGGGTACTTCGGAAGCAGGCTCAGGGCTGTACCAAGCGTGTCCCGTGCGAATTCGGCGTAAGCCTCATCGATCACGACGATGCCCGGGGCGACCTGGCACACGGCTTCGATCACGTCCAGCGACATGGCCGTTCCGGTCGGGTTGTTCGGTGAGGTCAGGAACACCAGATCGGGACGGTGCTGATCTATCGCCGCCAGCGCCCGGTCGGCGTCGACGCTGAAGTCATCGGCCCGGGGCGTTCCTATCCAGTCGGTACTGGAGGTTTTGGCGATGATCGGGTGCATCGAGTAAGACGGCTCGAAGCCGAGCGCGCTGCGGCCCGGGCCGCCGTAGGCCTGGAAGATCTGCTGGATGACCTCGTTCGACCCGTTCGCGGCCCACACCTGGCTGACGGTCAGGTCGTGGCCGAGGTAAGCGGCCAGGTCGCCGCGCAGGGCGATCGCGTCCCGGTCCGGGTAGCGGTTGAGCCCGGCCGCCTCGGCGGCTACCGCAGCGGCGATGGCCGCTACCAGTTCGGGGGACGGCGGGTAGGGGTTCTCGTTGGTGTTGAGCCTGGCTCGGGCTTCGACCTGAGGGGCGCCGTACGGGGAGCGGCCGCGCAGGTCTTCCCTTAGCGGGGGTTCCAGTGGGTCGTCCCCCTGGGGTCGGCACTGCGGGGTGTCGTCGCTTGGCACGCGGGGCTTGGTCGTCTCCTCTTTTGCCGCTACCGCCTCTGCCACCTCAGCCGTCTCCTCTGTGCTCGTCTCCCCGGCTTCGCCGCCCGGGATCCTGACCCTGACCGCGTTCACGTGCGCCGCGAGGTCTTCGGCGCCACCGAGCGCGTCGATGTGCGGGGCGACCTCGGCCAGCGCCTCCTTGGTGCAGTTCACGACATGGATGCCGCGCAGGAACGCGAGCACGGACAGGCCCGCGGTATGCCTGGCCGTACCGCCGGTCGGAAGCACGTGGTTGGAGCCGGCCAGGTAGTCCCCGAGCGAGACCGGCGCGTAGGGGCCGACGAAGATCGCGCCGGCATTGCGGACCCGGCGGGCCAGCCCGTCCGCGTCGGCGGCCTGGATCTCCAGGTGCTCGGGGGCCCAGGCGTCGGCGACCGCCAGCGCGGCGTCCAGATCGTCCACGAGCACGCAGCTCGACTGGCCTGCCAGCGCCTCCTTGATCCGCGCGGCATGGCGGGCGGTCGCGATCTGAAGATCCAGTTCGATGTCGACCTGGTCGGCCAGGGCCGCGTCGGTGCTAATGAATAGGCAGGCGGCCAGCGAGTCGTGCTCCGCCTGGGCGATCAGGTCGGCGGCGACGAACCTGGCATCGGCGCTGGCATCGGCCACGATGGCGATCTCGGTCGGTCCGGCCTCGGCTTCAATACTGACCACCCCGCGCAGCAAGCGCTTGGCCGCCGCTACGTAGATGTTGCCGGGACCGGTGATGGTGTCCACGGCGGCGCAGTCGGCCGTGCCGTAGCCGAGCATCGCGATCGCCTGCGCGCCGCCGACCGCGTGCACCTCGGTAATCCCGAGCAGTTCGCAGGCCGCCAGCACGGCCGGATGCGGCTGCCCGCCGAACTCGGCCTGCGGCGGCGAGGCCACCGCGATCTGGCTGACCCCGGCGACTTGGGCCGGGATCACGTTCATCACCACCGACGACGGATACACGACCAGCCCGCCCGGCACGTACACGCCCGCCCGCCGTACCGGCACGTAGCGCTCGGTGACCGAGCTGCCGTCGGCGACCTGAGTCACGCTCTCGGCCGGGAGCTGGGCCTCATGCACCCGCCTGGCCCGGTCCGCGGCCGTACGCAGCGCCGCCGCCACCGCCGGATCGAGCCCGGCCAGCGCGGCCGACAGCATCCCGGGCGGCACGAGCGTGCCTGGCCGGTCGACGCCGTCGAACCTCACCGTGTACTCGCGCACCGCCTCGGCGCCGCGCTCGCGAACGTCCTCACACATCGGCCGGACCAGCTCGACTGCCGCCGCCACATCGAGTTCGGCGCGCGGAAGAACTCCCGACAGCCGCCGGCTGTCAAGCTCAACGACAGGCCGGCCTCGCAGATCAACCCTGTTAAGCACCACGCAAGCCTAGCCGTAAGGGCACCGGCCGCGCCGATCGCACGACCCCTGGCGGTGTCGCTGCGGGTGTCGCTGCCAGACCTCACGAGTCACCCGGATGGCGCAAAGGTTTCATATTTATGTCCTATACATTGCCGATCGCGATCGTCATGCTCTAACGAGAAGGCAAGGTTCGCTCCCCTTGGAGGCACCCGTGGCCGATCAGCCCGACGTTCCCGTCAGCGACAGTTCCGGCATCGATTCCGAAACTGACGCTCAGACCAGCAGGCGGGGGCTGTTGAAAGTCGGCCTCATCGCCGGCGCTGCCGTTGGGGTCGGCGGCTGGCGGTCGAGTTCGACGGCCGGGCCTCTTCCCGCACCGAACCGGAGCAGCCTGCGCAAGCCGGGATCACTGCCCTACCCGGACCTCAAGGCCGGCACCAACACGATCCCGAAGATCGAGCACATCGTCGTGCTGATGATGGAGAACCACTCCTACGACAACAGGCTCGGCATGCTCAACCGGCCCGGCGCCGACGGATTCAGGATCGGCAAGAACGGCAAGCCCACGGCGACCAACCCGTACGCCAACGGCGACATCCAGCACGCGTTCCGGATGCCGACCACGTGCCAGAACCACTCGCCCTCCCAGGACTGGAAGAACAGCCATGTCCAGTTCGCGTCCGGCCGGCTCGACGGCTTCGTGAAATCGGGCAGCGGCGCGACCTCGATGGGCTACTGGCAGTGGGCCGACCAGCCGTTCTACTACTCGCTGGCCAAGCAGTTCCCGATCGCGGACCGGTACTTCTGCTCGCTGCTCGGCCAGACCGACCCCAACCGCCGGTTCCTCATGTCGGCGACCTCGATGGGCATGGTCAACGACGACCTCGAAATGATCAACGAGTACCCGAAGAACGGCACGATCTTCGACCGCCTCGACCAGCACGGGCGGACCTGGAAGACCTACTACACCACGCTGTCGAGCACGGCGTTGTACCTCCCGCTCTTCGAGAAGAACGTGGGCAAGAAGATCGTCAAGATCAAGAACTTCTTCACCGACTGCGCGGCCGGCAAGCTGCCGAACTTCAGCCTGGTCGAGCCGAACTACAACAAGCAGTCCGAGGAAAACCCGCAGAACATCGCGGACGGCGAGCAGTTCGCGGCCCAGGTGATCAACGCGGTCATGTCCGGCCCGGGGTGGAACAAGACGCTGCTGATCTGGACCTACGACGAGCACGGCGGTTACTACGACCACGTCAAGCCGCCCAAGGCGATCGCGCCGGACGACATCGCTCCGAGGGTGCCAAGGGGCCAGTCCAAGTACGAGGGATTCACCCGGTACGGTTTCCGCGTCCCGACCGCGGTCGTCTCCCCGTGGGCGCGGGCGAACTACGTCTCGCACCAGGTGTTCGACCACGCCAGCATCTGCGCTCTGGTCGAGGCCAAGTGGAACCTGCCGGCGATGACCTTCAGGGACGCCAACGCCAACGCGATGCTGGACATGCTCGACCTGAAGCAGCCGTCGTTCGAGAAGCCCCCGGTCCTGGCCAAGCCCCTGCTGACCACTCACCCGTTCAAGGCCGCCAAGTGCGACAAGGACGGCCCGGGCCAGATCCCGCCCCCAGGTTCAATCACCAAGCCCTAACCGGGTCGCTCCGCAGCTCCCCGCGACGTCGTTGCGCGAAGACTTTGCCGCCGGATTCCGCGGCTAACTCTTCCTGGAACGGAAAGTCTTCCTCTAAATTCGGGCATTTAAGTCAGCTGAGCGTTATCACGAAGACTTGCCGCCGGGCCGATCCATCAGCAGCCGCCGCTGCCGCTCATCTAGATGCGGGAAGATCGCCCCGAACTACGCGGGTAGCGGCGGCGGGGCGTCGGGGCGGCGGGCGGCGGGCGGCGGCGGGCGGATCGGCCCGGCGGCTGGCTACTCGATGATCTTGGAGATGGGGATTTCCAGGATGTCGCGGGCGCCGGCCGCGCGCAGGGCCGGGATCAGGGTGTTGACGCCGCGCTTGGGCACCACGGCCTCGACGGCGTGCATCTCGCCGCGCGCCAGCGATGTGATCGTGGGCGACGACATGGCGGGCAGCATCCTGGCCACGGCGTCCAGCTCAGCGGCCGAGACGTTCAGCTTCACCAGCACGTTGCCCCTGGCCTTGATCGCCCCGCGCAGCAGCAGCGCCACATCCTCCATCGCGGCCTTCTTCTCCGGGTCGCCGTAGGCGTCGTTGTTCGCGATCAGCTCGGTATAGCTGGTCAGCAGCGTGTGCAGGATCTTCAGGCCGTTCCGGCGCAGCGACGACCCGGTCTCGGTCAGGTCGACGATGGCGTCCACGATGTCGGGCACCTTAGCCTCGGTCGCGCCGTACGACGGCGTGACCGAAGCCGAAATCCCGTGCTCAGCCAGGAACCGCCTGGTCAGCGCCGGGAACTCGGTCGAGATCCGGATCCCGGACGGCAGGTCGGCGACCGAGTCCCACCCTGAGCTGATCGGCACGGCCAGCACCACCCGCACCGGATCGGAGGTCGCCTTGGAGTACGCCAGTTCCCCGAGCGAGGCGACATCGGAGCCGGTTTCCGTGATCCAGTCGCGTCCAGTAATGCCGAAGTCGAACAGCCCCCCGGCCACGTAGGAAGGGATCTCCTGCGGCCTCAGGAACCGCACCTTGTCGATCCTCGGATCGGCGATCGAGGCATGGTAGTCCCGGTCAGATGCGCGCCGGACGGTCAGGTCGGCGGCATCGAATAGGTCGAGGGTGGCTCGTTCGAGGGATCCCTTGGGCAGCACGAGTGACAGCACGCCAAGCACCTTACCGGCCCCGCCGGCCGGCCATCGCCGCGCGAGTGCATTACCGCAGCGTGATCACGTTGCCAGAAATCAGGGTCGCAGCGTCGGAACACAGGTACGCGATGACCTCGGCTACCTGGTCAGGACTCGCGACATGGAACAGCGTCTGGCTGCGCGCGACCAGCTCGCGCACCGGCTCGGTGACCCAGCCGGTGTCGGTGACCGGCGGATGCACCATGTTCGCGGTGACACCGAAGTCGGCCAGCTCGATCGCCGCCGTCATCGTGTAGTTGGCCTGCGCCGCCTTGGCCGCCCCGTACGACGCCTCCTGCGGGAACCCGAGGTCCCCGCCTGAGGTCAGTCCGACGATCCGGCCCCAGGAACCGCCGCGCGCGATGTGCCGCCGCGCGAACTCGCCGATCATCAGCGCAGCGGCCATGGCGTCGACGCCGAACTGCTGCCGCCAGGTCGCCTCGGTGACCGGCTGCAGCCTCCGGCCCAACCGGTCGGCCTCGGCCGGCACGAAGGTGTCCTGAACCCAGCCGGTCGCGTTGTTGATCAGGATGTCGACCGGCCCGAGCCGTTCGGTGGCCAGATCGAAGAGCATCGCCGGGGCGGTCGGATCGGTCAGGTCGGCCTCGGCCGCCACCGCGATCCCGCCCGTGCCCACGATCTCGGCCAGCACATGGTCGCAATTAGCGACCCGGTTGGCCCGGTAGCTGGGCGGCACCCCTGGATCGGCTTCGTCCACCACCCGCAAGAAGGTGCACAGCACCGAGCAGCCGGCCTTCGCCAGCGCGAGCGCCGTGGCCGCCCCGATCCCGTGATTGGCGCCGGTCACGATCGCCGTGTGGTGCTCCGCCGGCTCGGCGATCGCCAGCAGATCGGTCGTGACTTCGGCCAGGATCTGCTCGGTCTCAAAATGCTCGGTCTCGAATTGCTCGCTCACGCCACCACCCTCGCTGTCGAAGAGCCGTCAGGAAGTCGACGGACTTCAAGGCGTTCGGTGACGCGTTCCTTCAGATCCGCCACGTGACTCACGATGCCGACCGCCCGGCCCCGGTCACGCAGTTCGTCGATGACACCGAGAACCTGGTCAAGAGTCTGCTCATCCAGCGACCCGAATCCCTCATCGATAAACAGCGTCTCCAGATCTACTCCCCCGGCCTCCGCCCGCACTACGTCGGCCAGGCCGAGCGCCAGCGCAAGCGAGGTGTAGAACGCCTCGCCGCCCGACAGCGACCTCGGGCTCCGCTCTTCCCCCGTGTACCGGTCTATAACCGAAAGCGTGAGCCCGACTCGCTGCCGCCGCGACTCGCCCTCATCCACCCGGCGCAGCTCGTACCGCCCCGACGACATGACCGCCAGCCTGATGTTCGCGGCCGCGACGACCTGCTCAAACCAGTGCCGCAGCACATAGGTGGTAAGCGCCACTCGACGGTGCCCGTCCACCCCCTTGGCCAGGCCCGCCAGGTAGATCACCGGATCGGTCGAAGTAGTGAGCCTGTCCAGCTCAGCCTCGGAATCGCTGATCTCCGCCAGCCTCTCCCGCAACCGGTCGGCGCTCGCCCGCTGAGCGTCCAGAGCCGACCTTGCCCCCTGCTCGGCCTGACGCGCCCGATCGAGTTCCGCGACGGCCTGCCTGGCTGCCACCTGCGCCGCGTCCGCCAGTTCGGGATCAAGCCCAGCCAACTCCGGCGCCTGCGCCGCCGACCGCAACTCGGCCAGCACGGTCGCCCAGGCCGTCACCAGCCGGTCCAGCCGCCCCTGCTCACCAGGAGCCCGCACCGCCGCTCTCGCGTCCTCCAGTGCCGAAACGCCCTCCCCCAAATCGAACGGCAGCATCCCCGCGTCGCCGCCGCCCAGTCCAGGATCGATCAACCCGGTGCGGCCGAACCCGCTCGCCAGCGCCTCGACCTGCGCCCGCCGCCGCGCTCGATCCTCCGCGTCCAGCGCGCCCGCCAGCACGTCGAACGCAGCCGCCAGCCCCAGGTCGGCCTGGACGGCCCGCTCCACCGCCGCATGCCGATCGGCCACGCAGGCAAACGGCCCGGCCGCCAACTCCAGCTTCCCGCGCAACTCAGCCAGCTCCGATTCACCCCGCCGCCGCGCCTCCTGCGCCCTGGCCTGTCGACCAGCAGCGTCGACCAGCTGCTGGCCAAGCGACTCCAGCTGGCCCCGCAACCCGGCCAGGTCTTCCTCCAGGCCGCCCACCTCGGTCAGAGCCGACTCCGCCGCAAGGACCCGTTCTCCGAGCGCCGCCACCTCGGCAGCGAGTTCTTCTGGCCCACGCCCACCCGCCAAGGCGGCGAGCCCGGCCAGTTCGTGATCCAGCTCGGCATGCTCACGCTCGACCCGCTCCCGGGCGAGGGCGGCCGAATCCCGCCGGCGCCGGGCCTTCGCCACCGTCTCGACCGTCACCGACTCGGCCCCCGGCATCGCCGGCTCAGGATGGGCGCCCGACCCGCAGACCGGACAACTCACGCCGTCAGCCAACTCGGCCGCCAGTTCAGCCGCGATCCCGGCCAGCCGGGCATCCATCGCCGCCTGATGCTCGTCCACGGCCCGCTGATGTACCTCGACCGCGTCCCGCACCGCTGCCGCCAGCTTCACCAGCCTCGGCTCCAGCTCGGCCAGCTCGCGCGCGGCCGTCCCAACCCGCGCCAGGTCCACCAGCTCCCGCCGAGCCGCCTGCACCCCGGCGGCCACGTTCTGCGCCCGGCCCAGATCCGCCTGCAGCGCCTCAATCCGGCCAGGCAACTCCCGCCGCCCCGACTCGAGCCCCTCAACCTCGCGTGCCGCCGCCCCAGCGGCTAGCCCGAGCTCGGCCACCTCACCTTCAAGGTCAAAAAGCCTAGATTCAGCGAGAAAGAATTGCTCCAGGCTCGCAGCCTCCCGCTGCCCAACCTCAGCCCACCCAGCCGCCTTCTTCCCAGCCTTCCTAACCCGCCCGCTATCAACGCCAACCTCGGCCAGCGACCTCAACCCCCGATACCGCCCACCCGGATCTGCCACCTCATGAGCAGTGCGCTCGGCGGCTGGTCCTGGTGCCTCCGTGGCGGCCTGTTCGGCGGTGGCTAGGCCGGCGCGCAGGTCGCGGCGGGCCCTTTCGACCTCCTTTTCGGTGTCGGCTAGGGCGGCTAGCAGGGGGCGGACTGGTTCGGCTCGACGGGCCGCGTCGAGGGTGGCCACACTTGACTCGTACTCACCGCGGTTCGCTTCGTGCTCGGCTAGCCGCAGCAGCGCCGTCCGCAGGCGAGCCGTCCGCGCGGCGCGATCGGTTGCCTCCTCCTCGGCGGCCTGCGCTCGTTCCACCTCCTCCACCGCCAGCTCAAGCGCGCTCCCGGTGACCGCGATCCGCGCGGCCAACTCGTCGCTGACCTGCTTGAACCGCACCGCCCGGTCCGCCGCCGCCATCACGATCAACTCGGCCCGCGAATCGGAGTCGAGCCCGGCCGCCTCTGCCGCCGCCGAAACGGCCGTCGCCACCTCCGCATCGGCCTGCTGCCGAGCCCGCAGCGCCTCGGCCCGCCGCTGATCAAGCTCGCCGGTGATCTTGTCGTACAGCTGGGTGCCGAACAGTTTGGTCAGCAGCGCGCGCCTGGTGTCGTCATCGGACCGCAGGAACCGCGCGAACTCGCCCTGCGGTAGCAACATCACCTGCGTGAACTGCGCCAGGTTGAGCCCGACGGCCGTGGTGACCAGATCGCCGACCTCAGCCTTGTTCGACGATACGCTGACCCACCGACAGTCCTGGCGGCGCTGAAGATGGACCTGCATCGGCGCGGTCGTGTAGCCCTGTCCGCGCCGCTTGAGCCGCTGGTGCTCGGGCACCCGGGTGATCAGATAACGCGCCCCGGCGACCGAGAACTCCAGCTTGACCATCGGCTCGGTCTCGGGATCGGCGAAATCGGAATGGAGCCGGTCGGCGGCCGAATCCTGGCCGGCCAGGCCGCCGTAGAGCGCGAACGTAATGGCATCGAGGATCGTCGTCTTCCCGGCGCCGGTCGGCCCCTCCAGCAGGAACAGCCCGCCTCCGGCCAGCCGGTCGAAATCGATTCGCTGCAGCGTCGCATACGGGCCGAAGGCCTGAAGTTCGAGATTATGCAGCCGCATTCAGGGCTGCCGGGGTCAGCAGCGAGCCGGTGTCGGGGACGTCGGCGTGCTGCACGGTCTCGACCACATCGGCCAGCACGGCTCGCTGCTCGCTGTCCGGCCGGCCGCCGCTGGTGAACTCGACGAACATTTCGCAGATCTCGACCGGGTCAGCCGTATGCGCGAGCTTTCGCAGGTCGTTGGCCGTGGTCGGCAGTTCGCATTGGGGGGCGAATTCGAGGACGAGAGTGTTCGGCCATTTCTCGCGGAGCCGCTCCATCGGAGCGGCCGGGCGGACGGTGTCGGTGAGCACCGCCTTAACCCAGGCATCGGCGGGGCCCTCATCGGGCCGCGCGAGCAACTCTTCAAGCAGCCCCTGAACCTGCCTGAGCGGCCTGGGTACCGGCGCGGCCAGCAGGGTGGTGGTGACCGCACCGGCCGCATCGATCTCGGCCAGCGTCACCGACTTGTTGTGGTGGCGTTCGGAGAACGAGAAGGCCAGCGGCGAGCCGCTGTACCGGACGCAACTGGTGCCGTCCGGCGGCTGCACATTCTGCTGGCCGTGCAGGTGACCGAGGGCCACATAGCTCAGACCGGCGAATACCGACGCTGGTGAGTCAGCTACGCCCCCAACCCTGAGGTCCCTTTCTGAATCGCAAATCTCTCCCCCAGTGACCAGGGCATGTGCCGCGACCACGGTACGGCCAATCCTGCGTTCGGCGGCGTCCGCGCGGACGCGCGCGGACGCGGCGGCGAGCACCGAAGCGTGCGAGCGCTCGGCGTTCAGTTCGGTCATCACGGCATCCGGCAGCAGGTAAGGAATGCCGTAGATGGCGACCTGGCCGTGCTCGTCGGCGATCACTACCGGGCGGGCGAGGTCGGCGATATCGGTCCGCAAATGCACGCCGGCCAGTTCGCTGAGCCGCGAGCCGAAGCCGAGCCGCACGGCCGAATCATGGTTGCCGCTGGTCAAGAGCACGGGGATGCGCGCTTGCGCGAACCCGCGCAGCGCGTGATCCAGGACGGCTACGGCATCGACCGGCGGCACCGCGCGGTCGTAAATATCACCGGCGACCACCACGGCGTGCACCTGATGCTCGATCGAGGCGGCCAGCAGCCAGTCGAGAAACCTCGCCTGAGCCTCAAGCAGGTCCGCACCGTGCAGCGTCCGGCCCAGATGCCAGTCCGAGGTATGGATCAATCTCATCGGCGCTGTCGCATTACTCGCTTGTTGCGGGTGGGGAAGACGTGCTCTGGGTCGCCTTGCGAATTCATCATGCCGGGCGCTGCGAGCCTTTCCCCGCTATTGGCGATCTCCGGCGTGTCGCATGCGGGCCGAGGCCGCCGTGGCCCGTCGTGCTTGTATGTAGTCCCGTGACCTCTAGCGACACCGCACAGGCCCCGAGCACTGGCGAGCCCGACGAGGAAGAACGGCACCGGCTCACTACGCTGTCCGGCCTCGCGGCCCTGTCGCTGGACGCGCTCTCGTCGGTGGCCTACGGGCCAGAGGCGATCGTCGTCGTCCTGGTCGCGGCCGGGACGGCTGGCCTCGCTTACACCCTGCCGGTCACCTATGCGATCGTGATCCTGCTCGCCGTGCTTGTGATCTCCTACCGCCAGGTCATCGAGGCGTTCCCGAACGGCGGCGGCGCCTACGCGGTCGCGAGGCGGCATCTGGGCAAAATGCCGAGCCTGATCGCCGCAGGATCATTGATCGTTGACTACGTGCTGAACGCGGCCGTCGGCGTCTCAGCCGGCGTCGCGGCGCTGACCTCGGCGTTCCCTGGCCTGTTCGGTGCCACGGTGCCGCTGTGCCTGCTCGTGCTCGCGCTGATCACTGCGGTCAATCTGTGGGGAGTCGCCGAGTCCGCGCGCCTGTTTATAGGCCCGACGCTGATTTTCATCGCCGCGATCGCGCTGGTCATTTTCTCTGGGCTATTCCGCAGTCATCCCGTGGTGGTCCCGCCATCGCATCTGCCGAACGCGGCCGAGGCGGTTGGCGTGCTGCTGCTGCTCCGGGCGTTCGCATCCGGCTGCTCGGCGCTGACCGGCGTCGAGGCGATCGCCAACGCGGTGCCGTCATTTCGCAAGCCCCGCGTCAGGCACGCCCAGCACACCGAGGCCTGGCTGGGCACCCTGCTCGGCGTGATGCTCATCGGCCTCGCCATCTTGATCAAGAAGTACCACGTCACGCCCGATCCGCGGGAAACCGTGCTGGCCCAGCTGGCCGCCGCCGGCGTCGGTAAAGGCTTCTTGTTCTACTTCATCCAGCTGATCACCACCGTGCTGCTTGGCCTGGCCGCCAACACTTCCTTCGGCGGGCTGCCGGTGCTCGCCTCACTTCTGGCTAGGGACAACTACCTGCCGCATCTGTTCTTCCTGCGAGCCGACCGGCAGGTGCACCGCTACGGCGTCACCGTTCTCGCGGTCTTCGCCGCGATCTTGCTGGTGCTGTCGAGAGGCAATACGCAGCGACTGGTGCCGCTGTTCGCGATCGGCGTGTTCGTGGGGTTCACGTTGTCCCAGGCCGGCATGGTCAGGCACTGGCACGAACAACGCGGCTCGGGCTGGGCCTGGCGGGCCACCATTAACGGGCTCGGCGCGGTGCTCACGCTGGCTGCGCTCGCGGTCGAGTTGATCAGCAAATTCACCGAAGGCGCCTGGATCGTTGTCATCGTGGTGCCGCTGCTCGTGCTGATGTTCTCCCGGGTGCACGCGACCTACTCGAAGATCGGGACGCTGCTGGAACTCGGCAAACTGCCGGGTCGCCCACAAGACCGGGCGTCCCTGGTGGTCGTGCCGATCGGCACGACCACCAGG
>DATNFM010000312.1:0-41239 GCA_035606435.1 Streptosporangiaceae bacterium | reverse complement strand
TACGATGCTGCTTCCCGAGTTGCAGCGGATGGCGCAGTCGCTCGGCATCACCGGTACTGGCCGAATGCGCAAGGGTCAAATCATCGCTGCGATCCAAGAGCGTCAGCAGAGTTCGCATTCTGCCGGTGCGGGACGCGATGATGCGGGCTCCCGGCCAGTGGTTTCCGGCCCGGTGGAGCGGCCGAGCGAGCAGAAGCCAGCTGAACAAAACCAAAGCGAAATAAACGGAAATTCAGTCAAGCGGGATGCGCCTGCGGGAGCCGGCCCGACCCGCCCCTTTGAGCAGGACGCCATGGAATCAGAAGGATCAGGGCAGCTCAGCATGGTCAGTGAGTTCACCTCCGGGCTTTCCGAGCCCGATGTCAGCGACCGCGCGGGCTCTGCTGCCCCAGTTGCGGTGTCGGACCGGCCGGCTGCGGCCGATGTTCGTAGCCAGGTGGTGAGCGCGGCGCAGGCTGCCGCCACCGGTACCCCCGTGGTGACGAGCACTGAGGTGACCAGCCCGGCGCGCGCAGCTAGCGCTGCCAGCAACGGGGGAGCGGCCGACGTTCAGGCCGCGGCCGCGAACGCGGTCACGCAGCCTCCGGCGGCAGAAAAAGCCGTCGAGCCGGCCGCTGCCAGCAAGACCGAGCAGACCAGCGCCAGCGAGGTCGTCGCCGACGGTGGCACGACAGCGAGCCAGGGCGCCGAGGCCAGCCAGACTGAGCAGGCCACCACGGGCGACGCCGCTGCCGATGGCGAGCAGACCGCGCCCCGGCGGACCAACGGTGACGGCGGCCAGCGGCGCGACGGCCAGCGCAACGACCGCCGCAGCCGGACCAGCAACGGCCGCCGCGATGACCAGAACCGCTCGTCCGACGGCGGCGACCAGTCCGGCGGCGCGGGCCGTGGCGACCAGCAGGGCCGTGGCGACCAGCAAGGCCGCGATCAGCAGCGCGACGGCTCCAGCCAGCAGGGCCGTGACCAGAGCCACCGGGACCAGCCCGGCCGCGACGACGACCGCGATGGCCAGAGCCGGCGCAGTCGCGACCGTGACCGGTTCCGTGACCGTGACCGCGACCGCAACCGGAACCAGCAGGGCGGCACCAACCGGCGCCGGGAGCGCGGCTCAGGCGACTCCGAGCCGGTCATCACCGAAGACGACGTGCTGATCCCGATCGCCGGCATTCTCGACGTGCTCGACAACTACGGCTTCGTCCGTACCACCGGGTACCTGCCCGGCTCCAACGATGTGTACGTCTCGCTGTCGCAGGTGCGCCGCTACGGCCTGCGCAAGGGTGACGTGATCGAAGGCGCGATCCGGCAGCCTCGCGAAGGCGAGCGCCGCGAGAAGTTCAACGCCCTGGTTCGCCTCGACAAGGTCAATGGCCTTGACCCTGAGGACTCCAAGGCCAGGCCGGACTTCTCCAAGCTCGTGCCGCTCTACCCGCAGCAGCGGCTGCGCCTCGAGTCTGACCCGACGATCATGACCACCAGGATCGTCGACCTGATCTGCCCGATCGGCAAGGGTCAGCGTGGCTTGATCGTCTCGCCGCCTAAGGCCGGCAAGACGATGATCCTGCAGGCCATCGCCAACGCGATCACGAAGAACAATCCTGAGTGCCACCTCATGGTCGTCCTGGTCGACGAGCGGCCTGAGGAAGTCACCGACATGCAGCGCTCGGTCAAGGGCGAGGTCATCCACTCGACCTTCGACCGCCCGGCCGAGGACCACACGATGGTCGCCGAACTGGCCATCGAGCGGGCCAAGCGGCTGGTCGAGATGGGCCACGACGTGGTCGTGCTGCTTGACTCGATCACCAGGCTCGGCCGGGCCTACAACCTGGCCGCCCCGGCCAGCGGCCGGATCATGTCCGGTGGTGTCGATTCGACCGCGCTGTACCCGCCGAAGCGGTTCTTCGGCGCGGCGCGGAACATCGAGCACGGCGGCTCGCTGACGATCCTGGCCACCGCGCTGATCGAGACCGGTTCCCGCGCCGACGAGGTCATCTTCGAAGAGTTCAAGGGCACGGGCAACATGGAGCTCCGGCTGCGCCGCGAGCTGGCCGACAAGCGGATCTTCCCCGCCATCGACGTGGACGCGTCGGGCACGAGGAAGGAAGAGCTGCTGATGACGCCGGAGGAGCTCAAGATCGTCTGGCAGCTGCGCCGGGTGCTGCACGCGCTCGAGCCGCAGCAGGCGCTTGAGGTCCTGATGGAGCGGATGAAGGAGACCAAGAGCAACGCCGAGTTCTTGCTGCACGTGCAGAAGACGACGGTCGCGTCTTAGCTTGCCCGCCAGACCGCCCGGCCGGGAATCGTCAGGGCGGTCTGGCGGTTGACGATGTGGCACACTGGTGTGCCGACAGAGCGGCTCCGGTTCACGTTTGATGTGTGAAACACAGCAGGCGACCCGGCGGCCGACGGAACCAGGAGAAACGATGAAGCCGAACGTTCACCCGCAGTATGTGGTGACCAATGTCACCTGCACCTGCGGCAATACCTTTACTACCCGCAGCACGTCGCGGACCGGCGAGATTCACGCCGATGTCTGCTCGAACTGCCACCCGTTCTACACCGGCAAGCAGAAGATCCTGGACACCGGTGGCCGGGTCGCCAGGTTCGAGCGCCGCTTCGGCAAGCAGGGTAACCAGGCCAAGTAGCTAACCAGCCCCGCCTCCCCACCCGCGGCACTCCTACCCAGCCGCCCGTGGCGGGGGCGGGTCTTTTGCTGCCCTGAGTCGGAACGTCAACAAATTTGAGGAGGTAAGCGATGCTTGAGAGGCTTGCCGACCTCGCGTCCGAGCACGCGCAACTCGAGCGTGACCTCGCCGATCCCACCGTGCACGCCGATCAGGACAAGGCGCGCGCGCTCGGCAAGCGGTACAGCGAGCTGACTCCGATCGTGACCGCGTACAACGAGTGGCTCACGGTCGGAGATGACGAGAAGACCGCGCTTGAGCTGGCCGCCGAGGACTCGTCGTTCGCGGCCGAGGCCGAGCAGTTCGCCCGCCGCAAGGCCGAGCTTGAGCAGAGGCTCGAGCATTTGCTGGTGCCGCGCGACGCGCTAGACGAGAAAGACGTCATCCTCGAGGTCAAGGCGGGCGAAGGCGGCGAGGAGTCCGCTCTGTTCGCCTCTGACCTGCTGCGCATGTACCTGAGGTTCGCCGAGCGCCAGGGCTGGAAGACCGAGATCCTCGACTCTACGGTCACCGGTCTCGGCGGGTACAAGGACGTGACGGTCGCGGTGAAGGCGGCCGGGCGGGGGAGCCTGGCCGGCACCCCGGACGGCGCGTGGTCGCAGCTGAAGTACGAGGGCGGCGTGCACCGCGTCCAGCGGGTGCCGGTGACCGAGTCGCAGGGCCGGATTCACACCTCGGCCGCTGGCGTGCTCGTCATGCCCGAGGCCGACCCGGTCGAGGTCAGCATCGACCAGAACGAGCTGCGGATCGATGTCTTCCGATCCTCGGGCCCGGGCGGGCAGAGCGTGAACACCACCGACTCGGCGGTGCGGATCACGCACCTGCCGACTGGCATCGTGGTGTCCTGCCAGAACGAGAAGAGCCAGCTGCAGAACAAGGAAGCCGCACTCCGCGTCCTGCGCGCGAGATTGCTCGCCGCCGCCCAGGAAGAAGCCGAGGCGGCCGCGGCGGCGGAGCGGCGCAGCCAGGTGGCGACCGTTGACCGCTCGCAGCGCGTGCGCACCTACAACTACCCGGAGAACCGGATCTCCGACCACCGCGTTGGCTACAAGGCGTACAACCTCGATCAGGTGCTCGACGGCGATCTGGACGCGGTCATCGCCGCCCTGGTAGACGCCGACCGTGCCGACAAGATGTCCGCCGCCCAGTGACGAGTCGATGAGCCTGCTGTTGTCCGAGATCGCGGTGGCCGTGATCAGGCTCGCCGAGGCGGGTGTGGAATCACCGCGAGCCGATGCTGAGCTGCTGGCCGCGCACCGGCACGGGGTGCAGCGGAGCCAGTTGCACCTGGTGCCCGATGCCGATTTCGACCCGAAGTTCTGGGACGACGTGGCCCGCCGCGAGGCCAGGGAGCCGCTGCAGCACATCACCGGGGTCGCCTATTTCAGGTACCTCGACCTTGAGGTCGGCCCGGGCGTGTTCGTGCCGCGACCGGAAACCGAGGTCATGACCGGCTGGGCGATCGACCAGCTCAACGAGATGGATGTCGCCGAGCCGGTGGTCGTCGACCTCGGTACCGGATCGGGCGCGATCGCGCTGGCCATCGCCCAGGAGGTGCCAAGGGCCAGGGTGCACGCCGTCGAGGGAGACCCGCTCGCTACGCCCTGGACCGAGCGCAACATCGCCAGGTGCGCGTCGGCCGCCCCGCACACCGCCGGCCGGGTCGCGCTGCATTCCGCGGACTTCGATGTCGCGCTGGCCGAACTCGACGGAATCGTCGACCTGGTGATCAGCAATCCGCCCTACATCCCGGTCGACGCCCAGCTCCCGCCTGAGGTAAGCGAGTACGAGCCGAGCGCCGCGCTGTACTCGGGCAGCGACGGGCTGGGCGCGATCCGCGTCGTGGAACGCGCAGCCCGGCGGCTGCTGCGGGCGGGCGGCAAGGTCGCGGTCGAGCACGGATCGCCACAGGGCGCCCAGGTGTACTGGGTGTTCGCCGAGGAAACCGGCTGGCAGCAGACCCGCAATCACAGCGACCTGGCCGGCCTCGACCGGTTCGTGACCGCCACCTGGCCGTGAGCGCTGTCTGAGCCGCCTCGCGCCCTGACGTGCCATAGAGTTGTCACGATGCCTGACGATAATCCGGCCCGGTGACCTTGCGGTGCGCACGTACGAGTACATCCTCACGCTGCTGATAACCGCAGCGGTTACCTATCTCATGACGCCGCCGGTGCGCCGGCTGGCGATCAGGATCGGTGCCGTCCCGATGGCCCGCGATCGCGATGTGCACGCGTCGCCGATCCCGCGCATGGGCGGGCTGGCCATGTACGTGGGCGTCGCGGCCGGATTGCTCGCGGCCACCGAACTCGTACCGTTCGCCGGCATCACCGGCCGATCGGGTCTGGTGAACGGCTTTCTTCTGGCCGGCGGGCTGATCGTGGTGATCGGCGTGATCGATGACCGGTGGGGAGTCAACGCGATCGGCAAGCTGGCCGGCCAGGTCGCTGCCGCCGGGGTACTGGTTGCCAACGGGGTTCAGCTGACCAGTTTCCCGCTGCCTAAGGACAGCGTGTTCAGCCTTACCCAAAACGAAGGCATCGTGCTGACGATCCTGATCGTCGTCGCCACGATCAACGCGGTGAACTTCATCGACGGGCTCGACGGCCTGGCGACCGGCATCGTCTGCATCTCGGCGATCTCCTTCTTCATCTACTACTACTCGCTGACCATCGTCACCGCCGGACCCAACGCCCTGCCGGCCGAAGCGGTGCCCGCGCTGGCCTCGGTGCTGCTGGCGGGCGCGTGCATCGGATTCCTGCCGCACAACTTCTATCCGGCCCGGATCTTCATGGGCGACACGGGCTCGATGCTGCTCGGTCTGCTGCTCGCCTATATCCCGATCTCGGCGATCTCCGAGTTCGACTTCACCAGCCTGGCCCACCGGGCTAACCGGTACGCGGAACTCCTGCCGCTATTGCTGCCGGCCGCGGTCCTGGTGATTCCCTACACCGACATGCTGCGCGCCGTGATCCGGCGGACCAGAGCCGGGCTCTCACCGTTCGCGGCCGACAAGGGGCATCTGCACCACCGCATGCTCGACATCGGCCATTCGCACCGCTCGACGGTTCTGATCTTGTACGCCTGGGCGGCCTTGTTCACCAGCGCGGTCGTCGGCCTGTCGATCGCCACCGCGCCCCTGGTTGTGCTGGCCGGCGTGACCCTGGTCGCGGTGCTCGTGCTCGTGCTGTTCTCGATCCCCAGGCTGCGCTGGTGGGAGCGTCGCGGCAAGCCCGTGCCGACCACTCCGGTCCCGGCCAGGCATGATTTCTCCGTTACCGACGGCAGTATCGCTAACAGCGGAATCCAGCCCCCGCCGCGGCCTCCGGGCGGAATCGCCGAAGCTAGTTCGGCTGACCCGACCGCCACGCAGCGGGTAACGAGAGCTTCCGGCACGATCGTGCCGTTATCGGGGGCGAACTCCGGCTTGCCGATCGAGCGGCCGGACTACGGGCAGGCCGATTCGGTCCCTCGCTAGGCTTCCGCATCGCCTAGTTTCGTCACGTTCGGTGATCTCCCGCGGCCAAGGTCGGAGAGCTTGTGATATCTTTCACATGCAGCCGCGCACCGTCGGCTGTACGGCTCTGTGATACGTTTCGCTCGCCTGAGCGCGGCACGATTTGCCAGCGCGAGGAGGTGATCGTAGTGTCACCGAAACTAAGTCGTTCCGTTCCGATTGTTTTCCGCACCTCCCGGCTGGCCAACCGGCCGCCGGCCCGCTCCTCCGGAGTCAGATAACGATGCTGGCGAACTACGCCCAGATCGTACGCCGGTCGACCATCACAACGGCCGCGATCGGCGCGATCATGGTCGTCATCAGCCTCGCCGTCGGCGGCTCGAAGGGCCTGATCGGCGCGGCGCTCGGGATTGCGCTGGTCGCCGTCTTCTTCGGCCTCAGCGTTGTGGCTGTTGGCTGGGCGGCGCGCAAGAGCCCCCAGGCGATGATGATCACCGCGATGACGACGTACATCGTCAAGGTACTGCTTCTGCTCTTCTTCGTGGTGCGGTTCTCGAGTACCACGGCCTTTAATGCCCGGCTGTTCGGACTTACCGCCCTGGTCTGCATCCTGGCCTGGTCAGCCTCTCAGGTCTTGTGGTCGATGCGGCTCAAGACGCCTTACGTCGAACCGTCCGGACGGTGATGTACCGTGCCGGATCTCCGAAGCGGGGCGGGTGTTGATGGCGGACAGTTCGCACAACGCCGGCTGGTCGGCCTTTGGCTACCTGATCTCGGGGATGGCGTTCTACGGCGGACTTGGCTGGCTGATCGGGCACTGGACGCACCTGTCGCTGCTGTTCCCGCTGGGCATGCTGATCGGGCTGGGCGTGGGTGTGTTCGCGGTCATCTACAAGTACGGACGGCAGTGACGGGCCCATCTCAACCCAACCCCGCCGCAAACCCATCATCGACCTACCGTTACGCTCACCTGACCGCCAGGACCCCGGGTGGCCGGGCCCTCGCGGTCGCCGGCCCGAGATGGTCGGCTGGAAGGAATCTCACGTGGCTTTGACCGACCTCGCGCGCACGCGGACCCGCTCCGCGCGCTCGCGCCAGGCTGGAGGAGACCGAGTTGGCCGCTGATGTAGTGGCGCTCTTCGCCGAAAAATGCACGGAGACGTCGGCGCACCTGAATCAGGCTTCGCATTGCGGGTTCCCGGCGCCTGGTTATCCGGAAAGCTTCATCTACGGCCCGCTGTTCCATGTTGGTTCGTTCACGTTCAACAAGCCGATGCTGCTGGCGGTCATCTGCGCCGCGATCGTGTGCTTGTTCTTCTGGAGCGCGTTCGCGCAGCCGAAACTGGTGCCGAAGGGCGCTCAAAATCTTGGTGAACTCGGGATCTTGTTCGTCCGCGATCAGATCCTCCGGCCGATGATCGGCAAGAAGGGCGACGGCTTCCTGCCGTTCCTGGTCTCGCTCTTCTTCTTCATCTGGATCATGAACATAATGGAGATCATCCCGGCGGCGCAGTTCCCGGGGATGTCGGAGATCGCGTTCCCCGCCGCGCTGATGCTCATGGTGTATGGCCTCTACACCTACCTGGGGATCAAGCACCAAGGGTTCGGCGGCTACTTCAAGAACATGATCCCCTCGGGGGTGCCGGTCGGGATCCTGGTGATCCTGGCCCCGGTCGAGATCCTGCAGTACATCATCGTCCGGCCGTTCACGCTCGCCGTCCGGCTCTTCGCGAACATGTTCGCCGGCCACATCCTGCTGCTGGTCTTCACGCTCGCGACGTGGTACCTGATCAGCGCGGGCATCGGCCTGCTGTGGAGCGCTACGTCGTTCGTCCTGACGGTCGTGCTGACGGCGTTCGAACTGCTGATCCAGGGGCTGCAGGCCTACATTTTCACGATCCTGACCGCGCAGTACATCGGTGGCTCCCTCGAAGCGGAGCACTGATGTTCGGGTCACTGATGTTCTACGTACCCGCCGGGGGAATGTCCGCCGGCAATACCGAAAAGGAAAGCACAGATGCTTGACCTCGTTCACCACGTACTCGCCGCCGGGACCCCGAAGTCCGTTCTCAGCATCAACATCGGTGCGGTGGCCTACGGTCTCGCGGCGATCGGCCCTGGCATCGGCATCGGCCTGATCTTCGGTCACGGCGTCGAGGCGATGGCGCGCCAGCCGGAAGCGGCCGGAATGATCCGGTCCAACATGTACATCGGCTTCGCGCTCACCGAGGCGCTGGCGCTGATCGGAATCGTGATCCCCTTCATCTTCAAGTACTAGTCGCGACGGGAAGTGAAGCAGGGATTATGTCGCGGCAAGGAGCGCAGTAGAGATGTCATCACACTTTCTAGCCGCAAGCTCTTCCAACCCGCTGATTCCGCATTGGCCTGAACTGATCATCGGCACGATCGCGTTCCTGATCGTGTTCATCCTGCTTGCCAGGGTGCTGATGCCGAGGATCAGCAAGACGCTCGAAGAGCGCTCAGATGCGATCGAAGGCGGGCTGAAGCGGGCCGAAACGGCGCAGACCGAAGCCAACAGGGTGCTCGATCAGTACCGGAGCCAGCTCGCGGAGGCCAGGCACGAAGCCGCCCGGCTGCGCGAGCAGGCCAGGGAAGAGGCCGCGCAGCTGGTCGCCGAGGGCCGGGCCGAAGGTGCCGCCGAGCGCGAGCGGATCATCGCGACCGCGGCCGCCCAGGTCGACGCCGACCGCCAGCAGGCGCTGCACGCGCTGCGCGCCGAGGTCGGCACCCTGGCCGTCGAGCTGGCGAGCAAGATCGTCGGCGAGTCACTGGCCGACGAAGCCAGGCAATCCCGCATGGTCGACCGGTTCCTCGCCGACCTTGAGGGCACCGGGGCAGCGGCCCGATGAGGGGAGCGAGCCGGGCCTCACTCTCAGCCGCCAAGGACCGGCTGGCAGCGGCGCTGGCTGGTGCCAGTTCCGCGCAGGCGGCGTCGCTCGGCGGCGAGCTGTTCGCCATCACCGGGCTGCTCGATCGCGAGCCCGCGCTGCGCCGGAACCTGTCCGATCCGTCGATCGACGCGGCCGCTCGCAGCGGACTGGCCGGATCACTGCTGTCCGGCCGGATCTCCGACGCCGCCGTGACTCAGGTCAGCGGGCTGGTGGCGGACCGGTGGTCCGAGCCGGTCGACCTGGCCGACGCGGCCGAAGAACTAGCCGTGCTGGCGGTCTGCACGGCCGCTGACCGTGAAGGCCAGCTCGATGAGGTCGAAGACGAACTGTTCAGGTTCGGCCGGATCGTCGGAGGCAATCCAGGGCTGCGGTACGCGCTGTCCAACATGTTCGTTCCGGCGGAAGCTCGCCGTAGCCTGGTAACAGACCTGCTGACGGGCAAGTCCAGCGAGCCGGCACTGCTGCTGATCAGCCAGGCGGCGTCGCACCCGCGAGGCCGCAGCATGGACGCGAGCCTTGAGTATTACGCGCACGTCGCCGCCGCACTGCGCGAGCGACTGGTCGCCGAAGTGCACGTCTGCCTGCCGCTGAGCAGCGAGCAGCGGGCCAGGCTGGCCGCCTTGCTGGCATTCGCCTACGGGCAGGACGTGCACCTGAACGTGGTGGTCGACTCCGAGCTAGTCGGCGGCATGACGGTAAGGATCGGGGACGAGCTGATCAACGGCAGCGTTGCGAGCCGGCTCGCCGAACTGCGGCGAGACCTGGCGGCCTGACCGGATGACGAGCAACCAGACGAGAAAGACGCGAGGAAGATGACGGAGCTAACTATCCGGCCCGAAGAGATCAAGGACGCTCTGACGCGGTTCGTCGAGCGTTATGAGCCGGCTGGTGCCGCCAAGGAAGAGGTCGGGATCGTCACCGAGTGCGGCGACGGCATCGCCCGGGTCGAAGGACTGCCTTCGGCGATGGCGAACGAGCTGCTCGAGTTCGAAGACGGCACCCGCGGCCTGGCGCTGAACCTGGATGTACGCGAGATCGGCACCGTCGTCCTCGGTGACTTCAGCAAGATCGAGGAAGGCCAGCGGGTCAAGCGGACCGGCGAGGTGCTGTCCGTGCCGGTCGGGGACGGATTCCTCGGCCGCGTCGTCGGACCGCTCGGCGAGCCGCTCGACGGCCAGGGCCCGATCGAGGGCACCGAGTTGCGCGCGCTCGAACTGCAGGCGCCCACGGTCGTCCAGCGTCAGCCGGTGACCGAGCCCATGCAGACCGGCATCAAGGCGATCGACGCGATGACCGCGATCGGCCGCGGGCAGCGGCAGCTGATCATCGGCGACCGGCAGACCGGCAAGACCGCGATCGCGATCGACACGATCCTCAACCAGAAGGACAACTGGGAATCCGGCGATCCGACCCGCCAGCTCCGCTGCATCTACGTCGCGATCGGCCAGAAGGGCTCGACGATCGCCCAGGTCCGGCAGTCTCTGGAAGAAGCCGGCGCGATGCAGTACACCACGATCGTGGCAGCGCCGGCCTCGGACCCGGCCGGGTACAAGTACATCGCCCCCTACACCGGCTCAGCGATCGGCCAGCACTGGATGTACCAGGGCAAGCACGTCCTGATCATCTTCGATGACCTCACCAAGCAGGCGGAAGCGTACCGGGCGATCTCGCTGCTGCTGCGGCGCCCGCCGGGCCGCGAGGCCTATCCCGGTGACGTTTTCTACCTGCACTCGCGGTTGCTTGAGCGGTGCGCCAAGCTGTCCGATGAGCTCGGCGGCGGCTCGATGACCGGCCTTCCGATCATCGAGACCAAGGGCAACGACATCTCCGCCTACATCCCGACCAACGTGATCTCGATCACCGACGGTCAGATCTTCCTTGAGACCGACCTGTTCAACGCCGGCGTGCGGCCGGCCATCAACGTCGGTGTCTCGGTCTCCAGGGTCGGGGGCAACGCCCAGATCAAGGCCATGAAGAAGGTGGCGGGCACGCTGCGGCTCGGACTGTCCCAGTTCCGCGATCTCGAAGCGTTCGCCGCATTCGCCTCCGACCTCGACGCCGCGTCCCGGGCCCAGCTCGATCGCGGTGCCCGCCTGGTCGAGCTGCTTAAGCAGGGCCAGTACAGCCCGTACTCGGTCGAGCGTGAAGTGGTCTCGGTGTGGGCCGGCACTACCGGTCAGCTCGATGACGTTCCGGTCGGTGACGTCGGCCGGTTCGAGACCGAGTTCCTCGGCTACATCGCTCGCGAGCGACCCGGCATCTTCGACGCGATCAGGGAGTCCAGCCAGCTGTCCGATGACACGGCCACTTCGCTCAAGGACGCGATCAACGAGTTCCGGCGCGAGTTCGAGACCGGCGACGGGCAGTTGCTGGTCACCGACGAGCCGGCCGACCCGGTTGCCGACTCCGAAATCGCCAAGGACACCATCAGCAAGCACGTGACGCCGCCTGCGGACCAGAAAGCGTAGCCGGATGGGAGCACAGCTTCGCGCGGTCAGGCGGCGGATCGCCACGGTCAAGTCCACCGCCAAGATCACCAAGGCTCAGGAGCTCATCGCTTCGTCGAGGATCATCAAGGCGCAGCAGCGGGCCAGGGAGGCCGAGCCTTACGCTCGTGAGATCACCGCCGCGGTGGAGGCCGTCGTCAGCAGGTCGTCGAACATCACGCACCCGCTGACCACCGAGCCAGCGAACCCGACCAGGGCCGCCGTCCTGATCCTGACCAGCGACCGGGGTTTTTGCGGCGGATTCAACTCCAGCGTGCTGCGCGAGGCGCAGGGGCTGAACGCGAACCTCGCCGAACGCGGCATCGAGGCAGTGCCATTCGTGGCCGGCCGTAAGGGCCTCGGCTGGCACCGGTTCAGGGACCGGTCGATGGCCGCCGAGTGGGCCGGCTTCTCCGACACCCCTAGGCACGCCAACGCGACCGAGATCACCAACGCGCTGCTCGAGGCCTTCGAGCGGCCAAGCGAGGCGGGCGGGGTCGATGAGATCCACCTCGTCTACACCGAGTTCGTCTCGATGCTCACCCAGCAGCCGGTCATCCACCGGCTGCTGCCCCTGACGATCACGGAAGTAGCGGACCGGCCCGCCGGCCCGATTCCGATCTACGAGTTCGAGCCGTCGCCGCAGCATGTGCTCGATGCGCTGCTGCCCTGGTACATCGAGAGCCGGATCTTCCACGCACTGCTGGACTCGGCGGCCGCCGAGATCGCGGCCAGGCGCCGGGCGATGAAGTCGGCCACCGACAACGCCAATGAGCTGCTCGACAAGCTCACCAGGGACGCCAACAAGGCACGGCAGGCCGAGATTACCCAGGAAATCAGCGAGATTGTCGGCGGCGCGAACGCGCTGGCCGAGTCGACCGGGAGTAAGTGAGATCATGACCGCAACCGCAGAGCACGCCGCCGGGGCGCAAGCCGCTGCCGAGGGCACGGGCCGGGTCGCTCGGGTGATCGGGCCGGTGGTCGACGTGGAGTTCGCCGCCGACGACATGCCGGACATCTACAACGCGCTGCACGTGGACGTCACGATGGCCGGCCGTACCAGCACCCTGACGCTCGAAGTCGAGCAGCACATCGGCGACAACACGGTCAGGGCCATCTCCATGCAGCCGACGGACGGACTGGTCCGGGGCGCACTGGTGACCGACACCGGCGCCGCCATCTCGGTGCCGGTCGGCGATGTCACCAAGGGACACGTCTTCAACGCACTCGGCGAGACACTGGACGTGCCGACCGCCTCGCTCGATATCACCGAGCGCTGGCCAATTCACCGCCAGGCCCCGCCGCTCGACCAGCTCGAGCCCAAGACCGAGATGTTCGTCACCGGCATCAAGGTCATCGACCTGCTGACCCCGTACGTCTCCGGCGGCAAGATCGGCCTGTTCGGCGGCGCCGGAGTGGGCAAGACCGTGCTGATCCAGGAGATGATCCGCCGGGTCGCCAAGAACTTCGGCGGCGTGTCCTGTTTTGCCGGAGTGGGCGAGCGCACCCGTGAGGGCAACGACCTGTTCCTTGAGATGACCGAGTCCGGTGTCATCGAGGACACCGCGCTGGTTTTCGGCCAGATGGACGAGCCGCCGGGCACCCGGCTGCGGGTCGGCCTGTCCGCGCTGACCATGGCCGAGTACTTCCGCGACGTGCAGAAGCAGGACGTGCTGCTGTTCATCGACAACATCTTCCGGTTCACCCAGGCCGGCTCGGAAGTCTCCACGCTGCTGGGCCGGATGCCGTCGGCGGTGGGCTACCAGCCGACTCTGGCCGATGAGATGGGCCAGCTGCAGGAGCGGATCACCTCGACCCGCGGTCACTCGATCACTTCGATGCAGGCGATCTACGTGCCCGCCGACGACATCACCGACCCCGCCCCGCACACCACCTTCGCGCACCTGGACGCGACCACCGTGCTCAGCCGGGCGATCACGGAGAAGGGCATCTACCCGGCCGTGGACCCGCTGGACTCGTCATCGCGGATCCTTGACCCCAGGTACATTGGCCAGGAGCAATATTCAGTCGCGCGTGAGGTGCAGCGGATCCTGCAGCGGTACAAGGAACTTCAGGACATCATCGCGATCCTCGGCATTGACGAACTGTCCGAAGAGGACAAGGTCACCGTCCAGCGGGCCCGGCGGATCGAGCGGTTCCTGTCCCAGCCGATGTTCGTCGCCGAGCAGTTCACTGGCATCGAGGGGGCGTTCGTGCCGCTGGAGGAGACCGTCGCTTCGTTCAAGGCCATCAGCGAGGGCAAGTACGACCACGTGCCCGAGCAGGCGTTCTTCATGTGCGGCGGCATCGAGGACCTTGAGCGCAAGGCTAGGGAGCTTGAGCGGTGAGCCTCCGCGTCAAGCTGGTGGTGCCCGAAGGAGAGATCTGGGCGGGCACCGCCGATCGGGTGGTCGCCAAGACCCTTGACGGCGACATCGGCATCCTCGGCAGCCATACGCCGGTGCTCGGCATCATTACCCCCGGCAGCGTGGTGCGGATCTTGCCCGAGGGCGCCGCGACCAGCGGCTGGATCGAGGCCGCGGTCGACAGCGGATTCTTGTCCGTCGCCGCCGACCGGGTATCGATCCTCGCCCGGCAGGCGGTACTCGGGGCCGATGTAGACAAGCAGACAGTCAGGGCCGAGCTTGAGTCCCAGGTAGCGGCGGCGAGCAACGAGCCCGAGTCCGCGGGCTACCTTCGGGCCCAGCTCCGGGCCGCCGGCGACGAGTCCTGAGCTAGGGACTTCAGTTGCGACAGGATCTGGGCCTCATCGACTGGATCCTGATCGTGCTCGCACTGACCCCGCTGGTCATGCTCGGGGCGCTGGCTTTCCGCCGGGCGGCGATCAGGCTGCCCGGCGGCACCGTCGAGTGCAGCTTCCGCCACGACGGCGACGATCGCTGGCGGCAAGGCGTCGTCGCTTACCGCACCGATCAGCTGTTCTGGTTCCGCCACTACGGAGTCGGGCTGCGGCCCCACGCCGCCTTCGACCGAGGGGCCTTGCAGCTCGTCGCCAGGCACGACGAAGGCAGCGCCCCGATGGCCTTCCCGCGGGGTGCGGTCGAGCAGACCGTCGTGGTCCGCTTCGAGACCGGGACCGAATGCGGCCCGGTCTGGTTCGCGCTGAACCAGGACGCGCTGACCGGAATGCTCGCCTGGATGGAAGCCGGCCCCCAGTCCTGGTTCCGCACCGTTATCTAAAGCGGGATCCTCAGCGCTCGCCGCCGGGCTTCCACAGCAGATCACCCACGGACTCGTTGGCCACCCGGGCGAGGATGAACAGCAGGTCCGACAGCCGGTTCAGGTACTTGGCGGCCAGCGGGTTCATCGTGTCGCCGTGCTCGGCGATGGCGGCCCAGGCGGTGCGCTCGGCCCGGCGAACGACCGTCCTGGCGACGTGGAGCAGCGCGCTTCCCTGGGTGCCCCCCGGCAGCACGAAGCTGCGCAGCGTGGGCAGTTTCTCGTTGTAGCTGTCGCAGGCCCGCTCGAGCGCGGTGATGTAACTCTGATCGATTCGCAGCGGAGGATAGGGCGGGTCAGCTGTGACCGGGTTACATAGATCGGCACCAACGTCGAACAATGCGTTCTGTATAAAAATCAGTAGCTTGATGATGTCGGTCGGCAGTCCGCCCATCGTCACCGCCACCCCGATGGCGCTGTTCGCCTCGTCCACGTCGGCGTACGCCGCCAGCCGCACATCGGTCTTGGCGGTCCTGGTGCCGTCGCCAAGCGCGGTCGTGCCGTCATCGCCGACTCTGGTGTAGATGCTGGACAGGACGACGGGAGTATCGGTGCGATCTTTAGGCATGCGCCCTACCGTATCTTGACCGGCCTCGAAGATATGGGCGGCGGGCGGGGGGTGTAGTGGGAGGCTAGTAGGGTTTGCTCATAAAATCGCTCTGGGTGTGGGAGTCGGAATGTACGACTACGTCATCGTCGGCGCGGGCAGCGCTGGTTGCGTGCTCGCGGCCCGGCTGACTGAGAATCCGTCGGTACGGGTACTGCTGATCGAGGCCGGGCCGCCCGATGACGCCGACGAAATTCACATCCCGGCCGCGGTCAACCTGCTCTTCCAGAGCCCCTACGACTGGGGTTTCCGCACCATGCCGCAGGATCGCGCGGCCGGGCAGTCGGTGTACTGGCCCCGAGGCAAGGTGGTCGGCGGTTCGTCATCGATCAATGCGATGATCTACATCCGCGGCAATAAGTACGACTACAACACCTGGCGTGATGAGTACGGCTGTGACGGCTGGGGCTATAACGACGTTCTGCCCTATTTCATTAGGGCGGAGCGCAATTCGCGCGGCGCGATCGGCTACCACGGCGGCTCGGGCCCGCTGAGCGTCATTGACCCGAAATTCCGCTCGCCCGCCTCGACCGCCTTCGTCCAGTCGGCGATCAACGCCGGTGCCGCGGCCAACAAGGACTTCAACGGCGCTCAGCAGGACGGCGTCGGGTTCTACCAGGTCACCCAGAAGGACGGTCGGCGCTGCTCGGCCGCTGACGCCTACCTGCATCCCGCCGAAGACCGTCCGAACCTGACCGTCCAGACCGACGCGCTCGCCACCTCGGTGATCATTGAAGGCGGGCACGCGGTCGGGGTTCGCTATCTGCAGCGCGGCGCCGAGCAGGTTGCCAGGGCGAGCTCCGAGGTCATCTTGTGCGGCGGAGCGATCAACAGCCCGCAGTTGCTGATGCTGTCCGGCATCGGCCCGGCCGACCACCTGCGCGAGCACGACATTCCGGTGGTGGCCGACAGCCCGGGCGTCGGTGCCAACCTGTCCGATCATCCGATCGTCACCGCCCTGTGGGCCACGCCCGGGATGAAGAGCCTGGCCGAACTCGCGGGCCCGAAGAACCTGTTCCGCTGGCAGCTCACGCACTCTGGCCCGATGACGACCAACATCGCGCAGGCCGGCGGGTTCGTCAGAAGCGAGACCGGGCTGCCCGCACCCGATATCCAGTGGCACGCGCTCCCGGTGCCGTTCCGTAACGGCGGCCTGGCCGACCCGACCGACCGCGGCATGTCCGTGCTGGTCACGCTCGTTGACGTGGCCAGCCGGGGCCGGATCACGCTGCGCAGCAACGACCCCAGGCACAAGCCGCTGATCGACCCCGGCTATCTGGCCGACCGGGCCGACGTCGACGCCCTCGTCCGTGGCATCGACCTGGTCAGGGAGATCGCGGACGTCAAGCCGATGCGCAAGATCTGCAAGTCCGAGCTCGCGCCCGGGCCGAACGTGCGCACCGATGCTGAGCTGCGGGACTTCATCCGCCACGACGTGACCACGATCTACCACCCGGTCGGCACCTGCGCGATGAGCGGCCGGTCCCAGCTCGACGCCAACCGGCTTGCCGGAGTGGTCGACACCGAGCTGCGCGTGCGCGGCGTCGAGGGGCTGCGCGTGGTCGACGCCTCGGTGATGCCGACCGTGCCCCGAGGCAACACCAACGCCCCGACCATCGCGATCGCCGAGCGGGCGGCCGACCTGATCGGAGGGCGGGCCCCGCTCGCCGCGCTCGAGCCCGCCGACCTGGCGCTGGCCGGAGCCCCTTAAGGCTTGGAGCCCCTTAACGCTTCTTGGACGGCGGCTGATAGCGCGGTGGCTTGCCGTGCAGGAGCGTGGCCAGCGTCATCAGCTTCTTCATGTCGGCGTCGGACCGGTTGAAGCTGGTCACGTTGACCATCGGCTTCATGCGCTGCCTGGTGATGGCCTTCGCCCGGGAGAACTCGCGCAGGCCGTCGGCTCCGTGAATCCGGCCGAACCCGGACTCGCCTGAACCGCCGAACGGCAGCGACGGCACGCTCGCGTACGAGATCACCGAGTTGATCGAGGTCATGCCTGAGCGCAGGGCCCGGGCCGCGTTCATCGCGTCCCGCTTGTTCTTCGCGAACACGCTGCCGCCGAGCCCGTACCGGCCGCCGTTGGCCAGCCTGACGGCCTCATCCAGGTTCGCGACCGGGGTAACGGTCATCGTCGGCCCGAACGTCTCGTCGGTGACCGCGGTGCTCGACTCGGGGACGTCGGCCAGGATCACCGGCCCGACGTACGGCTTGCGGATGCTGCCGAGACCGCCCACCACCGCCCGGCCGCCGCAGGCCATCGCGTCGGCGATGTGCTGCTCGATCACCTCGAGCTGGCCCGGCATCGTCATCGGCCCGTAGTCGGCCTGGCGGTCATCTCCCGGTCGCAGGGTGGCGACCCGCTCGGCCAGTTTCTCCACGAACGTGTGGTAGATGTCCTGAGCTACGTAGATGCGCTCGACCCCGATGCAGGTCTGGCCGGCGTTGGACAGCGCGCCCCAGACCGCCGCGTCGGCGGCCGCGTCCAGGTCGGCATCGGCAGAGACCAGCAGGGCGTCTTTGCCGCCGCACTCGGCGACCATCGGGGTGAGGTTCTCCGCGCAGGCCGCCATCACTTTCTTGGCGGTCTTGGTCGATCCGGTGAAGGCGATCTTGTCGACCCCGCTGCGGGCGAGATGGCTGCCGGTCTCCCCGAGCCCGGTCACCAGCTGCAAGACCGGATATTCGGGCACGACCTCGTTGAAGGAGCTGACCAGCCAGCCGCCGACTCCCGGAGTAAATTCGCTTGGCTTGAAAACTACCGAGTTGCCGGCCGCCAGGGCATAGGCGATCGAGCCCATCGGAGTGAACACCGGGTAGTTCCAGGGCCCGATCACGCCGACTACTCCAAGCGGCTGGTATTCCACGCTCGCCGCCTGGTTGATCGCCACCAGGCCGGGCTTGACCTTGTGCGGGCCAAGTACCTTGCGGGCGTTCTTGGCCGCCCAGTCGATGTGCACGACGGCCAGCAGGATCTCCAGCTGAGCGTCCGCGACCGGCTTGCCGGTCTCGGCGTGCACCAACTCGGCCAGCCGCATGATGTACCTGGTCAGATAGGACTTCCAGGCCAGCAGCTTGGTCTGGCGCTCCTTGGCCGACAGGCCTGACCACCATTTGGCTGCCTCGCGCGCCTTGGCGACGGTCTCGGCCACGTCGTGCTCTTCGAAGATCGGGTACGTGCCGATGGGCTCCGAGGTCGCCGGGTTCAGCGAGTCGAATGTCTTGACCAGGCCGGACTGTCCCTGCTTGTGTCCCTGCTTGTGTCCCTGGTTGCGTACCGTGGTGACCATAGCCCGCGCACCCGTCCTTCGGTTTGGTCGTTCCTGGTTGCAAGTAAATCATTGCGAAGTAGCCGAATGATACGGCCGTGACGCGCCGGTTACCGTCCAGTAGCCGGCTAATAGCGAAGTGGAGGTTGAGGGCCGGTGGTCCCAGGTGAGCCCGACGCTGACCGGCGCTGGCTGACCGAGGCGATCGAACTGTCGCGGTGCTGCCCGCCGTCGCTGTCGGCGTTCAGCGTGGGCGCGATCATCGTCGCCTCGTCGGGTGAAATGATCACGACCGGGTACTCGCGGCAGTCCGATCCGCGTGACCACGCGGAGGAGGTCGCGCTCTGCCGGGCCACGGCAGCCAGGGCCGAGTTGGCCGGAGCGACGCTGTACAGCTCGCTTGAGCCATGCCTGCGCCGGAGCTCGCGGCCGGCGCCGTGCGCCGAGCTGATCCTGGCCAGCGGGATCCGGCGCATCGTCATCGCCTGGCGAGAGCCACCGGTATTCCAGCCCGGCGGGGGAGCGCACTGGCTGGCCGAGCGCGGCACCGAAGTCGTCGAGCTAGCTGAGCTGGCGGGCGAGGCCAGAGCCGTCAACCATGCCGTGCTCGACTATTAGTTCCCTGGCGGCATACTGAAATGGTCGGTGTTTGTCCGGGAACCCGGCTGGAGGCCCTCGATGTCGATGTACATACCTCAGTCGAAGATCATTAGCGACGTGATAGCGCTGGAGCACAAAGACTTCACCCCGCAAGATCACGTGACCGGTGATCACTACGCGCATGCACCAGGGCGGATCTGCAGCAAGTGCGATCGCCAACTCGAGGCCGGACAGCCTGCCCGCCGCCGAGGCGATTTCAGCTGGGTACACGACGTCTGCCCGGATTGAACTGGTCGCGCGGTCAGGTGGTGGCTGGCCGGGCCAGGTGATAGAGCACGTGGGGCCGGGTCGGGTGATCGACGGGAATTTTCGGGTGATCGAACCGGCCGACCTCGACCATGCCGATGCGGCGCATGACCGCCATCGACGGTTCGTTGAGCACCGCGGTCATCGACCAGATCTCCGGCAGGGCAGCGCCGGCGAACGCCACGTCCCTGGCGGCAATGGCCGCCTCGGTCGCGTAGCCGTGGTGCCAGGCCGTCTTGGCGAGCCTCCAGCCGATTTCCATGCCGCCCTCCCCGCGCACGCCTTGCGGCATCGCGTTGAGGCCGGTGTAGCCGATGAACTGCCCGGTGGCCGCGACCTCGAGGGCCCACAGCCCGAAACCCTGCCGTTCGAAACGCGACTCGATCTCATCGACGAACGCGTCGCTCTGCTCCCTGGTCAGCGTCGAGGGAAAGAACCGCAGGGTGTCGGGGTCGCCGTTGAGCTCCGCGAACGGCGCGCGGTCCGAGTCGCGCCAGCGGCGCATCAGCAGCCGTTCGGTCTTGATGGTGTCGAATCGACTTGGCGCGGTCATCTCAGCCTCCCAATTCGCGGAACGCGCCGGTCACCTGCGGGCTTGTACCATTGGTACATGGCCGACTATGACCTGCTTGCAAAATTCTACGACCGGCTTATGAGTGACTCATCGCTCAGAAGCAAGCAGGTTATGCGCTGCATTGATCGTTATGGCCCAGCCGCTTCCTCCCTTCTTGAACTCGGCTGCGGGACGGGCGCGGTACTTCATGGCCTCTCGGCGGTAGGCTCACTGGCCGGCATGGATATCTCGCCCAATATGCTTGATGTCGCGCGGGCGAGGCTCCCGGGCGCACAGTTTATACAGGGCGACATTTCATCCTTTGACCTTGGGCGCAGATTCGACGTTATTGTATGCACCTATGACGTCCTGAACCATCTGGCGGAATTTAGTCGCTGGATCTCATGCTTCGCGTGTGTACGCAAGCATCTGACAAAGGACGGACTGTTCGTCTTTGACGTCAATACAGTTGGCCACCTGAACAGGGTGGCGTGCGAACAGCCTCAGGTGCGCGAATTCGACGGCAACACCGTCATCATAAACGTGAGCGCCGAAAAGAGCCCTGTTTACGAGTGGAAGCTTCGGATATTCGAGCGTGTGGCCGGCGATCAGTATCGGCTCTATCGTAGCCAGTTCCGCGAGCTCGCGGTAGAAATCCGTCAGATCCTGGAAGCAATGTCATCTGGCTTCGAACTACTGGATCTCGCCGACTCCGCCGGAGATACGCCAGGCGACGAATCGGAACGAGCGTTCTTTGTCTGCCGCAGGAAAGGATCTTGATGTGAAATCCGGGTTCCGGGCGCCAATACGTGTGCTGCGGGCCTACATCGGTTTATTTGATCAGCCCGGTACCAAGGGGTTCGTAGCCGCGGGCTTTATCTCGCGGCTTACTTCGTCCATGGTGTTCGTTAGCCTGATCCTTGCGATCACCGAACGCGGTAGAGGGTACGCCACGGCCGGGGCGGTGATCGCGGCGCTCACACTGGCCGCTGGTCTGGCCCTTCCGGTGTTCGGCAGGCTGATCGACCGGTACGGACAACACGCCGTGCTTGTCCCCATGACGCTGGCCTTCGGTGCGCTGATGCTGTTGCTGACGGTCGCCGTCGAGGCGCGCGAGCAAGAGTGGCTGCTCGTCGTGCTGGCTGCTGCCGCCGGCGTGCCGATGCCGGCGGCGGGCCCGCTGGTGCGGGCCCGGTGGACCAAGATCTACCAGGGCACGAACAAGCTTCGTATCGCCTACGGCTTCGAGAGCGCCACCATCGAGACTGTCGAGATCGTCGGGCCGATCCTGGTTACCGCGCTTGTCACCGGCATCGGACCGCTGGCGGGACTTGCCGCCGTGCTGACCTGCGCCCTCGGCGGAACGCTGGCCCTGGCGGCACAGCGCGGAACTGAGCCCGAGCCAGTCGGCCGGGCTGCGGGGGACGGGGTTGGCAACTCGCTGCGCATTCCCGCGCTGCAGGCGCTGTACGCGGCGCGGTTTTGTGTCGGCGCCGTGTTCGGCGCGATGCCAGTGTCGCTCATCGCGTTCGCGACCGCGTACCACGGTCGCGCGTTCAGCGGCCTGTTTCTCGGACTATACGGCGTGACCAGCCTGATCGCCGGGCTCGGCTACGGCGCGCTGAAAGAGCGGATGCCACTGCATCGTCGGCTGGCCGTCAGCGTCATGCTGTTCGCGGCGGGTGGAATTCCGCTGCTCGCCGCTCGCGGGCTGTTCTCCCTCATCGGCCTGCTGCCGCTCGCCGGCGTGGCGATGGCGCCGGCGACGGTTACCGCGATGGAGGTCATGCAGCGGGTGGTGCCGCCCGCCATGCTGACCCAGACGATCTCCTGGGACACGACGGCGATCGCATTCGGCATGACCGCGGGCAGTTTCCTGGCCGGCGCAACAATCGCGCCGCTCGGGGCGGATTACGCCTTCCTGGTACCGGTTTGCGCGGGCCTGCTCAGCTTGATCGCGGTGCTAGCTGGCAGCAAGCCGATCCGCGCTGCCTGCCTGGCCGCCTCGGAGGTAGCCTGAACGCGCATGAGTTGCTCCATCGGGTCACCAGGTCACGGGCAGTTCACGCACGCCGTAGACGAGCCCGCCTTGCTTGAACGGGATATCACCGGGATCGACGGCCAGGGCCAGCGTCGGGATCCGGCGGAACAAGATGGCGTAGGCAATCTGGAGTTCCACCCGAGCCAGCTGCTGGCCGACGCACTGATGCACGCCGAACCCGAACGCGATGTGGTGGCGGGCGTCACGATGGATATCGAGCACTCCCGCGCGGGGGAACACCGTCTCGTCGCGGTTGGCGGTTTCGATGGGGATGACCAGGCCGTCGCCCGCGCGGATCACCTGCCCGGCGATCTCGATGTCTTCTAGGGCCAGTCGGCGCAGGCCGGTATGGACAATGGACAGATAGCGCAGCAGTTCCTCGACGGCCCTGGCGACAAGCTCGGGGTCGCCGGCCTTCCGCAGCTGGGTGAGCTGGCTAGGATGGCGCAGCAGCGCCAGCGTGCCAAGCGCGATCATATTGGCGGTGGTCTCGTGCCCCGCGAGCAGCAGAAGAGAGATCAACTTGACTAGCTCCTGCTGGGTCATCTGCCCGGTCTGAATTTGCTCGCCGGTCAGGCGGGACAGCAGGTCGTCGGCCGGCGCGGCAAGCTTGCGGCTGATCAGCTGCTCGAGATAGCCGCTCACCTCCGCCATGGTGTCCTTCATGGCCGCGGTCGAGGTCTCACGACTAATAAGCGCCGCGCTGGTGCGCTGGAAAAAGTCGTGGTCAGCGTATGGAATGCCGAGCAGGTGGCAGATAACCAAAGCCGGAACGGGCAGCGCGAACCGCGACACCAGATCGGCCGGCCTCGGGCCGGTCAGCAGGTCGCTGATGAGGCCGTCGACGATCTTGCGGATCGCGGGCCGTAACCGCTCGATCCGCCGGACGGTAAACGTGCCGGCGACCATCCGGCGCAGCCGGGCATGCTCGGGATCGTCCATGTTAAGGAAGGTTTGCGACTCTTCGGTGATGTCCCGCAGGCCCTGGCTCTGGAAGGGGTAGCCCGGTCGATAAGGGTCCGCGCTGACTCGCGGATCGGCCAGCAGGGCACGCTGTTCGGCGTGCCGGGTCACCAGCCACGCCGTACTGTCGTCCCACAGCCGGACCCGGGCAAACGGCGCCTTGGCTTGCAGGTCGCTGAGCGCGGGAGCCGGGTCCAGCGGGCAGTCCGCGGCGCGGGTCATCGGGAAGAACGGGATGTCCTCGGGGGCCGACTCCATCCGACAAATGCTATCAAAATCTTTTGCGGCACGGCACTATCTAAAGTGGTGGAAAGGTAGTTTTAACTGGATACTGGGGAGGCGTAAATGGCATCATGCGAGGACGCAGCACAGGACGCGACCAAGCCGAGCATCGCCCGGGTCTACGATTACTTGCTTGGCGGGACGGACAATTTCGACGTCGACCGGGGTGAAGCCGAGCGGATGATCCAGCGTTCCCCTTCGATGCCCGCTCTGGTCAGGGAGAACCGGCAGTTCCTGTCACGGGCCGTCGGCTGGCTGGCCCGGCAGGGGATACGCCAGTTCCTCGACATCGGCTCCGGACTGCCCACGGCCCGCAATACCCACCAGGTCGCCCAGGACGAGGATCCGGCTTGCCGGGTCGTTTACGCGGACAATGACCCAGTGGTCGTAGCGCGGTCGCAAACCCTGCTGGCCGGCACCGGAGTGGCAGCTCTTGAAGCGGACCTGCGTGACCCGGCCGCTGTGCTCGATGCCGCCGCACGGACCGGGCTGTTCCTGGCCGGGGAACCCGTCGCCGTCATCCTCGCCTTGATCCTGCACTTCTTCGACTTCGGTACCGCTTACGAGGTCGCCGCTGAACTGACGGAATTCATCGTGCCCGGTAGCTACCTGGTGATAAGCGTGAGCGCGGGAGATGAGGAGACCAGCGGGAAGCAGAACCGCGAATACAAGGCGGGCACGCTGTACAACCATTCCCCGAAGCAGATCGCGGGATTCTTCAGCGGATTGGAGTTCGTCGGCCCTGGCCTGGTCGATGCCCTGGAGTGGGATCCGGCCCCCGACAGCACGGCTTCGCCTTCCGACCGCGACGGCGGGCGCATCCTGGCCGGAGTCGGACGCAAGCCGTTAGCCGGTCAGCGGTCCAGCAGTGCTTATTCGGGTCGTCGGACCGCCCCAACGACCTGGCTGAGATAGGAGATGATCCGGCGCCGCGCCTGCCAGAGCTCGTAGCGCACGTCTACCACGCGGTCCTCCACGCGCCAGTAAACGGGATCGAGGACCTCATGCACGTCACCAATCCACCTGTCCCGGCTGGTGTAACGCTCGTCGAAATGCATCGGGCTCCCGATGACGAGGAGGCCGCCCGGCCGTGGCAGGCGTGTCAACTCGCCCGCGAACGCCGCCGGGTCGTCCACCCGGTCGAGGACGTTCATGCACGTCACGACGTCGAAGTAGCCTTCGGGCCTAGGTACCTCCGACGCGGTGACTTGGTAGATGAGCGCTTGCGGCATGGGCTTGGGCAGGTAGGCGGGCTCGACCCGCCGGTGGTCGGCCCGCAAGATAGGGCCAGGTATGGGCACCCACCGGTCGAAATCTTCACCAAGCAGTAGTCGCCTAGCCCACGTGCAGAAGGTGGCCGACGGCTCGGCCAGCACCAGTTCCTGCGCGTCGGGCAGGCGCTTACCCAGGTCGTGCAGCAGGCGGCCGGTGCTGCCGCCGACGTCACAGACCAGGCGCGCGGTGATGCCCAGGTCCGCGGCCCAGGTAGCCGCGATGGCCGCGGTCCGCTGGTAGAAGCGCCCGGGCCGGCCATCGCCGATGAGTTCGTCCGGTTTCAGCGGCTCCGCTTCCGCTGAAGCCTCGGCGCCGTCAGGGCAGAGGTCAGGGAAGAGGACGTCACCCCACTCATTGCGCAGGTAGATGCCCTGGTACTCAAGTGACGCATAACGGTCGGCGTTGACCGAAACCGTACCCATAGCCCCGCCTTCAGGCTGCCGCATAGCGCCTCCGGAGATCGGCCTTGCGAATCTTTCCCATCGGCGTCCGCGGCATGTCGTCGAGCACCTCTAGCTGCTGCGGCCAGTACCATTCGCTGATCCCGGCATCGCGCAGGAAGTCCCTTAGTTCCGCGAGGGTCGGCGGGGAGCCGGCCGTGGCCGTCACGATCGCACAGATCCGTTCGTCCGTCGCCGGATTCGGAATGCCGATAAGCGCGACGTCCGCCACCTTCTGGTGCTTTCCGAGCACTGCCTCAATCTCGGCGACCGGCACGTTCGCGCTCTGGTAGATGATGATGTCCTTGGTCCGGCCGGTCATGCGGATACCACCCCGCCCGTCGTCGCGGACCAGGTCGCCCGTGTTGAACCAGCCGTCCGCGTCGAGTTCGGCGGCGTAGAGATCGTCCTGCTCGTAGTAGCCGAGGCACTGCGCCGGACCGCGGACCCATAGCGCACCGGTCTCCTCGTCCAGACCACCAACCGGGTCGATCCGGATCTCCATTCCCCCGGTGGGCCGTCCATCGCTGTGCGTCGGCCAGTCTTCGGGATCGCTCGGCCGGGTACACGTAACCGCCCCGTTCTCTGTCATGCCCCACAGCGAGAACATCCGCACGCCGAGCGCCGCACGGACGTCGTCGAGTAGCTGCGGCGGCACCGGCGCTGAACCGGTGACGATGCTGTCGAGCCTGGTGGCCCGCGGTGGGCGAGAGCGGGCGGCGGCCAGCAGCTCACGCACGAAGTGCGGTGAGCCGTAGAAGGTGGTGACGCCGTGCTGCGCGATCAGCTCAAGGCTTGCCGCCGGATCCCAGGTGTCCAGGCAGACAGCGGTGCCGCCGAGAACCAGCGAGGTCAGGAGCCGGGTCACCAGCCCAGCGCGGTACATGTTGCTGTGCGCCGTGGTGTTGACCAGCGTGTGGTCGAAGCCGAGTGCGCCGGTGTATCCGCGGATCTCGGCGTACAGGGTGTTCTGGCTGTGCACGGGCGCCTTGGTGGTGCCGGTGGTCCCGGAGGTGAACAGGACCACGAATGGCTCGTCCGGGCCCAGGCGGCGGCCGGCCAGCTCACCCTCCTGGACGCTGTGCTCTGTCAGAAACTGCTCGGCGAACGACAGCGTGCCGGGCGGCCGGCCATCGCCGAACACCACGATGCGCTCGGGCAGGCCGATGTCGCGTGAAAGCGCCAGCGCCATGTCGGCCGAGCGTCCCCCAAACGTTTCGGTGGCCGCGATAAGCAACCGGGCATCGGTCAGCCGGAGCGCGAACTCCATCTCCGCGCGCCCGAACTCTGGCGGGATCGGAACGACCCGTACACCCGCCTTGACGCAGGCCAGGACGAGCGGGAGCATCTCCGGCGTGTCGGGCAGCAGGACGCCGACGCACTGACCAGGACGCACTCCGAGGTTCACCAGGCCGCGGGCCATCTGGCCGGTCAGCCGGGACAGCTCCGCGTAGTCGATCTTGTCCGTCCGCCCGGCGGCGAGGTTGTGCCCGACCACCGCCGTCTTGCCCGGCCGTTCCCTCGCGTGGCGATCCAGGTCGTCGAGGAAGGTCTCCTTCCGCCACCATCCGTCCCGGTAATACGCCTGATGAGCCTGGGTCACCTCGTTCATCGATCCTCCATGCGGTTAAGGCCGTCGGCCGGTACCGGGTCCCGCACCTGCACCCGCAGCTCGCTCGAGTAGCGCTGGCCGCCTGGACCTGGGAGCCATGCCTGATCGGGACCCGGCAGCAGCTCGGTCATCGCTACTTCGGTCTCGTCTCCCGCTCGCTCCCTGGCGGCTCTGAGCATCGTGGCGAGCGCGGACACATAACGAGGGCTAGTCAGATCGACGTAGACCGGCTTGACCTCAGTGCTGATCTTGACGAAAAGCCTCTCCGGCAGGCCAAGCGCCAGTCGCAGACGGCGCGCGGCAAGATACTCGGGCAGGCCGCCGGACTTGGTTGGCCAGGCCTCGGCGACGGTTGTGCGCCAGCTCTCCCTGACCACCACCACCCGGTCAATGGTGATTCTCGGGAGGTGGCGACCGGGCCTGGTCAGTTTGAACAGGTCAGATCCCGACCACGCGATAGGTATGGCGAACATCGCGAGCAATGGCCACCGGCGGCCGTCCCCGGCGGCTGCGATTAGTTCGCCGTCTTGCTCGGTCACGGTGATCGTCATCGCCGGGAGCAACCTAGCCGGATCGGCGCCGGGCTCAGGCGTGAAGGCGAGCTGGTAGTCATCAGACCGGACCGATGCCATGCGAGGAGTGAACTGCGGACACCAGCTCGCGTAGAACGGGACGATCTGCGAGCCGATATCGGCGGTCGCGGCGGCCCGGAGCCTGGCCGGTTCGGGGTGGCGGTCGGCGACCGACGCATTGTCCAGCGTTGGCCACATCGCGTGCATTTCGCCGAGGACGATCGTGAATTCACCCCGGGCGAGCCCCGTCACGCTCCCGGCACAGATATGCAGGTCTGGGCTGTGAATCCGGGCTCCGGCCCAGGCCGGCCGTGGCGCGGCGAATAGCTCTGCCGCCGGCCCAGCCAGCTCGGCGCTGGACAGCGTCACCCGGTGAGTCCCTGGCGGCAGCCGGTCCAGGCCGAACAGGGTGGTCCAGCGCGTGGTGAACTCGGCGGCGACACCACTGACAACTGGCCCTGGATCGGTGAACAAGGGCAGGGCCGCCGCCCAGAACCGGTGCAGCGGAATCCCTGCCGTGCCGGACCCGCCAAGCTCCGCGTACAGCTCGCGGAACGCTCGCGTATAGGCGCCCGCCACGGCGCCAGACAGCCACCTCGCCGCAGGCAGCAGCACCCCGCCGAAGGGTCCGGCCATCGCCTCGAGCACTGGCCCGCCGAAGGTCACCTCGACATCGCGGATCGTCTCTTCGTAACAGATCCTCCTGCCCGCGTACATCTGCCCGTGCCGGCGCTCAGCGCAGGCGCCAGTAATGCTGGTGAACTCCGCATCCAAGAGGCCCAGGGCGACGGCCAGTTCGTCCGGGTCGCCGGCCGCCGCGCTGACCGCGTCCCGGGCCGTATCCAGCCGTGCGAGCCACGCCTGGGCCCGCTCTCTTGCCGCCTGGTCGGCGATGGCGGCCACGGTGGCCCGCAGCACCTTCTCCGCGCTGGGGTTCTGCGGCATGTTCGCCCCCCACCAGATCACGTCCCGTGCGGCAAGCCCGTCGAGCAGGGCAAACGCCGAAGCATGTTCCGGGCCGCCCGCCACTGCCGCGGCGGAGGTCCGGCCGTCGCAGCGGGCCAGCAGGCGCGCCTCGGCTTCGGTCAGCGGCAGCGGATCCCGGCCGGGCATCAGCACCTGGCGGCCGTCCACGGTGACGTGGGGCCACGGGCCGACCGGGAGCCACGGCCGGATCCGCGGGTCAGCGGCCAGATGGCTGGCTAAGGCTTCCAGTGCCCAGTACTCGAAGTAGACGGCGCGGGCTCGAACCAAGCGGTCACCGTGGTGGGCGCGCACAGCGGGTGCTTCGGGATCGAGACTGACCCAGGCGGTCGGGCCGAAGAACCCAATCGTGTCGTTCTTGGCGCAGTAGCGCTGCCAGTACCGGGTGATCAGGTTGTCCTTGGCCTTACTCCGGTTCCTGCGCTGCCAGGCGCTCTGGCCGGCCGGCGCCTCCTTCGCGATACGGGCGGCAGCGCCGGGATTCTGCCAGGTGAGCGCCTCACGAAAGAGCGGGTCAGCGGCGATTTCCGCGACGACCCTGCTACCTTGGGCAACCGCCGCCGCATAGGCTGCCTCCAGATCCGCCCGTTCGGCTCGCGCGCCGAGGAAAGCGTCGGCCGCCGCGGCGCACTCCGGTGCCGAGAACCGATCCAGGCCCGCGGCGGGGAATCCGGCGGATCGGAGTTGCGCGTCCCGCCAGAGCGCCCACTCGCTGCCGGGCAGCGGGACAAGATGGCTGTCCGCGCGCTCGCCGCTCACCACGGCCACCCGATCACGGCAGGTTCGGCCTCCCTTACCGGCCCCTGAGTTGTTCCTGGATACCCGGTAAAGATAGCAGAATAACGGCATAACGTCACTAGACAACTCGGTGGCAATTGATGTAATGGCGACGTAAAGTCAATAGTGTTACACTATTATTTCAATGTGATCTGAGAGGCGAAACGGGATTTAACTCTAGACTAAGGATAAACGCTCTTGCATGCTAGAAGCGTGGATCTTTGCACCCTGTATCCCATCGTGCAGCCCGTCGCTCTCCAAGCCCAGGAGTTGATCGCCGCGAACTTGCCGGCCGCTGGACGGCAGTACCGCTGGCCTGAGCTGCTGCCATCGGCAATCGCCGCCATCTTGGAGTTAGCCATCGCCCGGGCTGAGCTGAATAGCGGCAGCCGCGGCCGACTGGAGGACGCGGCCAGGCGCGCCGCCCGCGACTGGGTCCCATTGCATGAATGTGAACGCGCCTGCGAGATCGTGCTCGGCTGCGTCTGCAAGGTGCTCTGGGAGACGAGCGAGCCCGGCGACTGCACCGTCATGCTGGGGCTGAGCCGGTGGGCCGCGGACACGTTGCCAGACGCCCTGGCCGTGCTGCGCGCCGCGTATATCGACGAAATACGGCGGCTTGGCGGCAGGCGGCGCGATGACGACATCGTCATCGGAACGCTGCTCGACGGCGGGGACGCCCGCGCGGTCGCGTGTGCGGTCGGTCGGCCGCTGCCGGAACCTTGCGCCGTGCTGGCGCTCACCTGCGCCGACAGCAGCGGTGCCGGCCAGGGCTTCTCGTTTACCACGCCACCGGGCGGCGTGCTTGACGCGCTGAGTGATTCCCCCGCCATGCTGTGCGCCCCGAACTGGGAACGGTCGGTGCTGGCCGCGGTAATCGGGATGCCGCCAGCATCGGTGGGGACATCTGTGCGTGCGGTCAAGCGGATGGCAGAACGTGCGGTCGATGCCTGCGAATCCGTCTATGGCCACGCTTTTGTGGCTGGGCTGGCCAGAAACGATACCGCGGCCACGGTCGGTCAGGCCGCACGGGAAGCCGTCGATATTTCCGCCATACTGGCGGGCTCCGACCGGCGCTGCCGCGTCGCCTTCAGCGAGGAAATAACGCTCGACATCTTGGTCGGCTCGCACGACGGGCTGCGGCAGCGGCTGGCCGAGCGGGTCGCGGACGTCGCTTCCCGGCCGGATCTGTGGCAGACGCTTCGCGAGTTCTACCAGGCCGACCTGGACCGCGGCAAGACAGCCCGTCGGCTTGGCGTCCACCGCTCCACGCTCGATTATCGCCTCAGCCGAGTGGAGCAGCTCGCTGGCATCTCACCGACAAGTGTTCAGGGCATCCTGTTGTTCGCCACGGCTCGAGCCGCCACGGCGGCAAGCGAACCCGCTGCCGTGACCGCCCGCTCTCGCTGTACCGCTCGTTTGCGATGTTCGTCGTAATGATTCACGTACGCGGCTAGGAGCGCAGATGAAGTTTGCCGACCGGCGAGTTTCCCGACCCGAATCCGCCAGCCTCGCGATCTTTGGCGGGCAACCCGTTCGGACGCGGCCATGGCCTACCTACGAGAAGGGGGATGTGTTCATTTCTCCCGAAGACGAGGCGGCGGCGTTATCTGCCATCCAGGCGCACCGTTATTTCCGCTACGACGACCGTCCGTTCGAGCAGACCTGGGCCGGGCGCCTGGAGAGCCGCCTGTGTGAGATGTTCGGCGTTCGGTACGCGCTAGCTTGCTCCAGCGGGACAACGGCGCTCGCTCTCGCCCTGCTCGCCTTCGACCTGCCACCCGGTTCGCCGGTGGCGTGCCCGGCGTTCACCTTCCCCGCCACACCGAGCGCGATCCTGCTGGCCGGGCATCACCCTGTGCTGGTCGAGTGCGACGCGGACCTGCATCTCGATCTCGGACACCTGAAGCATGTCCTCGATGACGGGGCGAGAGCGGCCGTCGTCGTCCACATGCGCGGCTACGCCAGTGACATGCCGGCGATCATGGACCTGGCTCGTATCCGCGGCGTGCGGGTGGTCGAGGATGCGGTGCCCGCCCTCGGCGCCCGCCTGCACAACCGCTATCTCGGCACGTTCGCCGACTTCGGCGCGTTCAGCACGCAGTCGGACAAGTCACTCAACACCGGTGAGGGCGGTTTCCTGCTGACCGACGACGCGGAAGCCTACGCCCGCGCGGTGGTGTACTCCGGCGCCTACGAGGGACGGATGCACCGGCACTTTTCCGGCAATGCGCCCGCCGTGGACGAGCTCGCCTATCCGATTTACGGGTTCCGTATGGACGAGATCCGCGCGGCGCTGGCCGGTGCCTTGCTCGGCCGGCTGTCACAGCGGCTGGCCGCCCATCGGCGTAACCACGATTACGTGGTTACCGGGCTGGCCAGCCAGGAGGGAATTGCGCTGCGCCGCCCGGTGGACGACGGCGCCTACCTCGGCGAGGCTTTGATGTTCCGGCTGCCCGGCGCAACGCCTGCCGAGTGCGCCCGGTTCGCCCACGCCATCACCGCCGAAGGAATTGACGCGCGGGCACTTGGCGACCCAGCCCGAGTGAATGTGCGCGCGTTCTGGCACTGGGGGTTCTTGTTCGGCCCGGATCTGGAGCAGGTCCGTGCCCGCCTGCCGCAGGCCGCGCGCTATGTCGGCGAGGCGATCGACATCCCTTTGTCCGCCAACCTGACCGTCGAAGACTGCGATGATCTGGTGACGGCGGTCGTCAAGGTGGCGGCGGCGTTGCGTCTTGTCACAGGGTAACGACGTAGAAGTTCGTCGGAAGGTTGACCACGACCCGTTCGCGGATCTCGGCTACGATCGCGACGCCAGGTGTGGCGAAGGTTCCCGGAGGCGGCTCGGCGAAGCGGACCACCGAGCGTCCAGAATCGAAAAGCATGGCACCATGGCCGAAGTCGCCGACAATGGCCGTTCCTTGCTCGACTAGGCGGGTGCGAACGATGAAGACCCCGTTCCGCTCAAGGTCAGCCATGAGCTGGCCTTGCCCCATGAACAGGTAGTAGTCGGCTGGGTTGATGATAAGGCCGTCGGCGGTGCCGCCCATCTGTTCCGCCGCGTTGGCCGCGGCGAGGATCGTCGAAGCGAAGGGGCCCCTCGAGGTTATGCGCTCGATCCCCTCGATGTTCAGCAGCCCGCTCTCGCTTCGGATGATCGTGTGGTTCTCAGCCGTGCTGAGGCGAGCGACGAGCCGGTAGTTGAAGAAGAGCTCAAACGCTTCCGCGTCGTCGGCTAGGCCGTCTGGGATCTGGACCCATGCGGTCGTGGCCAGCAGTTCCGGGACCGGCGACCGGAGGAAGCGGTGCGCCAGCTCGCGCCGCATGCCGCGTTGGGTTACGTCGGGATCGCCGGGCTCCGGTGGACTCTCGTGCCAGTAAAACCGCTGCGGGTTCCTGGACAGGTCGACGATCTTCATCATGTTGCGCGCCGGATAGCGCCGCTTGCGCCGCGAGCTTGTCAGCGAGTCGGTGATCGTCGTGTCGTACTCGACACAGGCCTGGAATCCATCGGCAGCGTACGCCTCGGCGAACATCGCGCCGGGCGACATCTGCGCCTTCCGCTCGGCGACGACATCGGCCATCGTTTCCCTCATGCCGCGCTCCTGCCGTTCCGCTTGCGCGCGACGAAGATCCCCCAGCTGAACTCTTCGTCGTCGATGGCGATCTGCATCGCCAGGCATGACTCGGCGAAGGCCAGCATCCAATCTCTTGCCGCCCGGTCGGGCACGGTTTCCGCCCGCTCTGTCGCCGTCTTCCCGAGCACGTGGTAGGTCTGCCGGAGGTGGCTGCGCAGGTTGCGCGCGAGCAGGATCTCGAACCCGGCGTCATCCAGCGCCTCCTGATACCTGATAAGGGAGTAGCCGCCGTTCCAGCGCACGCGGTCGAAGACGTGCCTGCGGGCCCGCTCGCTGACCTGCTCCTTCGGCTGGAGGAAGTCCGAGAAGGCGAAGATGCCGCCAGAGGCCAGCACGCGTTCGATCTCGGTATGGCTGCGTGGCTTGTCCGGCACCAGGCATAGCGCATCCTGGCTGACGACATGCGTGAAGGTGCCGGGTTCATAGGGCATCTGGGTAGCAGATCCGTGCCGGAACGTGATAGTCAGGTCCTTCTCGCCGACGAGCCTGTCCGTGGCGAACTTGACCCGCTGCTCGCTCAGGTCGAGTCCTTCGCCGCTGCAGCGGTATTGCCTGGCCAGATAGGTCAGGAAGTTGCCGCAGCCGCTGCCCACGTCGAGGACGTGCGATGAACCGTCGATCATCGCTTCCGCGGCCAGCACGATGGACGTGTGCTGCGCGGCGGCACGATAGTCATCGTGGTTGTCACCAGCGAAGTAGCCGGTGTGCAGGACGCCGTCCGTGTCCCAGAAACTCAGGTAGTTGGGCAGGGTCTGGTCGAAGAACTGTTCCACATCGTGCTCCGTGTAGGCGCGGCTGGCCACTGACATCCGGAGTCCTCTCCCAGTTATTTGTAGGTGTCTTTCGGAACGGACGTGTACTGCGTCACCTGGTGCCCCCGCACGCTGGCCCCGCCGTCCAGCAGGTGCACGCCGCCAGTGACGTAGGAGGCCCGCTCGCTGGCCAGGAAGGCGGCCACCGCGGCGAACTCGTCGGGTCGCCCGATACGGCCTACCGCGCTGTGATCGCCGATGGCCCGCAGCGGAGCCTCGATGTCTCCGTCTTCGGCCAGCTTTGCCGCCGCACGCTCCACCATCTCGGTCCGGGTGGCCCCGGGCGCCAGTACGTTTACGGTGATGCCGTCCCGGCCCACCTCGGCGGCCAGGGACTGAGCGAACCGCGTCAGGCCGGCCCGAGCCGCGCCCGACAGCACGAGCGTGGCCATGGGAACGACGGCCGTCTCCGATGCCACGAAAAGTATCCGGCCCCATCGGGCCGCCCTCATGTGGGGGAGGGCGGCCAAGGCGAGGTTGACCGCGGGCATGAACGACTCATCGAAGGCGGCCCGATAGTCCGTCAGCGAGAACTGCGAAGCCGTGCCGACCGGCGGACTGCCTCCGCTGACCGCGAGGATGTGAAGTGCGTGGAACCGCGCGGCCACCTCCTCGACCCAGTGCCGGGCCGCCGCCTGGTCCGTGATGTCGACTCTCGTAGCAGCCACCTCGCCGCGCGCCAGGGCTTTGACGGCCCGCTCAGCGGCGGTGAGCCGGCCGTGATCACGGGCGCAGATCGCGACATGTGCGCCCTCGGCAGCCAGCTCCTTCGCCATGGCCAGGCCCAGGCCGCTCGAGCCGCCCGCGACCAATGCGACCTTGTTCTCGAGCCCCAGGTCCACTAGACGTCCTTACCGGTGTGGGGCATAGCGGTAGCCATAGCGCCAGAACAGCGGCCACGACAGCACCGCCGCGGCAAGTTTGGCCGACATCGGCAAGCCGGTCTTCCAGGAGTCATCGGTGCCCCTGATGACCGTGGCACCGCTGCGGAACCGGTCCGGGTTGCCGGTAACCGTATGGTTGACGCCAAGCTCGATTACCCGGCCCTGAAGCGGAATGACGCTGGATTCGGCGCCGCAGAGCCGGAGTATGGCGGCCAGGATGGCAGCCGGGTTCGCGATGAACTCCTCATAGCGCACGGTCAGCGACCGAGTCGAATGGCGCCGGGTGAGGGCTGCCGCGGCCAGGTTGAAGCCGTACCAGTATGCGGTGCTCATGCTCGACGACATGGCGTAGGCGTAGTCCTTCGGCTGGTGCCAGGATCCGGCCACCGCCCGCGGGTCGCGAATCAGGTGAACGTAATAGGATTCGATGCCCGCGAGATGCGAGACCAGGGCCGATTCACCCGGGAGCTTATTGGTGTCGACGAGCACAGCCGCGCCTGTCCGTTTTGCTATAGCGTGGTAGGTTTGATGCATAAGATCCGCGTGTTCGCGGATTCCGTCGTCGTACAGTCCATGGCGCAGCACGCGCCAGGTATGTCTCGTCCTGACGCAGGCGCGCTGGCGAGCGATGACCACGTCGGCGTAGGCCTCCGCCGAGATCCCGGCTGGTCGGCCGAGCGGAAGGATCTGCGACCAGATCGTGCACTTGGGAAGCGGGCGGCCGCAGCCGCACAGGTTGTTCGCGCCCCGGCCCGCGGCGTTCTTCCACAGGAAGTGAAGTTCTCCTACATGGAAGAAACCCGGGAGTTCGTTAAGCACATTGCCGACGATGGTGCTGCCATTGCGACACCAGCCGGTGATGCACAGGACCTTGAGCGGTGGTTCTGTCATGGCGACCGGCCAAGCACCTCCTTATCGGCGCACTCGAGGCACCGGCAGTCCTTGCCCGCAGCCTAAGAAGTAGTCCGGCCCAGCCGACATGCCCCGGGCCTAGTGAAAATGCCGGAAGGGAAACGCGTTTTGCCGCGAATGTCGCAAGCGGCCGTCACGTTAGAACAGGCGCAGGTCGCCGCTGTCGGTGCCGCGCATGGCGTCGTAGTCGAGCGTGACGCACCTGATCCCGCGGTCCTGCGCCAGTACCCGCGCCTGCGGCTTGATCTCCTGGGCAGCGAAGATGCCCTGCACCGGGGCGAGCAGCGGATCCCGGTTGAGCAACTCGAGGTACCGGGTGAGCTGTTCGACGCCGTCGATCTCACCCCGGCGCTTGATCTCCACGGCCACGCTGACGCCCGCGGCGTCGCGGCACATCAGGTCCACCGGACCGATCGGGGTGGGGAACTCGCGGCGGACCAGGCGCCAGCCATTGCCGAGTACGTTCAGCTGGGCGGCGAGCAGTTCCTGCAGGTGCGACTCGACGCCGTCCTTGATCAGGCCAGGGTCGACTCCCAGATCGTAGGAGTGCTCGGCGATGATCTCCTCGATGTGGACGGTGAGCGTCTCGCCGGACTTGCCGGTGACCACCCACTGCCCTTCGCTCTCGGCGAGCTTGCAGGGCGGTGACATCCAGTTCAGTGGCTTGTAGGAGCCGCCGTCGCTGTGCACCAGGACCGAGCCGTCGGCCTTGGCGATCAGCAGCCTGGTGGCTAGGGGGAGATGGGCGGACAACCGCCCCGCGTAATCGACGCTGCATCGCGCAATGACCAGCCGCACGGAAGGCAACTCTAGTGCGTGGGGGCCGGGCCGTGCCCGGTACTGTCTCGCTATGGAGATTCGCACGGTTGGTGTCGTCGGTCTCGGCACCATGGGGGCCGGGATCGCCGAGGTGTTCGCTCGCGGTGGGCTCGAGGTCACCGCCGTCGAAATCGATTCCGACGCGCTGGCTCGCGGCCTGAAGACGCTCGACGGCTCGCTGGGCCGGGCCGTCGCCAAGGGGCGGCTGACCACCTACGAGCGCGAGGAGATCATGGCACGGGTCAGTCCGGCCCAGAAGTACGCGGACCTGGCCACCGCGGACCTGGTGGTCGAGGTCGTGCCCGAGCGGCTGGAGATCAAGCGTCAGGTATTCGCCGAGCTTGACCAGGCGTGCCGGGCCGACACCATCATCGCGACCAACACCTCCTCGCTGTCGGTCACCACGATCGCGGCCGACTCGGCTCATCCGGGCCGGGTCGTCGGAATGCATTTCTTCAATCCGGCCCCGGTCATGCGCCTGGTCGAGGTCGTCACGACGGTACTGACGCAGCCGTCGGCCGCCGCCGCCGTCGGCGAGCTGGCCAGAGGCCTGGGGAAGACCCCGGTGCAGGTCACCGACCGGGCCGGATTCATCGCCAACGCGCTGCTGCTGCCGTACCTGAACCACGCGGTACGGCTGCTCGAGTCCGGCTACGCCACCCGCGAGGACATTGACGCGGCCGTGACGGCAGGCATCGGCCTGCCGATGGGGCCGCTGACGCTGCTGGACCTGATCGGCCTGGACACCTCGCTCTCGGTCCTCGAGGTGCTGGACAGCGAGTTCGGCGGTACCCGGTACCGTCCCGCGCCGCTGCTGCGCCGGCTCACCGACGCCGGACACGTCGGCCGCAAGAGCGGGCGCGGCTTCTACGACTACTCCGACCAGGACTCGTCCCCCGATGCGGAGCAAGCGGCGGAGCCGGAGGTTCCTGGCACCATCACCTTGATCGACGCCGGCGATCAGGCGCTGGCCGCCGCGCGGGCCCTGGCGGCCAAGCTCGGCGTTCGCGCGGTTCGCTCGGCCGACCGGCCAGGACTGCTCGTGAACACGCTGCTCTACCCGCACCTGAACGACGCCGTGGCGATGGTCTCCGACGGCTACGCGACGCCGGAAGACATCGACAGTGCGATGACCCTTGGCTGCGGTTACCGGCACGGGCCAATGCGCATGCTCGACGACGATGACCTGAAGCGGGTCACCGGCGTGCTGGCCGAGATGCACGCGACGTACGGCGATCCGGCCTTCGTGCCGTCGCCGTTGCTGGTCGAATACGCCCGGGCTCGGCTGCGGTTCTTGCCCGCGCGGTTCTCGCCGCCACCGGGTCAATGAGCCCGAGGAAGGCCCGCCGCCTTCCCGGCGAGCAGCCGCGCCGGCCGCGCAAGGCCGGCCGCACGCCGCCGGGAAAGGCGGGCGACGATGAGTCGCCCGTCAGGCTCGGGCCGCCGCAGACGCAGGAATGGCCGGACGGCGACTGGGTGGTCAGGTCCGTGCCCGGCGCGGCCGCCGCCAAGGAGTACCGCTGCCCCGGCTGCGATCAGGAGATCTGGCCCGGAACCCCGCACGTGGTGGTCTGGCCCGCCCAGACGCCAGGACCGCTGGAGCGCAGGCACTGGCACAATGCATGCTGGCAGCGCCGGCCGCGCCGGCCAGCGAGTCACCGGTGAGGAGTACATGAACAGCCACGACATCAAGGCGAGCACGGTGCTGCCCGCCCGACGGGAAGACATCGTGCTGCGTACCGCCGACGGCCTTGACCTGGTCGGCGAACTGGCCCAGCCGCTGGACCGGCCGCCGGTAGCGACCTTGATCTGCCTGCACCCGCTGCCGACCGCCGGCGGCATGATGGACAGCCACATCCTGCGCAAGGCGTCCTACCGGCTCCCGGCTCTGGCCGATCTGGCCGTGCTGCGGTTCAACACCAGGGGAACTGCCTCTGAGCGGGGCACCAGCGGCGGCGAGTTCGGCGAGGGCAAGACCGAGCGGTACGACGTCGCGGCGGCGATCGACTTCTGCGTGCGGGCCGGCCTGCCCAGGTTGTGGCTGCTCGGCTGGTCGTTCGGCACCGAACTCGCGCTGATGTGGGGCAACGTGCCTCAGATAGAAGGCGCGTTCCTGCTATCGCCCGCTCTCCACCGGACGACCGACTCCGACCTGGACCGGTGGGCGGCTACCGGGCGAGCGGTGACCGCGCTCGTGCCCGAACTAGATGATTACCTGCGACCCGATGAAGCGAAGGAGCGGTTTGCCCGGGTGCCGCAGGCGCGGGTCATCGGGGTGGAGAAGGCGAAACACCTGTGGGTGGGGGAGACTTATGTCCGTATCGTCCTCAACGAGATCGTGCGGCTGGTCAATCCCGACGCCTGGCCGCTCCCCGTCCAGTACTAGCCGTACTAGCCCAGGGGGACGACCCCCTGGAACCCCCGCAGAGTGGAGAGACCGGCCGTGAGCCTTTTCGACCTGACTGGAAAGACCGCGTTCGTGACCGGCGCCTCGCGTGGCATCGGCCGCGCGATGGCGGTAGCGCTCGCGCAGGCGGGCGCCGACCTGGCGCTGGTCGCGCGGACCGCCGAAGGGCTCGCCGACACCGCCGACGACGTGACCGCGATCGGGCGCAAGGCCGTCGTCATCCCGGCGGATGTCACCGACCAGGTCGCGATCACCGATGCGGTCACCACGGCCATCGACCAGCTCGGCCGGGTCGACGTGGTCATCAACAACGCCGGCGGGTCGAACTTCATGGTGCCGTTCCGCGACCTGCGGCTGTCCGGCTGGGACAAGCTGATGAAGCTGAATCTCAGCTCCGCGGTCTACGTCTGCCAGGCGTTCGCGCCGCACCTGCTCGATCGAGGTTCGGGCTCGGTAATCAACGTGGCCTCCGTGGCTGGCGTCTCGTCGGCGCCGCTGATCAGCCCGTACGGCGCCGCCAAGGCCGCGCTGATCTCGCTGACCAAGACGCTCGCGGTCGAGTGGGCGGGCAACGGGGTCAGGGTCAACGCGCTGTGCCCGGGCTGGACCGCGACGGACCTGAACCGGAACCTGTGGGACGACCCGGTCAGCGGACCGGCCACGGTCGCGACCGTGCCGATGAAGCGCTGGGCGACCGCCCAGGAGATGGCCGGCCCGGCCGTGTTCCTGGCGAGCGATGCCTCGTCCTATCTGACCGGCCAGTCGATCGTCGTAGACGGCGGCCAGACCATCAACGCGTAGCCAAAAAACGCGTAGGGAAAAGAGAGGGCCTCACCGCTGCGCGGCGAGGCCCTCTCACACTGGCTGGACTACTCGGTCCACCACTCCTCGTCGCCATCGGCTGGCTTGCCGTTGGCCTGCTTCTGCTCGGTCTTGGCCGCGTGCGCACGCGACTGACCGCCGCCACCGTTGGCCGGCGCAGCCGCGACCGCGCGGGCCGGAGCGGCCTGCAGGGCCGGTGCGGCACCGCCACCGCCGAGGCCGACGGCACCCGGGCCGAGCAGCTGGCTGATCTGCGACAGGTGGGCCTGAACCGTCTCGTACTGCTTGTTGGCCCCGTCGACGCGCTGCTGGGCGGCGCTCGCGTGCCGGTCGGCCTCGGCCTTGGCCTCGGCCAGGAACTGCTCGGCCTGGTGCTTGGCCTGGGCCAGGATGTCGTCGGCGTTCTTCTTGGCGCTGCTGACCAGCTGCTTGGCGTGGTCATCGGCGTCCCGGCGGGTCTGCTCGGCCTGGGCACTGGCCTTGCTCGCGCGCTGCTCGGCGGTCGAGGCCCGCTGCTCGGCTTCGGACACCAGCCGCTGGGTGGCGGCCTGGGCGGCGGCGAGGCGCTCGGCCTCCTGGCGCTCGGCCTCCTCCCGGCGCGAGGCGAGCTGGATGTCGAACTCGGCCTCGGCCTGCGCCCGCTGAGCCTCGCTCTCTTCCAGGATCCGCTGGGCCTGGCTGCGCATCTCGTCGGCCTGGCGCTTGGACGTGGTCAGGATCTCGTCGCGCTCACGCTTGGACGAGGCCTTCATCTGAGCCACTTCGCGCTCGGTCGTGGTCCGCAGCTTGGCGATCTCCCGCTCGACCGCGGCCCGCTTCTCGGCGACCTCGTGGTCCACCATCGCGCGGAGCTTGGCAACCTCACGTTCGGTGGTCGACGTCAGCTCGTCGGACTCGCGCCGGGCGCTGGTGCGGATGCTGTCCGCTTCGCGCTCGGCCGAACCGCGCAAGTCGTCGGTCTCACGCTTGGCGTTGGCGCGCAGCTCGGCGGTCTCATTCTCGGCACCGGCCCGCAGCTCGGCGGCGTCAACCTTGGCCGACGCCAGCACCTGGCTGGCCTCGGTCCTCGCCTCCTGCAGGATCTCGTCCCGCTGCTCTTCCGCCAGCCGCAGCAGCTGCTCAATCCTGGAACCGAGACCCGAGTAGGTCGGGCGCTCCTGCTCCTGCATCTGGCGATGTGCGTAGGCAAGCTCCTGCTTCAGAGCCTGCTCGTTCTCGCGGATCGCGCGTAGCTCGCTGTCCTTCTTTCGCAGATAGCCCTCGACCTCTTCCTGGTCGTATCCGCGCATCTTCTGAGCGAAGCGGGGAGGCTGTTCATCATCGAAGAAGGTGCCGAGCTGGGCATTGATATCGGGCTGCATATCGCCTAGTCCTGAGTAGCCGGGGGGTTGTTGCATAGAGCTTGTTTGTCCGAGATGTCCGTGCCCGGCGCAGCTCGCCTTACCCAACGGCTCACTACAGCCCCTCCAGCCCCCCTAGGGCCGGGCGCCCGCAGGCCAGTTCACGTTTCCCGGTGGTTGGCAGCGTACTCCGGTGCCACGGCGTTGGGGGCGTGTTCGCGGCTGCTCGTGGCCTAGCTCACGAATTAATTACTCTTGCCCGGCTTGAAGTGGGTCAATAAGGGGGAACTGGACAAGTTCAGTGAGCACGCCGCCGATATCGGCCGGATGCAAGAACGCGATCGAGGCACCCATCGACCCGTGCCTGGGCCTGCTGTCGAGCAACCGGAGCCCGGCCGCGGACATGGCGGCCATCGCGGACTCGATATCGGCGACCCCGTACCCGATGTGGTGCACGCCCTCACCACGGCGCTCGATAAACCGGCCGACCGGCGTATCGGGATGCAGTGGCTCGAGCAACTGGACGTAAGAGGTGCCGGCCGCGGTTTCGCCAA
>DATNFM010000311.1:0-9995 GCA_035606435.1 Streptosporangiaceae bacterium | reverse complement strand
TCCGTTGCTGCGGGCCGAGTAGTAACCGGCCTGCGCGACCTCGCCGGAATGGCTGAACGCGGTCGTGACATTGGTCGGGTCGCCGGCCGGGAGCTTGCCGGTCATCGGCAGGACCGGGATGTCGCCTGCGGCCTTGCAGCCCGGGCCCGAGATGTGAGTCAGGCTGTAGCCGAAGAGTTTCTTATCGGTGAACGTGTAGCCGCCGCCGTCGACCCGGCCGGGCATGGTGTCCGGCGACCACTGGATCATGCCGAACGGGGCCTGGGCGCCCGGATAGGTGTTCCCGCCGCCGCTGGTCCAGGTCCTGGTGTCGACCAGCGCGGCCAGGTTGCTCACCGGCGCGACTAGCTTGGTGCCGTCCCGGGCCGGCCTCGGAATCAGCCGGATCGGAGGTCGGGTCGGGCAGTTGGTCACCCGGCCGGTGATGGTCTTCGAGCAGGTGAAGGTCCGGGGCGAACTAATGACGGCCGTATCCGCCGCCCTCGCCGGCTGGTTCGGATGCCAGCCGCCGATCAGAACCCCGGCCGGCGTCAACGTGATCGCGAGTGCTGCTCCTGCTATTCGTGCTGCCCGCCTGGTCAGCATGTTTCCCCTACCTCCGCTCGCTACCCGCCTGACCCACCTGAACCCGGTTAGCCATCATTCCACTACTCGCCATTCGGGAATGTCAGGTTTCAGGAGCTGAGCGGTCAGGCGTCGGTCGGCCAGCCAGCCGTGAGCGTCACGGTGCCGTCGTGAGCGACGAGCCGGGCGGGCAGTCCGAGAGCGGCGAGCCAGTCGATCGCGGCGGTGCCCTTGATGATCGACGCGGTGCTGGCGATGTTGGCATCGGCGCAGGTGGCGGCCGCGACGCTGACCGTGCGCCAGGGCGACTCGGTCGGCGCCCCGGTGGCCGGGTCGATCAGATGATGCATTCGCCGCTGGCCGGCCTGCCAGGCGCGCACGGTGGTGCTGGAAGTGGCGAGACCCCCGGATCTGATCGTGACGGTCTGGCCGGGGGCGTCGGGGGGAGCGGCGTGGTCGTCGGTGACTCTGATTTGCCAGCCATCGCTGGGTGGCGGTCCGGCGACGGCTATGTCGCCGCCGAGGCTGACCAGGACGCCGACGTCGAGTTCGGCGGCGATCCTGGTCGCGCACCGGTCGGCGGACCAGGCCTTGGCCGTGGAGCCCAGATCGAGCTGGGCCCCGTGGTCGAGCCGAACGTGCCGAGTGACCGGGTCGAACCGGACGTTGCGCCAACCAGGGACTGGAGCGGTTTCGCCAGGGCCGGCTGTGCTGGCTGGCCCGGCTCCGCCGGATGGCCCGGCCAGCTCGTCGAAGTCGCGGTCGTAGCCGGCCGCGATCAGCGCCTGACCGACCGTCGGGTCGACCGCTCCGTCCGTGAGCTCGGCCGCCCGCAACGCCTCGGCGATGAGCTCGGCGAACAGTTCGCTCACCCGCATGATCGAGCCGCGCAAAGCGTTCACCCTAAAAAGTTCTGAATCTTTTCTAAATCTTGAACAGGCCAGGTCAACGGCGGCTAGCTCGGCATCCGCAATTGCCCGCGCTTTGATCTCCAGAGCCGGCTCGGTGACCAGCAAGACGGCCGTGGTGCCGAACACCCTGAAGGTGGCCACGCGGCCTTAGTCCTCGCCGGTCAGCCTGGCGAACGCTCGCAAATTGGCCTTGCTTTCGCCGCGCTTGGTACGCCACTCGTATTCCCTGACGATCGAGGACGCGAAGCCGATCATCAGCGCCTGGTCGAAGTTCTCGTCGGAGTAGGTGAGAACGCAGCCCAGCAGCCGGTCGATCTCGGCCGGGGTTACCGCGCTGAGCGGGAGGCGGCCGACCAGGTAGACGTCACCGACCGGGTCGAGCGCGAAGTGCACCCCGAACATCCGGCTGCCGCGCTCGAGCAGGAACCGATAGAACTCGGCGTGGTTCTCGTCGGGCTGGCGGCAGAAGAACGCTTCGACGTGCAGGCTGTGCCAGTCGGCGATCAGCCAGGCCATGGTCGCCAGCTTGTGCTGGCCCTCCAGCCTGACCAGGTACGCGCCGGGCTGCGGCGACTCGAATTCGACCTCGAGTTCGGTCAGGATCTCACCGAGCCGCTGCCCAGGGTCGACTGGCTCCGTCACGCGTCCACCGTGCTGGCAGCCGCTACCTCGCTCATGGCAGCACCGTACACGCCGAGAAGATTGTCGACCGTCACTGACCAGCCGAACCCGGACGCGTGCTGTCGAGCGCCGCGGGCGAGCTTGGCGAGCCTGCCCGTGTCGGAGATGAGGTGCCGGATCGCCGCCGCGTACTTGGCCGGGTCGTGCCCGTCGATGAGCAGGCCGGAGACACCGTCTCGCACCGCGGTGCGCAGGCCGCCAGCCGCGGCCGCCACCACCGGGGTTCCGCAGGCCTGCGCTTCGACCGCGACCAGGCCGAAAGATTCCGAGTAGGACGGGACCACGACCAGCGTGGCGGCCCGGTACCACTGCGCCAGGTCGCGCTGGGGGCAGGGCGGCTCAAGCCGGACGTTGCCGGAGATGCCGAGTATGTCGGCGAGCTCGGTGAGGCTGTCGGGATCGTTGCGACCGGTGCCGCTCGGGCCGCCGACGAACGCGACCACCAGCCGGTCGGCCAGCCAGGGCTGGTCCTCAAGCAGCTGGGCCGCCGCTCGCAGCAGCACGTCCGGAGCCTTGAGCGGCTGAACCCGCCCGGCGAACATCAGCACGATGGCGTCCTCGGCGATCCCTAGCCGGGATCTGGCTTCGCACTGCGGTCCCGGTGCGAAGGTCGCCAGATCCACGCCTGGGCTGACCGCGCTGACCCGGCCCGGATCGGCGGCGTACAACCTGATCAGCTCGTTCGCCTCGGCGCTGGTGTTCGCGACGATGCGATCCGCGGTAGCGATGACCTCGGCCTCGCCCCTGATCCTGATGTCTGGTTCGGCGGCGTCACCGGTGGCAAGGGCCGCGTTCTTGACCCGGCCGAGAGTATGCATGGACTGGACCAGCGGCACCCCCCAGCGCTTCTTGGCGACCGCGCCGACCTGGCCGGACAGCCAGTAGTGGCCGTGCACCAGGTCGTACCGGCCCGGGGCGTGCGCGGCCTCCTCGCGGAGCACCTCCCAGGTGAACTCGCAGAGCTGACCGGGCAGGGCGCTCTTGTCCAGGTCCTCGAACGGCCCGGCGACGATGTGCTTGACCAGGACTCCGGGCGCGAGTTCCACGACCGGCGGCTGGTCTCTCGCCGCGGCCCTGGTGAAGATGTCGACCTCGACGCCGCGCTCGGCCAGACGCTTGGCGACTTCGACAACGTAGACGTTCAGGCCCCCGGCATCGCCGGTGCCTGGCTGTTCGAGTGGCGATGTGTGGACGCTGATCGTCGCAACTCGCTTCGGGTAGCGACGCGGCACTGGCATACACCTCCGGAAGGGAGGAACCCATAAGTTTCGCGCAGTGTTCCCGGCGTCGCCGAATCCAGGCGCTTCGGCTTGGGCGGGCCCTCGTCTCGATACGCTTTTGCCTATGGGAACCCTGGTTCTGCTTCGTCATGGCGAGAGCATCTGGAACTCCGAAGGACTGTTCACCGGCTGGGTCGACGTCGGCCTGTCCGACCAGGGCCGGGCGGAGGCCGCTCGTGCCGGTGAGTTGCTCAGCGAGAGCGGATTGCGGCCCGATGTCGTCCACACGTCGCTGCTGACCAGGGCGATTCAGACCGCGAACACGGCGCTCGATGTCGCCGGGCTCGGCTGGCTGCCGGTGCGGCGGTCCTGGCGGCTGAACGAGCGGCACTACGGGGCCCTGCAGGGCAAGAACAAGGCCCAGACCCGGGCGGAGTTCGGCGACGAGCAGTTCATGAAGTGGCGGCGGTCCTACGACGTGCCCCCGCCACCCCTGGCCGATGACGATCCGCTCTCCCAGGCCGGTGACCCCAGGTACGCGCTGCTCGCTGGTGATCTGCTTCCGAGGACCGAGTGCCTGCGGGACGTCGTCGACCGGATGCTGCCGTACTGGTACGACGCGATCCTGCCCGACCTGGCTACCGGCCAGACCGTGCTGGTCGTCGCGCACGGCAACTCGCTGCGCGCGCTGGTGAAGCACCTGGACCAGATCAGCGACACCGACATCGTCGAGCTGAACATCCCGACCGGCATCCCGCTGCGATACGACCTGGACGAGCACTTCCGGCCGCAGTTCCCCGGCGGCAACTACCTCGATCCGAAGGCGGCGGCCGCCGCGGTGGAGGCCGTGCGCAATCAGGGCAAGTAGCACCCTGCGACGTGAACTCGCGCGGTAGTACGCATGAACTCTCCGCAAACAGCACCGAGTCCAATCGCTGGGCGGATGCGCGTGAGCAGGCCTTCCGCTTACCATCAAAGTGTGGATGTGGGGGTGATTGCGGTCAGACGGGCCGCGGTGCTAACCCGGGGGGACGACCCCCCGGACCCCCTCGCGACCCGGGCGGCCGGATGACTGCCGATGGGTCGTCGCGAGTAGGCGTCGCTCCCGGGTCAGCCGCACGCTCAGCCGGTAAGAACTCATCTCGATCAGCTAGCACGGCGAACGCTATTCGACTGCCGGCTGGGCTCTCAGCCGTGCTCGGCGTGCTCTCCTCCTCGGCCGTTGTCATCGATAGCCACGACCGGGTGCTCCAGGCCAGCGAGGCGGCTCGGTCCTTCGGGCTGGTCGAGGGTGAAGAGCTTGTCGTAGGGGAACTACTTGCGCTGGCCCGTCAGGTGCGCCGGGACGGGGAGATCCGCGAGGGCGAGATCGACATCTCGACTCATGGCATTCCGAGCCGTACAACGAGTTTCGCAGTCCGGGTGGCTCCGCTAGGCCCGGGGGTTGGCGGAGGCGGCTTGGTGCTGCTGCTGGTCGAAGACCAGACCGAGCGCCGCCGGGTCGAGGAGGTACGCCGCGACTTCGTCGCGAACACCAGCCACGAACTCAAGACCCCGGTCGGCGCGCTCGCGCTGCTAGCCGAGACCGTCGAAGACGCCGCCGATGACCCAGAAGCGGTCAGGCGGTTCGCCGGGCGGATGCGCCAGGAGGCGACGAGGCTGACGAACCTGGTGCAGGACATGATCACCCTGTCCCGCATCCAGGCTGCCGAGCCCATCCCTGACCCCGCGCCGGTCGACCTGGACACCGTGGTCACCGAGGCGCTCGACCGGGGCCGCATGAAGGCGACCTCTCGCGGCATCGAACTCGCCTCGGGCGGTACCCGCAGGCTCTTCGTGCTCGGCGATGAGGAGTTGCTGGTCACGGCACTGCGCAACCTGCTCGACAATGCGGTCGCGTACAGTCCGGAGAAGACCAAGGTGGTCGTGTCCACCCGCCGTACCGGCCCGGAAACGGTCGAACTGAGCGTGGCCGATCAGGGCATCGGCATTCCCGAGCGCGATCTCGAGCGGATCTTCGAGCGCTTCTACCGGGTCGATCCGGCCCGGTCTAGGGTTACCGGCGGGACCGGGCTTGGGCTCGCGATCGTCAAGCATGTCACCGCCGCCCACGGCGGCAAGGTGACCGTCACGAGCAAGGAGGGCGCTGGGTCCACGTTCACGTTGCAGCTGCCATCTAGGCCGGGAGCATCCAAACCAGGAGCATCCAAATGAGCGGCGGCCAGGCGTCGGTAGGGGCCGCGCCGGATCAACTTGCCAGAGAGACAGACCAACCTGCCAAAGATGCAGCCCAAAGTGCCAAAGATGCAGCCCAACCTGCCAAGGAGGCAGCCCAACCTGCCAAGGAGGCAGCGAAGTGACGCGGGTTCTCGTTGTTGAAGATGAGGAGTCATTCAGCGACGCGCTGTCGTACATGCTCCGCAAGGAAGGGTTCGAGGTTGCCGTATGCCCGACCGGGCCGGCCGCTCTCGACACCTTCGACCGGACCGGAGCCGATCTCGTGCTGCTTGACCTCATGCTGCCCGGCCTGCCCGGCAGCGAGGTCTGCCGGGCGCTCCGGGAACGCTCCAGCGTTCCGGTGATCATGCTGACCGCCAAGGACAGCGAGATCGACAAGGTCGTGGGGCTAGAGCTTGGCGCCGACGACTACGTGACCAAGCCGTTCTCATCGCGCGAGCTAGTGGCCCGGATGCGGGCGGTCCTGCGGCGCCGCGGCGAGACGGAGGAGCCGAGTACCTCGGTGCTTGAGTCCGGCCCGGTCAGGATGGACGTCGAGCGGCACGTGGTGATGGTGCGCAATGCCACGGTGCAGTTGCCGTTGAAGGAGTTCGAGTTGCTCGAGGTTCTGCTCAGGAACTCGGGCCGGGTGCTCACCAGGATGCAGTTGATCGACCGGGTCTGGGGAGCGGACTACGTCGGCGACACCAAGACGCTCGATGTGCACATCAAGCGCCTGCGAGCGAAGGTCGAGCAGGACCCGGCCAGGCCGATGCACATCATCACCGTGCGCGGCCTGGGCTACAAGTTCGAGCCGGGCACCTAACTCCTAACTCGCCCGGAGCGCTCAGCTCGAACTGGGGCTGGGTGTCGGGCTTCCGCCCGGGGCCGGAGTAGCGGTCCCGCCCGGCGTGAGCGAACCAGACGGGGTCGTCGGCGCCGGGGCCGGACGCAGGGTGGTGAAGTACTGCGCCCTTGGCATCACCGGCACCTTGAGCGTCACCTGCCCTGCGATCGCGAAGTTGAGCGTGATCGACACGACCGAACCGCCGGTCAGCGGCTTGGCCAGGTTCGTCAGAATGATTTGCGGAGCGGGGCCAGCCAGCAGTACCGAGTGCAGTGAGGCGAGCACGACGCGATTGCCTGGCAACCGTACCGACTGGGCGACGCCCGGTGCCGAGGCGCTTACGAGCCGGTCGGTGGCGTTCCCGGTGTTCACCAGGCTGAGGAACAGCCCGGCGTTCGCGCCCGCTTGGAGTTGCTGGCCGATCGGCGCGCCGAGGACGAACGCGTTGCTGATCGTGATGTTGCCGACGGTGCGTCCGGTGCCAGCGGTCGGCGGATGCCAGTGCAGCACGGGCGCGTTGGTGCCAGCCTCGCAACCCGCGACCATCGGAATCAGCGCGGCCACCACCGCGATCATGATGCGGCTCGAGTACTTGCTGCCGCGGCCGTTCCGGAGCACCGAGGTCTCCTCGTCATTGTCTGTGAGCGCAGGACTGAACCAGCTTCCGATCAATCCCGCAGCGTAGCCCTACAGACGGTAGGACCCGCAGCCGGCCCGCTAATTTCCGCCTGCGGCTTGGTGAAATGCGGTGGCGGATCAGCCGGGCGTCTTGAGCATCATCAGCCGGTCGGCGAACATGAACGGCCGCCGCACGCGGGTCGCTTCCGTCACGCCACCGCGCGCATCGACGAACAGCACCGTCAGTCCGGCCGGTTTGTACGTACTGGCGAGCGCATTACGGTCGTCGGTCGCGACCCGGGTGACCTTCGTCGCGCTCATCGATGCTCCGGCCAGGAGCTTCTCGAGAGCAGTCATGCTCCCGCGCGGCCCGACCAGGTAGATGACCACTCCGGCGGTCCCGGCCTGGGTTAGAAGGTCGAGCACGGCCGCGGTGCAGTCGCAGTTCGCGGGGACGATCGCCAGCGCCGTACTTGCGAGGTTGCGCAGGGGAAGTTGCTTGCCCTTGACGTCGATCGTCTTGCCGGGAAGTTTGTTCTCGCCGGCCGTCGGCACCGGACCGGCCACGCCCGTAGAAGGAGAGGCCGACGGCGCGGTCGATGAGTGACTGGCCCGGATCGACCTGGAGCCGTGGTTCGACCCCTTGGCCGAAGCAGGAGGACTGGACCGCTGCCTGGTGAAGTAGGGATTCGCGGTGAACACGGCCGAGACCATCACCGCGACCAGGGCCGCGACTAGGCAGCCAGCCAGCAGCGGGATCGCGATGCCCGACCGGCGGAACGGGGCGCGCAAGCGCATGCTGCGCTGATGCCGCCGCAACGCCCGCAGCTCGCGATGGTAGGCCTGGACGTCTCGGTACAGCTCGCGCGCGTCATCGGGGATCTCGATGTCTACTGGCGGCAACCCGTAGTCGTCGTGCCCCGCTTCACCGCCTTGATTCACGCGTATCTCCGCACTTCACTTACAAGCACCGGCCTTACAGGCTCCGTACCCTCAGTATGAGCCTGTGTCTTTCAGTATGAGCCTGCTTGCCATCCTGCGTAAGCGGTGGCTGGCCGATCTAACCCTGGGTGAGCAGAGGTAGCTGTTCGGTGGCTGCCGATGGGCCCGCCTGGCGGTAAACTAGACAGACGCGGAGCGGCTCTCGTGGCGGAGGTCCGCTGTCAGCAAAGCCCCTGGCGCCGGTTGGGCCGGAGCTCGGGGTGCACATCTTGGTGGCATGAGCCTGTCATTCACAGTATGCAAAAGCGGCTTTGACCTGCATCTATGACCTCAAGCCTGGCTAATGTTCACGGTCCGCCGTGGTACGCTAGTTACAGCGGAAGGGGTACGTGCCACATGACTTTCAAGGTCGGCGACACCGTCGTCTACCCCCACCATGGGGCTGCTCGGATCGAGGAAATCGAGATCCGTTCGATCAAGGGCGAGGAGCGGACGTACCTCGTACTCAAGGTCGACAAGGGTGACCTTACGGTGCGGGTGCCAGCAGACAACGCAGAGCTAGTCGGTGTACGTGATGTCGTCGGGCAAGAAGGCCTAGAGCGGGTCTTCGAAGTGCTCCGGGCGCCTTACACCGAAGAGCCGACGAACTGGTCACGCCGATACAAAGCTAATCTCGAGAAGCTCGCCTCCGGCGACGTTAACAAGGTTGCTGAGGTAGTCAGGGATCTCTGGCGACGTGACCGCGAGCGCGGTCTGTCCGCTGGTGAGAAGCGCATGCTGGCTAAGGCCAGGCAGATCCTCGTGAGCGAGCTGGCGCTCGCCGAGAAGACGAACGAGGACAAGGCCGAGACGCTACTCGACGAGATCCTGGCAAACTGACTCGGACTGAACTGCCTGGGGCTGTGTTGCCCTGGGAGGGCAGCGCCGGTTGACGACCCCAGGCGAGTGGGCGAGTGGGCGAGTGCTTCCGATGCTGCGGGTAGGCGTCGGAATAGACGTACACAAGTTCGGTGAAGGCTCTGAGTTCGGTGAAGGCTCTGAGCTGTATCTGGCTGGGCTGCACTGGCCAGGTGAACGTGGCCTAGTCGGCCATTCCGACGGCGATGTTGCGGCGCATGCGATCTGCTCGGCGCTGCTTTCTGCCGCTGGACTCGGCGATCTTGGCAGTCAGTTCGGCACCAGCAGGCCCGAATGGGCGGGTGCGCGCGGAGCCGTTCTGCTCGGCCGGACAGCCGAACTTCTAGCCGAGGCCGGCTGGGCGATCGGCAATGTGTCAGTGCAGATCATCGGCAATCGGCCCAGGGTTGCGCCGCGCCGCGAGGAAGCCCAGGCGGCGCTGTCGGCCGCCCTGGGCGGCGCATCGGTAAGCCTGTCCGCCACCACGACCGACGGCCTAGGCCTAACCGGCCGGGGCGAAGGCGCCGCCGCCATAGCCACGGCCCTAGTCCACCAGCAAGGCTCGACGCCGGCGTAAGCCCGGGCTGCGGCAGTACCCTCGCAGCCCGAAGGTCGGCTGGACAGGCCGAGGCCGTCGCCAAGGTGGGCGGTCGGCTGGTGCCGCTGGCTCGCAGGCCGAGGGCGTCGCCAAGGTGGGCGGTCGGCTGGTGCCGCTGGAGCCCGCACTGGGCAACGGCCAGACCGTCGAGATCCTTACGCCGGCAGGTCGGGGTCCGGGCGGGAGGCCGAGGGTCCGGCGGCCAGGCTGAGGGCCGGGCGGGCAGACCTAGCGCCCGGGCGGGCCAGGCCGAGGGTTCGGTGGGCAGCCGAGGGCCGGGCGGGAGGCCGAGGGTCCGACGGGCAGGCCGAGGCTGCGGAGCCAGACGAGTAAGGCCGGGCACCGGCCGACTCGCCGAGTCCCGGCTGCATCGGGCAGCTAGAAACGAACATTCAGCCGATATCGGTCCGCGCACCGTCTGCAATCTGGACCACTTGCCACGGATAATGACGACTTACCACGGATTCTTGACAAATTTTGTCCGGGTACGCGGCTTTTGC
>DATNFM010000310.1:0-17184 GCA_035606435.1 Streptosporangiaceae bacterium | reverse complement strand
CGCCAGCTGGAGATCGACCATCCGCTGCTGCGCACGGCCGCAATCGTCGAGCCGGCCGGGCCGGTACGCGCCGAGGGCACGATCTCCGCGTCGACCCACTGGGTGCTCGGCGAGCACGTCATCGGCGGGCAACCGGTGCTGCCGGGCACCGCGCACCTGGAACTGGCCCGCGCCGTCGCGAGCCTGACCGGCCCCGTGGACGGCGGCGCGATCGAGTTGCGCGACGTCGTGTTCACCGAACCATTCGCCGTGCCCGACGTCGCCGACTATTCCGTCACGCTAGAGCGCGGCAAATTCCAGGTAACAAGCGGACGCAAATCTTTCTCCCAAGGGATTGTCGGCATTATCGAAGCCGGCCGTCGTCCGGTCGTGGACGTCGGGGCGATCCGCGCCCGGTGCCGGCCTGCGGTCGACTCGGCCTGGGAGACGGGGCGGACGAGCGCGGTGACGTTCGGGCCCCGGTGGGATTGCCTGGCGCGGGTGTGGATCGGCGACGACGAGGAACTCGGGCTGATCGAGGCGCCGCCGCCGGTCGCCGCCGAGCTTGGCCAGTGGGGGCTCCATCCGGCCCTGCTGGACGTGGCGACCGCGTTCGGCGTGAGCAAGCGCGACGGCGCGTACCTTCCGCTCAGCTACGGTCGCGTCGTCGTCCGGGGGCCGCTGCCGGCCAGGTTCTACAGCCACCTGCGTTACGAGGCGGCCGGCGGCGGCGTTCTGTCGGCGGCGGTCACGATCTGCGACGAACAGGGCAACGAGCTGGTCGCGATCACCGACTTCACGCTGCGGCAGGTCGATGCCCAGGCCCAGTCCGTGGTCGGCGGTCGCGCGGCCGCGACGGCGGCCGGCCCGGCCCGATCTGCCGACGGGCTGATCAGCCCGGCGGACGGCGCCCTGGCCTTCCGCCTCGTGCTGGCCGCCGACCTGGGTCCGCAGGTCGCGGTGACGCCGGCCCGCCTGTCCCAGATCGCGGCCAGGATCGCCGGCGAGGGTGCGGACCTCGCCGGGGACAGCGGCGGTGCCCCGGCACCCCGGCCAGGCGGCGAGGCCGGCCCGGGCGGCAGCCTGGAGGACAACCTGATCAGGATCTGGACCGAGGTTCTCGGGGTCGCCCCGTCCTCCGCCTCCGACGACTTCTTTGACCTGGGCGGTAACTCGCTGGTCGCCGTCGGCCTGATCGGCACGGTCAGGGAGGCGTTCGGGGTGCGGCTGCCGATGCGCATCTTGTTCGAGGCGCCGACGGTGGCCGGGCTGGCCGCCCAGATCAGGCGAATGCAGGCGGAGCAGGGAATCGACGATCGCGTTGGCGGGGCGGCGCAGGAAGAGCAGATCCCGACCATTCCCCGGGCCGCGAATCCATGACACGGGAAGGAACCGCCTTGACCGCCTTAACGCCTGACAATCCCGAGTCTCCGGTGTGTTCCTACACCGAGTGGGATCTGCTGGAAGAGGTCATCGTCGGGATCATCGACGACGCGCATTTCCCGCCGTGGCACCTCAGCCTGCCGCCGGTACTGCCGGCCGGCCAGCGGGACGTCTTCCGGCGCCAGGCCGGGCGGCCTTTCCCGGCGAAGCGCGTCGAGGCGGCCCGCAGGGAACTGGACGAGTTCGCGCGCATTCTCCAGGCCGAAGGCGTCAGGGTAGTGCGCCCGGAACCCATTCCGCAGGACCGCCCTTACGGCACACCCGACTGGACCAGCACCGGCATGTACGCGGCCATGCCGCGCGACGCGCTGCTGGTAGTCGGGGACGAGATCATCGAGTGCCCGATGGCCTGGCGGTCCCGCTATTTCGAGTCCTGCGCCTACCGCCCGCTGCTCAAGGCCTACTTCAAGGCGGGCGCGAGATGGAGCGCCGCGCCCAAGCCGGAACTGAAGGACGAACTGTACGACAGCACGTGGACCGACCCGGGCGATGGCCAGCCGGCTCGCCTCGTGATCACCGAGTTCGAGCCGACCTTCGACGCCGCGGACTTCATGCGATTCGGGCGCGACATCGTGGCGCAGCGCAGCAACGTCACCAACGACTTCGGCATCGAGTGGCTGACCCGCCACCTGGGCGATCAGTACCGGATGCACGTGCTCGAGTTCGACGACAGCCACCCGATGCACATCGACGCGACGATCATTCCGCTCGCCCCCGGCCGGCTGCTGGTGAATCCCGAACGCGTGCGGGAGGTGCCGAAGCTGTTCAAGGGCTGGGACCTGCTCAGGGCACCTGTTCCGGTGATTCCCGATGCCCATCCGCTCTACCTGACCAGCAAATGGATTAACATGAACGTCCTCATGCTCGATGAGAAGCGGGTCGTCGTGGAACGCCAGGACGAGCCGATGATCGCGTCGATGAAGGCCTGGGGCTTCGAGCCGATCCCGTGCGACTTCCGCAACTTCAACAGCTTCGGCGGGTCGTTTCATTGCGCCACCCTCGATATTCGTCGTCGAGGCAGTCTTGAGTCCTACCTGTAATCAGTAAAGGGCAGATAAGAACTATTTAGCACTAAACATTAGCGCGGGCTTGTTGCGCCGTTTCCAGAGCCCGGTCAGGCCCAGGGCCAGTCAGGGCCTACGCTGCCCGGCGTACGCCTCACGGCCGATGCCGTCGCGCCAGGCTCGGCTGGAGATCACCTCGCAGGCCGACGTGCGGGCGCGGTCCCGCTGCCTACGGTGTGGGGTCATGAAACGGATACGGCTTGCCGTGGCGGCGGCCGGTGTGATCGCCGCCGTCATTCCCCTGACCATTTCGGCCGCGTCGGCCGCCCCGGCCGCCCTCTCTCGGCGCGGCGTGCCGTCGGTGCCGAAGCTCGCCTGGCGGGCCTGTCACGGCGGCTTTCAGTGCTCGACGGCGCGGGTGCCGCTCGACTACCGGCGTCCGGGTGGCAGCAAGATCAGCCTGGCGCTGATCCGGCACCTGGCCACCGCCAGCCCGGCCCGCCGGCTGGGAACGATGTTCCTCAACTTCGGCGGTCCGATGGAGCAGTTCGAGCCGTTCCTGTCCGGGTTCTCAGCCATTCCGGCGGCGTTGCGCGACCGGTACGACATCGTGGCGTTCGATCCGCGCGGGTTCGGGTTCAGCACCTCGATTCGCTGTTTTTCCAGCGTGGCCGCGGAGAACAAGTTCCTGGCCGGGCTGCCGCCGTTCCCGGTCGGCGCCCGGCAGGACGCGGCCTGGGAGCGGACCTGGGCCCGGTTCGACGCTCTGTGTGCCCGGCGGAACGGCAGCCTGCTCGACCATGTCGCCACCGCGGACACGGCCAGGGACCTGAACCTGCTCCGCCAGGCCGTGGGTGCCCGCAAGCTGAACTACCTCGGCGCGTCCTATGGCAGCGTACTGGGCGCCGTCTACGCGAACCTGTTCCCGGCCACGACCGGGCACCTGGTCCTGGACGGCAGCTTCGACCCCGTCGCCTGGAGCCGAGGGACGTTGCCTGCCTCGCTTCGGCTAGGACAAGACCTGGCCACCTCGGCGGCGCTGCGGTCATATCTTGAACTGTGCGGCCAGGCGCCCGCTTCGGCGTGCGCGTTCTCGGCCGGAACGCCGTCCGCTACCGAGGCCAAGTTCGCCCGGCTTGAGCAGATCGTGCGACGGCATCCGGTGATGTTCGGCAACCCGCCGCAGCCGATTACCCTGGCCAAGCTGCTTCTCGCCCTACCGCTAGGCGACGTTGACCAGTGGCAGGGCAGCACCGCGCTGCTCCAGCAATTCTGGCTCGCCGCCACCTCGTCTTCGGGGTCCGCGGGCGCCAGGTCTTTCTGGCGCCCGGCGCACGCCGCCGCGTCCGGCGCTCCCTACACCGGGCTAGAGCAGACGTACGCCGTCAGTTGCGCCGACGAGGCGGACCCGCGCAACGTCGGCGCCTACTCGGCCGCCGCACGGCTGGCGCAGGCCAGGGCCGGCGGCTACGGGCTGTATTTCACCTGGACCGACGAGCCTTGCGCGCACTGGCCCGGCACCGGAGCGGAGGACAAGTACTCGGGCCCGTGGAACCGCCCCACCGCCAGCACCATCCTGGTGCTGAGCCTTACCGGCGACCCGCTGACCAGCAACCAGGACGCGATAGCGATGTCCCGCGACCTCGCCAGGGCGCGGTTGCTGACCGTCGCGGGCTGGGGGCACACCGAGCTCGCCAACCCGAGCAACTGCGCCATCCGCTACGAGGTCAGCTACCTGACCACCGGCGCCCTGCCACCGGACGGCACCGTCTGCGCCCAGAACGTGGCTCCGTTCCCCGTCCCGTCCTCCGGCTGAAGGCAGGGCGACATCCTAAGCACCCGAGCCCGGGCGGTGCGGTCCGAGAAGGGCCAGCACCGCCCCGGGTTCGCTTACGGTAGATACGTGTCCGCCGAAAGTGACATTTCGTACCCGCTCGACGGCTCTGCAGCGCTGCCGTCTTATCCGCCGACGGCCGGTCGCCCTCGCCCGCCGCTGACCAAGCGCCTGCGGCCCGGGCACTGGATGGCGATCGACCTCGTGGTTGGCGGGCTGGTCGGCTTGTCCGCGGTGCTCGCCTCGACGCATGGCGTCCTCGCGCTGCCGTCCAGGTTCCTGCTCGCCGCCTTGATCGCCGTCCCGGTCGCGCTGCGCCGTCGCTATCCGCTGCTCGCGTTCTGCGCGCTGATCGTCGTGGCGGTCGGCGCGACCGCGGCCGGCTTTGCCCTCCCGGCCGGACCGTCGTTCATCTTCGCCACCTCGGCGTACGCGCTTTACACCGTGGCGGTCTGCTGCGCCCGGCGGGTCAGCGTCGCCGCGCTCCTGGCCGCGTTCGCGGTGGGCCTGGCGACGCAACTCCCTGTCTACCAGCACCACCGCAGCGCCGGGAATCTGGCGTGGCCGGCGTTCGCCCTGATCATCGCCTGGATGACCGGCCACTCGGCGCGGCAGCGCCGCCGGTACGCGCAGATGCTGCAGCAGGAGGCGGCGAGCAGCGCGGTCGCCGGGGAGCGGCTGCGGATCGCGAGGGAGTTGCACGATGTGGTCGCGCACAGCATGAGCGTGATCGCCGTCCAGGCGGGCTACGGCCAGTACGTGATCGACACCAGCCCAGCCGACGCGAGCGAAGCCCTCGGCGCGATCCAGGCGACCAGCCGGGACGCGCTGGAGGAGATGCGCCGGATGCTGGGCGTGCTCAGGCAGCAGGACCCCGAGTTGCACCGCCCCCGCTCCGCGCCGCTGGCACCCGCTCCAGACCTCGACGACCTCGATCGGCTCATCCAGCGCACTCGCGGAGCCGGCCTCCAGGTCAGCCTGGAACGATCCGGCCCGATCCGCGCGGTGCCCGCGGGTGTCGGCCTGTCGGCCTACCGGATCATCCAGGAAGCACTCACCAACGTAGTCAGGCACGCCGGCGCCGGCGCCCGCTGCACGGTGCGCCTCCGCTACGACGAGTCGACCCTGCACGTCCTGGTCGCAGACGACGGCGGCCACCCGCTAGTCCACGCTGCCCTAGCTCCCTCCGCCTCGCTGCCGGCTGGCACGGCTCCCTGGGCGGCAGCCTCGCCGGTGCCCGGCTCCGGCCATGGCCTGGTCGGCATGCGCGAGCGAGCGCACCTGTGCGGCGGCGACCTCACCGCTGGCCCGCGCCCGGACGGCGGCTTCCAGGTAACCGCCACCCTCCCCCTGGGTTGGCAAACACCGCCGAGCGATACCCCATGACGATCTCGATCGCGGTGGCCGACGACCAGGCGCTGGTCAGGGCGGGATTCTGCGGCATCATCGCGGCGACACCGGGGCTGCGCGTGGCGGGCCAGGCGGCCAACGGAGCGCAGGCGGTCGAGGTCGCCCGCGCTACCAGGCCGGACATCGTCCTGATGGACGTTCGGATGCCCGTGCTCGACGGCATCGAGGCGACCCGCCAGATCACGACCTCACAAGGCACGGCGGGTGTCCGCGTGATCATCCTGACGACCTTCGACCTCGACGAGTACGTGTTCGGGGCCCTGCATGCTGGGGCCAGCGGATTCCTGCTCAAGGACACGCCCCCGGCCGGCCTGCTGTCCGCGATCCGGGTAGTCGCCGCTGGCGAGGCCCTGCTCGCGCCGAGCGTCACCCGCCGCCTGATCAACGCCTTCACCGGCACGCCCGAGCAGGCCCGCGACCAGGCGAGACCGGCCCGCGCGACGGCGCCAACCGTGTCCCGCGCCGACCGGGTCACCCAGCTACTCACCGGCCGCGAGCGCGAAGTTCTCAGCCTCGTCGCCGAAGGCCTGTCAAACGCGGAGATAGCCCTGCGCCTCTGCATCTCCCACGCCACGGCCAAGACCCACGTGGCGCACCTGCTCACCAAGCTCGACGCCAGGGACCGGGTCCAGCTAGTGATCATCGCCTACCAGTCCGGCCTCGCCGACCGCTCGTGAAGCTAATGAAGTCCCGGACGGCCGAGTCGATCCCGGTCTGGTCGAACACGCTCACCTGAACCGGACTAGCAAGTCGAGACGGGTATGTGTCAGACGCGCCTGATCCTCGCGCACCAAAATTTGCTGCCTGTGAATGGGTTAACTCGTCTGTCAGCGGTAGCTGGGGAGATAGCGGACTACAGGCAAGCGGCAAATGGAGGTGGCCACGATGAAGAAATGGCCAGGTAGCGCAAAGCCCGGTAGGCGGAGGTTGGCCGTCGCGGTTTCTGTCGGAACGGTGGCAGCGTTCGCGGCGGCCTGCGGCAGCAGCGGCTCCGGCCCGGCTGGCAAGCAGGTGCCGGCCAGCGCCAGGCAGACGATCGTGTTCGCCACCCAGGGCCTGGGCGCGGAAGGCACGGCGACTCAGGCGGCGGTGAAGGCGTTCGAGAAACTGCACCCGAACATTCATGTCAGCATCCTCACGCTCTCGCCGACCTCCGACGTCGCCTATCAGCAGCTGACGCAGCGCTTCACCGCCGGGTCAGCCACGCCCGACGTCATCACGTCCGACGTGATCTGGCCCTCCACGTTCGCCCGGCCCGGCTGGCTGGCGAACCTGCACAAGTTCCACCCGGACACGAGCGCCTTCTTCCCTGGCCAGATGGCCACCGGGCAGTACAAGGGCGGCATCTACGCGATTCCCTGGTTCATCAACGCCGAAGGGCTCTACTACCGCAAGGACCTGATCAAGACCCCGCCGACCACGGCGGCGCAGCTGTTCAAGGACGCGACGGGTGCCATGAAGTCAGATCCCAAGCTCAAGGAGGGACTGGCCTTCGAGGGTGACAAGTACGAGGGCGCCGTGACCGCCTTCCAGAGCTTCGGCGGCCAGATCGGACTCTCTGACCTCGGCAACGTCGACAACTCCGCCAACGTCGGCGTGCTGACGATGATGTACGACGCGGTGCACAAGTACCACATCGCCCCGACGGCGGTCTCGACGTGGGAGGAATCCAACGTGCAGGACGCCTGGCTGTCAGGCCAGACGCCGTTCGCGCTGAACTGGCCCTACATCTTCGCGCTGTCGCAGGGTTCGCACCCGTCTTACTCGGCGGTCAAGGACAAGACCGGCTGGGTGCCGTTCCCGAACCCGACCGGCAAGCCCCAGGCCTCGCTGGGCGGAGACGACCTGGTGATGAACGCCAAGAGCACCCACCAGGCGGCGGCCTGGGAGTTCATCAAGTACCTGACCAGTGATCAGGCCCAGATCGCCCGCGCGATCGCGGCCGGAGACCCGCCGTCGGTCAAGTCGGCCTACACCGCCAAGCTGTACGCGGCGGCGCCGTACTTCAAGCAGGAGCAGGCGGTCTTCAACGTAGCGACCCCCCGCCCGGTGACCCCGGTCTACACCCAGATCTCCAGCCAGTTCCAGACGATGATCTCGTCGGTGCTGAGCGGGCAGGCGACTCCGTCGAGCGCGTTGGCGACGGCCGCCCCGACCGTGAAGCAGCTGCAGCAGACCTCCGGGTGAGCCGGAGGTGACGACATCGCGGCCAGCACGGCGGGGGGTTTCAGGGGGGTCGTCCCCCCGGGCCAGCACAGCCGCCGGCGGACGCTTTAGCCTCGCCGCCAGGGACCGCAGATTCGGTTACCTGCTGGTGGCGCCGTCAGTGCTGACGCTGCTCGCGATTACCGCCTACCCGCTCGTGTACAACCTCTGGAACTCGTTCCAGCATGACGTGATCAACAGCGGGGTGCCGCCCAGCTTCGCCGGGGCGAGCAACTACCAGCGGATCTTCACCGACCACCAGTTCCTGCCCGCGCTGGCCCACACCGCCGGTTTCACGGTCGTGTCCGTCGCCGTCGAAACCGTCGTGGGCCTGGCGCTGGCACTGGCCCTGAACCAGAAATTCCGAGGTCGCGGCATCGTGCGGGCGGCGGTGTTCATTCCGTGGGCCGTGCCGACGGTCGTTTCTGCCCAGTTGTGGAAGACGATGTTCGACCCGCAGAACGGCTGGGTCAATTACGTGCTGACATCGCTGCATCTGCCGCTCGGGCACACCACGTGGCTGGCCGAGACGTGGACGGCCTGGGCCGCGATCCTCATCGCCGACGCCTGGCGGAACACGCCATTCATGGCGATCGTGCTGCTCGCCGGCCTGCAGGTCATCCCGAACGACATCTACGAAGCGGCCAGGATCGACGGCGCGGGTGCCTGGCAGACGTTCTGGCGGCTGACGATGCCGCTGCTGCGGCCAGCGCTGATGGTCGCGCTGATCTTCCGTACGCTGTCCTCTTTCCTGATCTTCGATGTGGTCTACGCGATGACCGGCGGCGGGCCAGGGACTTCGACCAGCGTGGTGTCGTTCCTCAACTGGCAGGCCTTCTTCATCAACGCGGACTACGGCTACGGCGGCGCGGTCTCGGTCGCGCTCGTCGTGATCGCGCTCATGATCGCAGCCGTGTACGTGCGGGTGTTCAGGTCCGAGCAGGTCCTCTAGGGGGGCGCGGATGAGGAAAGCGGCCTTCCGGGCGGGGTTCTACCTCCTGATCGCGGCCTTCGTCGTGGGCAGCCTGTTCCCGTTCTACTGGATCGTCATCACCTCGCTGAAGACTCCCGGCGAACTCAGCGGCGGCACCACCAGCCTGCTGCCGGGACACATCGACTTCGGCAGCTACTCGGCCGACCTGACCCAGAGTTCGGCGACCGGCCTCAACTTCGGCCGTTCCCTGCTGAACAGCGCGATCGTTGCCCTCGCCACCACGGCGATCACCGTCGTGCTCGCGGTCCTCGCCGGATATGCGCTGTCCCGCACCAAGATGCGGGCCAAGGTGCCGGTACTCGGCTTCGTGCTCATCGCGGGTTTCTTTCCGCCGCTGGCAATGGTCGGGCCGCTCTTCCTCGCCTATCGTCACATCGGCCTGCTTAACAGCTATCCCGCGCTCATCATTACCTATCTGATCTACAGCCTGCCGCTGGCCACCTGGTTCCTGGCGAACTACTTCTCCCAGCTTCCCCGCCAGCTCGAGGAAGCGGCCGCCGTCGACGGTGCCTCTCGGCCGGCGACGTTGGGCCGGGTAATTCTCCCGCTCGCCGTGCCCGGTATCTTCACGGTGGCGATCTTGTCATTCATCCTGGCCTGGAACGACTTCGCGTTCGCTGTTTCGTTCATGGAAACGCCCGACAAGTACACCGCGCCGCTCGCCATAATCGGGCTGGGCCAAAGCCAGTTCCAAGTTTTCTACAACCGAATTGATGCCGCAGTAGTGATGACGACCCTGCCCGTTGCGCTGCTCGTGATCTTCGCTCAGCGGCGAATCATCTCCGGCCTGACCGCAGGAGCACTCAAGTAGCGTGGTTTGTTTCGTACTTGCCTAAGGCCGGAAGAAAGTTGCGGGCAGTCGCAAACAGCCGCTCAAGATCCCGGTCGGGGGCCGTGGGCGGGCTGTGCAATTAGCTGCCCGCTTGCCAGGATAACGGGCACAACTACCTGCTCGGGCAAGAGTCGGCTATTTCAGCTCGATTGCTCCCTGACAATGGCGAGGCGGGCCGGTTGCGTCGTTGATGTGCGTTTGCTCCGCCGCTTACCGGCACAGGGGCGCCGAGCAGTGCCCGAATGGACTTCCGGGACCGTTCGGCGCCTTGATAGGCTGGTACTTCCAGTACATAATCCCGGAAATCGGGAGTGTCGGAGATTGCCACTTTGCAGCGTGCCGGCGGCGCCGATGCCGTTTCGGAATACCCGGACTTCTTGATGACGGAACAGTTCTTTGACCGGGACAACGAAGTCGACTTTCTCCAAGATTGCCTGGTCTCTTGCGGTGACCGTAAAGGCGGCCGGGTTGTGATCATCCATGGTGCTACGGCGATGGGGAAGACGGCGCTGCTGCGGCGTTGCGCGGAGCAGGCGGCGCAGGCGGGTGCTCGGTTTCTTATGGCGACGGCCGCGAGCGGCGAGCAGGCGTTGCCATTCGGAGTCGCCCATCAACTTTTCCGCCACGCGGTGTCGCTTTTCCCGGCCGCCGGGGGCCTGGTGGCCATGCTTGACCGCGCCGCGCTCGGCGTGGGCGTGATTGGTTCGCGGGAGGCTGGCGGCGTGGATGCCGCTTCCCTGCACGTGCTCGATAGGCTCTGCGTCGGGTTGCTTGAACTCGCCGAGCGAGAGTCGCTCGTCATCGCGGTGGACGACATGCAGCACGCGGACGGGGCCTCGCTGGAATTCCTGCTTTACCTAACTCGCAGGATTCGGCTGAGCCGGGCGCTGCTGATACTCACGCATAACGGCTCGGCGGATCCGCAGTTCCAGGCCGACCTGCTTTCGCAGCCGCATTGTGCCCGTATCGCGATCAGCCCGCTTTCGCTTGACGGCGCGGAGCGGATGTTCGCCGAATCCCTTGGTGCTGCGGGCGCGGCGCGCCTGTCGGGCGCGAGTCATGCGATCACTGGCGGCAATCCGCTGCTACTTCGCGCCCTTGTCGAGGATCAACACCCGGCCAGCGAGTCGGATCTGTCCCGGTTCCCTGATGCCCCGGTTGCTGGGCAGGCCTACGCGGAGGCTGTGCTCAGGTGTCTGTATCGGAGCGCGCCGGAGGCGCTCGCGGTCGCTCAGGGAATCGCGATTCTCGGTGAATCGGTGTCGCGGGCGCGGATCGGGTCGCTCATGGGCCTCCGGTCCGGCGTTATCGACCAGGCCGACCGGGCCTTGACGGAGGTCGGGTTGCTCGAGTCTGGGAGGTTCCGGCACGAGGCTGCTCGTGAGGCCGCGCTTACCAGCCTGCCCGCCGATCGCCGGGGCGCTTTGCATCGCCGCGCGGCGCAGCAATCATTCTCGGCCGGGGCGAACGCCGTTTCCGTGGCTCGTCAACTTGTATTGGCAGGCAATCCCAGCGAGATGTGGGAGTACGACATCCTTGGCGAGGCGGCGGAAACGGCGTTGAGAGACGGCGACCCCGACTTTGCTATCGCATGCTTGCAAAATATCCTGGAGGCAGGCGACGGGCCGCTGGAGCGTGTCGGCTACCGGGTCTTGCTGGCCAAAGCCAAATGGCGGATTAACCCGCTGGCCGCCGGCCGTCTCCTGTGCGGGAACGTCGATCGCGGGATTGTCGACGTGATCCGGAGCGGGCAACTCGCGGGTCGCATGGCGGTGGAGGCCGTCATTCAGTTGCTATGGAGCGGTCGGCTGGCCGAGGCAGCACGTGCCCTAGACCATATGAGCAGCCGTAATGACAATACATCCCTCAGCACGGCGGTCGAGTTGAACCGGGCCGAAGGCTGGCTAATGTACGCTCACCCGCCATTATCGAGCAGAATACCCTCCTTGCCGAAGTCAGCGGGCCTGATGAACTTGCGGGCCGGTGATCCGTACCCGCGGTCCACGGTCGTGCTGGCTGCTGTGCTGCGTAACGACGACAGGATCAAGGTCGGCGATTCCGGCCCGGGGGAGATCGACGCCGAGCCAGTGGAGGCGGCGGCGCAGATCCTGCGGCATTCGCGGCTCAACGACGACGAGATGGAAGCTACTCTCGCCGCCCTGCTGGCATCGAGCTACGCCGACCATCTGGAAATGGCCTTGTCCTGGAGCGGGACCCTGCTCGACCAGGCGTCTGCGGCGCATCTCGCGCCCACCTGGTACGCGATGCTGACTTGGATCGGGGCGAGGATCTCGCTGCAGGCAGGGGACCTGGAGCGGGCGCGGGCACTCGCGCTGGACGGACTCGCGCGGATGCCGCTGGAGAATTGGGGCATCGCGGCCGCCGGCCCGCTGGCTGTTCTTGTCCAGGCGAACACCACTATGGGCAACCTGCGGGAGGCGGCCAGGTATCTGAGCCAGCCAACTCCCGGCGCGACGCTGGAGAGCATGTTCGGGCTGGACTACCTGCACGCCCGGGGCCGATACGACCTGGCGACCAACCGGCCGGCCGAAGCGCTGACTAGTTTCCAGGCGTGCGGGGACCTGATGATGAAATGGGAAATGGACTCACCGGCGATCGTGCCCTGGCGGTCCGACACCGCCCGCGCCCTCATCATGCTCGGTGAGCAGGAAAAAGCCAAAGAACTGGCGAAGACCCAGATCAGCATCCTGAAAAACGGCAATCCCCGCACCCGCGGCATCTCCTTCCGCGTGTGCGGACTGGCCAGTGAACCGCCGGAGCGCCAGCATTTACTCAGCCAGGCTGTGGACCTTCTGCAGAACTCCGGCGATAGCGTGGAACTCGCGTACGCGCTCACCGACCTGAGCCATGCCCACAATTCGCTCGGACAGGTCGGCCGGGCGCGGCCGCTGATACAACGCGCCCGCCGCCTGGCGGAGAAATGTCACATACGACCGCTGTTCCCGCTGCTGTGGCCCGCGGCAGCTAGCGGGGCCGAGGCGGCGCCGGACGGCGATGAGCTGGGCAGCGGCCTCAGCGACGCTGAGCATCGGGTCGCCGCGCTGGCCGCGCAAGGCGACACCAATCGTGAGATCGCCGCGAAGCTCTTTATTACCGTCAGTACCGTTGAACAGCATCTGACTCAGATCTACCGCAAACTCGGCATCGGCCGGCGAGCCGATCTCCCGGTCAGTTTCCGGATATCCCCGTGCTGGCCGACGGCCGGCCAGGAATGACCTCCGCCCGGCCGCCAAGCCCGGCGACCATGACCCGGACCAGTGTCTTGAGCTGGCGGTGGTAGGCGGCGGGTGAGGCGGCGCTTGACTGCAAGCCCCGGGCGGAGGCGATCAGCAACTCCGCGACGGTGTCCGCCGTAATTCCGGCCGAGGCCAGGTCCAGGTCCCCAACGGCGGCGGCTTCGGCGACGATGTCCCTGACCAGCCGCTTGTACCGGTTCGCGGCGGGCGAGATCACGTTCGCTGACAGCCGATGCTTGGCGTCCAGCAATTCGGCCGCGTGCGGGGAGCGCCGGATCGTCTCCGCGTAAGTGCCGAACCAGGCGGCACAGACCGCGGCCAGCTTGTCAGCGATCGGGTCGGGCTGCTGCCTGGCCGCCTCCGCGTCGTCCAGCATCCGCTGAGACAGGCTCTGGCTCAGCGCCAGGAACACTTCGTCCTTGGACGCGAAACTCAGGTAGATGGTGCCTTTGCCGATTCCAGCCTCGCGGGCGATGTCCTCCATCGACGCGCGTCGGTAACCGTACTGCCCGAACACCCGCAGTGCCGCGTCCAGGATCGCGGTGCGGCGACCTTCGGCATCCCCGCGCGGTGGGTTCATGCTAAACGGACAGGCGCTTGGCGGGCTGGACGCAGATCTCGGAGATGCTCAGCTCGATGGGCTGGGTGATCGCGAACAGCACCGCTCTGGCCACATCGTCGGCTCGGGCCATGATCGGGCCGGCGACGGCCGCGACGTGGTCAAGCGCATCCTCGGAAAACAGTCCGTCCGAGGGCAACCCGATGTCCTGGCCGAGCGAGGCGGCCAGTCCGCGCAGCAGCTCGGGCTGGTTGCGGGCGAGGTTGGTCGCGGTCAAGCCCGGGATCACGTTGACCACCCGGATCGGGTCGTTCTCCAGCTCCCGCCGCAGCGAGGCGGTGATCGCGTTGCCTGCCATCTTGGTGGCTCCGTAGAAGCCGGGTACCTCCACCTGGGTGGCGCTTGAGGAAATGTTCACGATGTGGCCCTGCGCGCCGCATGCTCGCATGGCCCGCGCGGCCGCCCTTGAGCCTACCGCCAGCGCGAGCACGTTGACCTCGAGCATTTCCCGCCATGCCTCAGGGTCGCCGTCGGCCAGCGAGCTGCGATAGGAGACGCCGGCGTTGTTGACCATCACGTCGAGCCGCTCGGTGTCGGCCATCGCCCGGTTGACCAGCCCCTGGACCGAGCCGGGATCACGGAGCTCAACCGCCACCGCAGTGGCCGTGCCGCCGCCCTTGACCACCATCGCGATCGTGTCCTCAAGCGCTTCGGCCCGGCGTCCGGCGGCGAACACGTGCGCCCCGGCCTCACCCAGCCGCACCGCGATGGCCCGCCCGATGCCGCTGGACGCGCCGGTAACCACTGCGGTCTTCCCGGTCAACGATCCCATGAACACGCCTCCCGAACTGACGAACTGCCCGCCCTGACTAGTTGACTGAGAAGACCAAAATAGTCAGATGGCCAGCGGGTGCGCAAGCACCCACTGGCCGCCGGACTCACGCTGGCGGCTGAACCGACAGTGCGTGGTGGAACACGTTGAGCGGATCCCACTTAGCCTTTACTTCCTGCAGGCGCGGGTAATTGTCCTTGTAATAAAGCGTGTACCAAGGAACCCCGGAAGTGTTCCAGGCCGGGTCGGTCATGTCTATGTCCGGGTAGTTAATGTAGGAACCGTCGCTGATGCCGTTCAGGGTCGGCACGCCGCCCGTATCCGAATGCACTTGCTGATAGAGGTTGCGAATCCAGCCTATAAACAAGTCATCCTGCGACGGATCGTCCCAGTAGACGGTGTAGATCGGCTTATTCATGGAATCGCGCTGCGCTACCGCGGTCGCGTCGGGCGCGACCGTATTGACCTGGCACCCGTATCCTCCGAACAACACCGCGGCTCGCGGAGTCGAGATCGATGTGTCCGTCAGGGATCGGTACATGGCCGCGATCTGCGTGGCGGTGTAGCTCTCCCGCATGTACGAGCCTTTGCTCTTATTGCGCCATCCGACGAAGTTGCCAGAATCGGTCGGACCGTAGAACTCCGTGAACTGCAGCCACGGATAGGAAGTGTCGCCGGCTGGCGTCGCGGCGAGGGTTATCGGCTTGATCACGGCCGATACGAAGTCGTCCACCAGTTGGTCGGAGCCGGGCGCGGTGGGATCGACCACGATCGTGAGCGGCAGGACCGGGCTGCTGCTGACATGCAGGCATGAGAGCTGTGCGAACAGCCCGGCAAACCGGCTGCCGGGCTGGCTGTTGTCCTGATGCCACTGCAGGTAGCCCTCGACGATGGCGGTGAAGGTCGACAGCGGCATGGGCCACGGCCAGGCGTAGGTGATGACGCGCTGCTTCGCGGGCGGCTTGGGCAACAGCAGGCTCGGGTCGTTGCCGGTCGCCCCAGGGGTGCGCATCAGATACCGCGTGACAATCCCGAAGTTTCCGCCGCCACCGCCGGTATGGGCCCAGAACAGGTCCTGGTTCGGGTCGTTGCCCTCCCTGGTGGCTATCACCGTCCTCGGCGTCCCGGTCTTGTCCACGGTTACTACTTCGACGCCGTACATATGGTCGGGAACTATGCCGTTTATGCGAGCCAGAATGCCGTACCCGCCGCCGCAGAAATGGCCGCCCACGCCCACGTCAAGGCAGATACCGGCGGGCAGTGACACGCCATAGTCGATGAAGAGCGAATTATTGACATCCCGAAGGCGCGCGCCAGGCTCCACCACGAAGGCCCGGAAAGCGGGGTCGAAGTAGATCGAGTTCATCGCTGACATGTCGATCTCGACTTTAATATCGGAACTGTTCCAGAAGTTCTCGAAGCAATGCCCCCCGCTGCGAGTGGCAATCCGCTTGCCCGCATGGAGAGCATCGGCCAGTGCGCGTTCCACCTGCTCCGTCGAACCGACGACGCGCACATAGTCCGGCGTGCCGGCGAACCGCCCGTTCCAGCCGTCAACAAGATCTGGATAACGAGGATCGCTGGGCTTGACGGTCGCCCCTTTGAACACTGGCAGCGGCTTGCCCGCGGGCTTCGGCTCGGCCCGTGTCCCCGTGACCAGTGCCGCCGCCGAGGCGGTGGCCGGAAGTCCGGCGGCTACCGCGCCGCCCAAAGCCGCACTGCCAGTGAGAATTTGACGTCGAGAAAGCTTGTTACGCACGGGTACCTCATTGTCTGGGCCTAGTGAACTCTTACGGCTATCGGCAAAACACCCGAGAATATGTGCTCGTTGACTTGGACTTCTGTCCGGAATGTTCCCCTATGAGCACTCGTATCACTATGAAGATCTTCTCTGTCTTCCGTCAACCCCTAGTAACCCCTAACCGATACGCGATCAACCCCTATAAATCCTTGGGCAAACCAGATTCTGATGATGGAAAATATGTCAGGAAATAGCATCAACAAAACGTACTGTAAATCCCGGCCGTGGCGTAAACTTGTCTTTGTGGACAGCATGACATCGCGGTATGGCAGCGCGGACGCCAGCGATTTCAGGGGCGTCGACAATAGTCCTGATCCATCGGCGATGATCGCGATGATGGACTCGCTCCGGCCGCTGAACCGGGTGTCGAGGTCGGTCCTGCTTGACCGGCTGCGCCTGACGGAAGCCCAGGCGGTTCTCGACGTAGGGTGCGGCACCGGCGACGACCTGATGGAGATGGCCAGGCAGCTGCCGCCGGGCTGCCGGGTGGAAGGCGTAGACGCCAGCCACGCGATGATCGACGAGGCCCGCAAGCGAGCCGCCAAAGCCGGCGTCGACGCCACGTTCGGCGTGGCTGATGCGCTCAGCCTGCCCTACCCGGATGCCGCATTCGACATCTGCCGGATGAAGACGGTTCTCATTCACGTCGCCGACCCGCAGCAGGCCGTCCGCGAGATGGTGCGCGTTACCAGGCCCGGCGGGCAGGTGGGCGTGCTGGAGCTGGACAACGGCACCATGGTTCTCGACCATCCCGACCAGTACCTGACGCGGACGATTCTGGACGCGGTCTGTGCGTCAAGAGCGCATCCTTTGATCGGGCGGCAACTGCACCGGATGTTCCGTGCCGCGGGACTGACCGGCGTAACGGCCGATCCGGTCGCGTTCCCCGCCCCTTACAAGCTCATACGCGCCCAGTTCAGCCCGGTGGTGACCCGGTTGTGCGAAGAGGGCGTCCTTACCGCCGGTCAAGCTGACGGCTGGTGGTCCTGGCTGGCTCGCGAGGCCGAGGCGGGCGCGCTCACCGGCGCCGCGAT
>DATNFM010000309.1:0-21447 GCA_035606435.1 Streptosporangiaceae bacterium | reverse complement strand
GATTCTGCAAGATGGTCATGGTGAACTCGTGACTGCTGATGTTCTTGTCTTTCTATGTGACACAAGAGGCGACTGTGAGGGGCGCAGGTTCCGATCAGCGGTGGCGGGTCAGGTGGTGGGACCGGGGTGGATAGTGGATCTGGGGCCGGGTTGGTGCTGGGGTCGGGTGGGGTGCGGGGCAGGGGGTCAGCGGCGCGGTGGGTGTCGGTGGGGCGGGCGTGGGAGGATCGGGGTCATGCTGCGCTGGTTGACCGCCGGGGAGTCGCACGGCCAGGCCCTGGTGGCTATTTGCGAGGGTCTCCCGGCCGGGATCGAGGTTGCCACGGCCGATCTTGCGGTTGCGCTGGCTCGACGGCGGGCTGGGTACGGGCGGGGCGCGCGGATGAAGTTCGAGCAGGACGAGGTCGAGCTCACCGGCGGTGTGCGGCACGGCCGCACGCTCGGCGGCCCGGTCGCGATCCGGGTCGGCAACACGGAGTGGCCGAAGTGGATGACGGTGATGTCGGCCGATCCGGTGCCGGAGGACGTGCTTGCCAGCCAGGCCAGGAACGAGCCGCTCTCCCGGCCAAGGCCCGGCCACGCCGACCTGGCCGGCATGCAGAAGTACGGCCACGACGACGCCCGGCCAATCCTGGAGCGGGCCAGCGCCAGGGAGACCGCGGCCAGGGTCGCGCTCGGCGAACTAGCCAGGCGGTTCCTGCGGCAGACGCTCGGCGTCGAGATCCTCAGCCACGTGGTCGCGCTCGGGGGAGTGCGAGTACCGGCCGGGACGCTGCCAGGTCCCGGGGATCTGGTCAAGATCGACGAAGACCTGGTTCGCTGCCTGGACCAGGTGACGAGCGCGGCGATGGTCGCCGAGATCGACGCCGCGCGCAAGGACGGTGACACCCTCGGCGGGGTCGTCGAGGTAGTGGTGCACGGCCTGCCGCCCGGCCTCGGCAGTCATGTGCACTGGGATCGGCGGCTCGACGGCCGGCTGGCCGGGGCGATGATGAGCATCCAGGCGATCAAGGGCGTCGAGATCGGCGACGGCTTCCAGACGGCGGCCAGGCGCGGCTCGCAGGCCCACGACGAGATCGAGGCCGCGCACAGCCAGACCGGCCAGACCGGCGAGACCGGCCAGAACGGCGAGACCGGCTTGCGGGTGCGCCGGCTGACCAACCGGGCCGGCGGCATCGAAGGCGGGATCAGCACCGGCGAGCCGGTCAGGGTCAGCCTGGCGATGAAGCCGATCTCGACGGTGCCGCGGGCACTGGCGACGGTCGACGTGCGCACCGGCGAGGCCGCCAAGGCGATCAACCAGCGCAGCGACGTGACCGCCGTTCCGGCCGCCGGCGTGGTCGCCGAGGCTATGGCGGCGCTGGTCCTGGCGGACGCCGCGATCGAGAAGTTCGGCGGCGATAACGTGGCTGAGACCCGCAGGAACCTCACCGGCTACCTGGAGACGCTGGCAATCCAATGACCGAGCCTCAGCAAACCGGACCTCAGCAAACCGGACCTCAGCAAACCGAGTCCCAGCAAGGAGCCCCAGTCGCGATCTTGATCGGCCCGCCCGGGGCCGGGAAGACCACGGTCGGCACGCTGCTCGCCGAACTGCTCGGCGTCTCGTTCACCGACACCGACGCCGAGATCGAGGCGGCCGCCGGCAAGCCGGTCAGCGACATCTTCGTGGAGGACGGCGAGTCGGCTTTCCGCGAACTCGAGCGCGCGGCCGTCGCCGACGTGCTGGTCCGCAGCGATGGCGTCGTGGCGGTCGGCGGCGGGGCGGTACTCGACTCGCGCACCCAGCAGCGGCTGGGCGGCAGGCCGGTCGTCTACCTCGAGACAGGGTTCGCCGCCGCGGCCAAGCGGGTCGGCCTCAGCCAGGCCCGCCCGCTGCTGATCGGCACCAACCCGAGAGCCACCCTCAAGGCCTTGCTCGACCAGCGCCTGCCGATCTACACCAGCCTGGCCTGGCTCACCGTCAGCACCGACGATCAGCCTCCAGAGCACATCGCCGCTGAGATCGCCTCTCACCTAGCCGCCGCGCGGCCATGAGGGCGACCAGGATCGCGGTCGGCGGCGAGCGCCCCTACGAGGTACTCGTCGGCTCCGACCTCGCCGCTGAGCTGCCCGGGCTGGCCGGCGACCGGCCCCGCACGGTCGTGATCATCTGCGCCAACGGCCTCGACCGGCTCGCGGCGCCCGCCCGCGACGCCCTGGCCTCGGCCGGACACACCGTGCACATCGAACCGGTCCCGGCTGGCGAGGCGGCGAAGGACATCGAGGTCGCGACCCACCTGTGGTCACGGCTCGCGGCCCACCGGGTATCTCGGTCCGACCTGATCGTCGGCATCGGCGGCGGTGCGGTGACGGACCTGGCCGGGTTCGTCGCCGCGGCCTGGCTGCGCGGCCTGCCGGTCGTGCTGATCCCGACGACTCTGCTCGGCATGGTGGACGCGGCCGTCGGCGGCAAGACCGGCATCAACACCCCGGCCGGCAAGAACCTCGTCGGCGCCTTCCACCCGCCCGCTGGGGTCCTGGCCGACCTCGACGCGCTGACCACGCTGCCCGCTCCCGAGTACGTCAGCGGCCTGGCGGAGGTGATCAAGGCCGGTTTCATCGCCGACCCGGTCATCCTCGACCTGATCGAGCAGGACCCCGCCGCCGCGGCGGTTCCGGGCGGAAAGCACGAACGCGAGCTGGTCGAACGGGCCATCCGCATGAAGGCCGAGGTAGTCACCGGCGATCTGCGCGAAGCCGAGGCCGGGCGCCGCGAGACGCTCAACTACGGTCACACGCTCGGCCACGCGATCGAGCGCGCCGAGAGCTACCGGATCAGGCACGGCGAGGCGGTCGCGGTCGGCATGATGTTCGCCGCCTCCGTCGGCCGGCTGAGCGGCCGGCTCGACGAGGCGACCGCGAAGCGGCACGGCGCGATCCTGGGCTCGGTCGGCCTGCCGACCGGCTACGACGGCGCCCCGTGGCCGCAGCTCAGGGAGGCGATGTCGGTCGACAAGAAGACCAGGGGCCGGCGGCTGCGCATGGTCGTGCTGGACGGCCTGGCCCGCCCCGGCATCCTGACCGACCCGCCTGAGGAACTCCTAACCCAAGCCTTCCAGGGGTAACGCATGCGCACCGTGCTCGTCCTCAACGGCCCGAACCTGAACCGCCTCGGCTCCCGCGAACCCGAGGTCTACGGCACCGCGACGCTGGACGACCTGGCCAAGGCGTGCGCGGCCACGGCGGACGAGCTTGGTCTGGCCGTCGATTTTCGCCAGACAAATGACGAGGCAGAAATAATTGCGTGGGTTCATGACGCCGCGGACAAAAAACTCCCGATCGTGCTGAATCCCGCGGCGTTCACGCACTACTCCTATGCGCTGCACGACGCCCTGGCGATGCGGACGGCCCCGCTAGTAGAAGTCCATATCTCCAACCCGGCCGCCCGGGAGGAATTCCGGCACACCTCGGTCGTGGCCAGCGTGGCCGACGGGACGATCGCCGGCTTCGGGTTCGCCTCCTACCAGCTGGCCCTCCGCGCGATCGCCGGCCTGCTGGCGGCCCAGACCCCCGCGGGCTGATACTAGTTACTCGCCGCGGTGCTAGTCCGGGGGGACGACCCCCGGAACCCCCGCGGACAAGAGTTCGTCGGCCTGGCAGGAAGAGGTTCAGCAGTGCGCATCGGGATGTCCTTGAACTACGCCGGCGGCTTCGCCGAGACCGTCAACGAGCTGGCCGACTACGAGAAGGCCGGCCTGGACATCGTTTTCGTGCCCGAGGCGTACAGCTACGACGCGGTCAGCCAGCTCGGCTACGTGGCCGCGAAGACCGAGCGGCTTCAGCTGGCCTCGGGGATCATGCAGCTCTACACCAGGACCCCGACGCTGGTCGGCATGACCGCGGCCGGGCTCGACTACGTCTCGAACGGGCGGTTCAACCTGGGCATCGGCGTCTCGGGGCCGCAGGTGATCGAGGGCTGGCACGGCGTGCCCTACGACGCTCCGATTGGCCGGACCCGCGAAACCATCGAGATCTGCCGGGCGGTCTGGCGCCGCGAGCGCCTGGTCCACGAGGGCAAGAACTACAAGATCCCGCTCCCGGCCGGCCAGGGGACCGGCCTCGGCAAGGCGCTGAAGATCATCAATCACCCGGTCAGGGACCGGATCCCGATCTTCATCGCCGCCGTCGGGCCGAAGAACACCGAGCTGGCGGCCGAACTGGCCGAGGGCTGGCAGCCGATCTTCTATTTCCCCGAGAAGGCGGGCGATATCTGGGGCGCCGCCGTGGCCGCGGGCAAGGCCAAGCGGGACGCGTCGCTGCCCGAACTCGACGTGGTCGCCCAGGCGAGTCTGGCGATCGGCGACGACGTAGCCGACCTGGTCGACTTCGGCCGTCCGGTGATGGCGCTGTACATCGGCGGGATGGGCGCCCGGGGCCAGAACTTCTACACCAAGCTGGCCTCGGACTACGGATACCCGGACGAGGCGCTCGCGATCCAGGACGCCTACCTGGACGGCCGCAAGGACGAGGCGGCCGCGCTGGTGCCGAGGTCACTGCTCGAAGGCATCTCGCTGATCGGCTCGAAGTCGCATGTCGCGGAGCGGCTGGCGGCGTACCGGGAGTCCGGGGTGACGACGCTGAACGTCCAGCCGATGGCCGCGACCCACCTTGAGCGGGTAGCCCTGATCGAGCAGATCAAGGAGATGGCAGGCTAACTGTCGATCTGGCGGGCTCGCGGCCCGCCGCCGCTCAGTGGCCGGCGGCCGCAGGATCACAGAGTTGGCCCACGAAGTTACCTCGGCGATCGGTGGGTACAGTCCCTTGCATGGCCCCAAAGCCGCGAGTTGTCATTGTCGGATCCGGGTTTGCCGGGCTGACCGCCCAGGACCGGCTGGCCAGATCCGGGTTCTCGGTCACGCTGGTGGATCGCAACGTTTACAGCACCTTCCAGCCGCTGCTTTACCAGGTCGCGACGGCGGGACTTACCTCGGCCGACGTCGCCTACCCAGCCTGGACGGCCGCGCACAAGACCCACTCTGAGTTCGTCCGCGGCGAGGTCGTCGGCGTCGACACCTCGGCGGGCCAGGTCCAGCTCGCCGACGGCGGCGTGCTGGGCTACGACTACCTGGTCATCGCCACCGGCGTGAGCGCGGCCTTTTTCGGCGTCACCGGCGCCGCCGAGCACGCCTTCAGCCTGTACACCAGGCGCGACTCGATCATCTTGCGCAACCGCCTGATGGAGGAGCTCGAGAAGCGCAGTGCCGGCGACGACAGCGATCTCGGCATTACGATCGTCGGCGGCGGCGCCACCGGGGTGGAGCTGGCCGGGACACTCGCCGAGTTGCGGAACATCGCGCTGCCCGCCTCGTTCCCCGACATTGACCGCAAGCGGATCTGCGTCACTCTGATCGAGCTCGGGCCGGCGCTGCTGGCACCGTTCAACGAGAAGCTGCGTGAGTACGCCAAGCGGGAGTTGGCCGAGCGCGGTGTCGATGTGCGGCTGGACACCAAGATCGAGCGAGTCGAAGGTGACCGGGTGTTCATTGCCGGCGGCAGCGAGCTGGCCAGCGACCTGACTGTCTGGGCGGCGGGTATCTCCGGGCCGGAATGGATCGGAAACCTGGGGCTGAAGACTGGCCGCGGCGGCCGCCTGCTGACCGGCCCCGATCTGCGGGTCGTCGAGCAGGATCGGATCTTCGCCGTCGGCGATATCGGGATCATCGACGGCGATCCGCTGCCTCAGCTCTCCGCGCCCGCGATCCAGCAGGGCCGGCACGCCGCCGACCAGATCAAGCTGATCGAGGCGGGCCGTCCGACGACGGCGTTCCGGTACCGGGACAAGGGCATCGCGGCGACGATCGGCAGCCGGTCGGCCGTGGTCGAGCTTTCTATCGGGATCAACATGCGTGGCACGCTGGCGTGGCTGGCGTGGCTCGGGCTGCACCTGTTCTACCTGCTCGGCGGCCGGAACCGGATCTCCGCGCTGGTCAACTTGTCCTGGCGGTACCTGACCTGGAGCAGGGGCGGCGGCGTCATCATCGGTGACGCCGACGGCGAGGAGCCCGCTCAGGTCCGTAGCTGACGCGCGAGCCAGCCGAAGGCGGCTTGCGCGCCGCTGAGCAGCTCGGAGCTGACCTGGCGGATGGAATTGGCCACCGGCGGCAGGTCCAGGTCATCGAGCGGCTCACCGTCGGTGCTGATCACCGGAAGGCCGGGAGCGATGGCCGAGCCGAACTCGGCTGGATCGGCCTCTGGCAAGGCGGCCAGCTCCCGCAGCTCGATCCAGGCGACTGGCTGGTCGTCTGCGTAGGAGACCTGTCGCAGGATGATTCCCAGGTCGGAGTCGATGAGCACGACGATTCTGAGCGACTTCGGTCGACCGGAATCGTCCCGCCCCAGGCGGGGCGGCGTAGGCGGCGGCACCGCCTGGACAGCCATAGCCGTCCTGCCCGCGAAGATCTCCTCGCCGCCCTCGGTGAGCTGCCAGTTCGCCAGCAGCCAGGCCGGCTCGATCAGCCGGACGAAATCGGTCGTCAAGGTTCGGGCCGGACTCGCGATCACCCGGTTGTGGTAGACCTTGCGAAGCCGCTCGCCGTCGCAGGCGATCGTCCTTGGCCATCTGGTCCGCTCGTCCAGGCCGAAGTCGACCCGGAACCGGCGCCGACACGCTGACCGGCGGTCGGCCTCCTTGAGCGATCAGCCGCAGCGTGCTGTCTGAGATCGGTTCGATGAGCGGCGTCCTGGCCGCGCTTGGGGGCGCGGGCATCTCGGCTTCGTCATCGGTCCGCTCTCGCCCCACCGGTTCTGGCCGGGACACGCTGCGGGCGGCCAGGTACAGCGCGCCCCTGGCCACGGCGACGGCGACGCCGCCGGCGCCGATCTCATAGTCGTCGGCGGTCCAGTCGGCCCCGTGCCAGTCGAAACCGCGCCAGAGCACAGACGACTGGTCGGGGCCGAAGTCGTTCTCGTCGATCTCGACGCCGACGTCCGGCCGGAAGCTAGCCGGGTCGGTGGCCGCCGCCGGATCAATCGTCAAGTCATGCAATTCGAGCACCGATAGCGGCTGCCCCTGATACATCGTCTGCCTGCGCAGCACGACGCCCAGTTCGGCATCGATCACGAAGTCCACCCAGTCGAACAGGGCGACTCCGGTCGCCCACCGATTCGGGCGAGGACGCGGCTTGCATCGCACCATCAGCATCGACCGGCCAGCTAGCTCGGTGGTTCCGGTGACCGTAAGCCGAAGCTGGGACAACAGCCAGTCCGGGCGGACGATCCGGTCGATCGGAGCCCGCGCCGGATCGGCCGGGTACCGCTCGGCGGCGGTGGACCAGACCGCCCAGCAGAATTCACCATCGCTGAGCACGAGCCTCACTCGCTCGTTGTTCTCGAGTTCTTCGTCGCTCTCCCGGGCATCGGCCGAGCCGGCTCGGCTGTCAGTGTCGACGGATGGCTGGTACCGGTAACGACGGCCTGCCTGGTCGTTCTGCCTGGTCACGACCTCCGCTGCCAGCGACCAGCGGCTCCAGTCCGCGCGGTACAGCTTGATCAGCGGGTCAGCCACGGCGGTCATCCCCTTTAGCCAATCTCACCGTACAGTTCAGCTATGCCGGAAATACACAGCGCCCGGCGGGCGCGGGTCCAGGAACAACTCTCCAAGTTCGGCGTAGACGCGGCGCTGATCACGAACGGCGTCAATGTCAGGTACCTGACCGGACTGGTCAGCTCGAACGCGGCGGTGCTGCTGCCCGCGAGCGGTGAGGCCAAGCTCGCTACCGACGCCCGGTATCTGGGTACCGCCGAGCGGGACTGTTATGACCTGGAGCTACTCAACGAGCGTGATGTGGCCGAGGTTCTGGTCAGCGAGGCGCTGCTCGGCGGGCTTAGCTCGATCGGATTCGAGGACCGCGACCTGACGGTGAAGCGGCATCAGGCCCTCGTCGACCTCGAGGATCCGGAACAAGGCGCCGGGCACCCGCCGCTGGAACTTGTTCCTCTTGGCGGCCTGCTCGACGAGTTGCGGATGGTCAAGGATGACACCGAGATCGAGTTGATCGCGCAGGCGTGCCAAATCACCGGCCAAGCTTTCTCCCAAATGCTTGAAATGCTTCGTCCGGGAGTGACCGAACGCCAGTACGCGATCGCCCTGGAGCGAGCGATGGTTGATCTCGGCGCGGAAGGGCCGGCGTTCAGCACCATCGTCGCGTCGGGTCCTCACGGCGCGATCGGGCACCACGTGCCCACCGACCGGCCGTTCCAGATCGGTGACCTGGTGACGGTCGACTGCGGAGCGAAGGTCCAGGGTTACCACGCGGACATGACCAGGACCGTGGCCATCGGCGAGCCCGCGGACTGGCAGCGGGAGATCTACGACCTGGTCGCGGAGGCGCAGGCGGCCGGGAGGGCGGCGGCCAGGGTCGGGGCCGAACTCGCCGACGTGGACGCGGCCGCCAGGGACCTGATCAGCGCGGCCGGGCACGGCGACTACTTCACCCACGGACTAGGTCATGGAGTGGGCCTGCTGATCCACGAGGCTCCGTTTCTCGCGGCAAATGAGACCGGTACACTACAGGACCGGGTTCCTCTCACGATCGAACCCGGGATCTACCTGGCTGGTGCGGGCGGCGTCCGGATCGAGGACACGCTCGTAGTCCGTGCAGGCACCGGGGCGGCGGGATCGGCTCAGTCGCTCACGACCATCACCAGGGAACTGCTCGTCCTGTAGGCATGTCCTGCCGCGTGTCGGCTGGGGCAGGCCGGCAGCAGCGTTCTAGTCCCCGCGCATGCAGGAGAAGCAACTTACGTGGCCACCACGAACGACCTGAAGAACGGCATGACCCTGAGCATCGACGGCCAGCTCTGGAATGTCGTGGAATTCCAGCACGTCAAGCCGGGTAAGGGCGGCGCGTTCGTGCGGACCAAGCTGAAGAACGTGATGTCCGGCAAGGTCGTCGACCGGACCTTCAATGCCGGGGTCAAGGTCGACGTCGCCAACGTCGACCGGCGTGAGATGCAGTACCTCTACCGCGAGGGCGACGAGTTCGTCTTCATGGACACCCAGGATTACGATCAGCCGCGGGTTCCCGGCGAGACCGTCGGCACCTCGGCCGATTACCTGCTCGAAGAGCAGATGGTGACGATCGCGTTTAACGACGGCGTGCCGCTGTACGTGGAGTTGCCGCCCGCGGTCGAGTTGGTGGTGAGCCAGACCGATCCCGGGCTGCAGGGGGACCGGTCGACCGGCGGTACCAAGCCGGCGACGCTTGAGACAGGGGCGCAGGTCCAGGTGCCGCTGTTCATCACGACGGGCGAGAAGGTTCGGGTCGACACCCGCACCGGCGATTATCTCGGCCGGGCGTGAGCGGCTTTATCTCGGTCCTTGCTGGGGGCGGCCGTGGCCGCGCGCAGTAAGGCTCGCAAGCGGGCCCTGGACATCCTGTTCGAGGCTGAGATGCGCAATGAGTCGCCTTTCAGCGTGCTTGACTCCAGGATGATCCAGGCCGACCCGCCCGTCACCAGTTACGCCGCCGAGCTGGTCAGGGGCGTACAGGCTCATCGCGATCAGATCGATGAGCTGCTGGCCGAGAACGCGCATGGCTGGACGCTTGAGCGGATGCCAGCCGTGGACCGGAATGTTCTGCGGATCGGCGCCTACGAGCTGCTGTGGGGGGCCGGGGTTCCTTCGGGGGTGGCGATCAGCGAGGCGGTACTGCTGGCTCAGGACCTGTCGACCGACGGGTCGCCGGCGTTCGTCAACGGGCTGCTGGCCCGGCTGCTGGAGATCAAGCCGAACGTGGTCGGGGAAGCTGCTGAGGCTTCGGCCGGTGCCGGTGCCGGTGCCGGTGCCAGTCCCGGCGGCGGTGCCGTGCCCGCGGCCGACGATGCGGATGACGAGTTTGAAGACGATGACGAGACAGGGTCGAACTGATTGTCGGTAGCGGTCGCTAGATTTGGAGTGTGACCGCAGCGGTTCCAGACGACACTGGGTGCCACATCCTGCATATCGACATGGACGCGTTCTACGCGAGCGTGGAGATCAGGGAGCGGCCGGAGATCGCCAGCCAGCCGGTGATCGTCGCCCACACCGGCGGCCGAGGCGTCGTCCTGTCGGCCAACTACATCGCCAGGAAGTTCGGGGTCCGGTCCGCCATGCCCGCCAGCCGGGCGCAGCGACTGTGCCCGCACGCCGTGTTCGTCTCCCCGCGGCATTCGGAGTACTGGGCAACCTCCAAGGAGGTCATGGCGATCTTCTCCTCGGTCACTCCCGAGGTGGAGCCGCTGTCGCTGGACGAGGCGTTCCTCAACGTCGGCGGCGCGATCCGGCGGCTCGGGCGGCCCTCGCACATCGGCCAGCAGATCAGGAGGCAGGTGTCCGAACAGCTCGGCATCACCTGCTCGGTCGGCATCGCCTCGACCAAGTTCGTCGCCAAGCTAGCGTCGGTGCACTGCAAGCCGGACGGCCTGCTCGTGATCCCGGCCGACGGGGTCCTGGACTTCCTGCATCCGCTGCCGGTTTCGGCGCTGTGGGGCGTCGGGGAGCGAACCGGGAAGATTCTGGCCCGGCTTGGCCTGCGGTCCGTGGGCGAGCTGGCGAACGTGCCGATGGGGACGCTGGAGCGGGAGCTGGGCAAGGCGACCGCCGCGCATCTGTCGGCACTGGCCTGGGGCCGGGACGAGCGCAGGGTGACACCGGAGACCCAGGACAAGAGCGTCGGCGCTGAGGAGACGTTCGCGGTCGATATCGGTGATGCCGAGCAGATCAGGCGCGAGCTGCTTCGGCTGTCCGGGCGCACCGCGCACAGCCTTCGGTCCTCCGGCTACGCCGCTCGCACGATCTCGGTCAAGCTGCGGCGGGCCGACTTCACGACGATCACGCGGTCGCGCACGCTGCGCGAACCAACCGATGTCGCGCAGCGGATCTATGCCACGGCGTGTGAGCTGTACGCGGGTTCTGGCCTGGAGCCGGGTGCGCTGTTGCGCCTGGTCGGCGTTCGGGCCTCCGGCCTGACCAAGGCGGACGGGACCGGCATCCAGCTCGCGCTCGACGAGCGACCGGATTCGTGGCGGGAGGCGGAGACGGCGATGGAGGAGATCGCCCGCCGGTTCGGTTCCGGCGCCGTCCGGCCCGGGTCGCTGATTACGCCGGATGGCGGCGAGGCTCGCGGACGAAGCTAGATCGCCGGATCGGAGCGGGCTTGGCGTGGCGCCGCAGGGGATCGCTCGATAGGGACGTTGTTCTTGTGACTGGTGTGGCGTCAGCATCGCAGCGCGTGCCGATGACCGGGGGCTGCTCCGGCGTCCCCTTCCACAGAACGCGCTGGCACTCGTATTCTGATGAGTGCCAGGCCGTAAACTGGGGTCATCACGTCCGGCCGGCGCGAGCAATTGGGAGGCACCGTGCCGCTTTCCGAGCACGAGCAGCGTCAGCTCGATCAGATCGAGCAGGCGCTCTACGCCGAGCATCCGCGCTTTGCCAGGGCGGTGCGCGCGGCCGATCCGCAGGTGCACTATCGGCGCCGCGTGGTCTATGCGTTGATCGGCTTCGTGATCGGCCTTGCCCTCCTGGTGGCGGGCGTCTCGACGAACGTGATCGCCATCAGCGTGCTCGGGTTCATCTTTATGCTCTGCGCATGCTACTGGGCCGTGATTAGCTACCGCCGGATGAACGGCATGCCGGCGGTTCGCGTGTCGTTCAAGGAACGCCGCCCGCGCCGCCCGCGCCGTCGCGAAGGCAAGGCCGGCCGCCGGTCGGGTTCGGGTGGCTTCGGGGAGCGGCTAGAAGAGCGCTGGCGCCGCCGCCAGGAAGGCCGCGGCAACTAAGAGGCCGTCGCCGGGTCGGGGCAGTTCTCTGGTGCGCCTTGCGGTTGGCCCGTCCGTGTGGGAACGGCAGCCACACGAGTTTCATCTGCCCCATAGATCTCGTCCGCCCCACCTGTCCACCTCCCGCCCCGGCCTAGTAGGCCCAGTTCCGCTCGACTCTTCCCTGCTTAGGGACGTCTTTTACCGGGTCCGGACGTCTTTTACCGGTTTACGCCCTCCCGAATCGGATCAAAGCGGGCAACTTTTTGCCCTAACCCGGTAAAAGAGCGCGCAACCCGGTAAAAGTGGGTCCTCGTCCGGGAAGAAGGAGGCCGGGGGCCGCGGCGGGGGTTAGGTTTCGGCGGGGGTGGCTACTACCCAGCCGGTCACTTGGCCGAAGGACTGGCCTAGGCGGTGGAGCATCGGGGTGATCGTCGATGCAGGGAAGAGCCAGGCCCTCAGGCGGCGCAGGGTGCTGGTGCTGCGGGCCAGGGAGCGGCGAACCTCGTTCACGTCGGCGCGCATGGCTGCGGCGGCGGCTGGGGCCGGGGTCGGGGCGTACCTGATCCGCTCGACGACTATGGCGATGCGGCCCAACGCCTCTCGCGCGGACTCGTCGACTTCGACCTCGGTCGAGATGCGCCGGGCCAGGGCTCGCGGTGACTCGCTGACCTTTCTGGTCAGCCCGAGGTCATCGAGGCTGGCGCAGACTTCCTGCCAGGCCGCGCTGGCTAGCGAGCGGTCGTCGACGGCCGCCCGCCAGCGTCGCGATCTGGTGACGATGCGAGCGACGCCTGGCACCGCCCCGGCCAGGATCAGCAGCACGAGCAGCGAAAGCAGGATCTGGGCGATCGGCCAGTGGGTCTTGTGCTTGATGGCGTTCGACACCGTTCCGACCTGGTCGGCCCCTCCCGGACCCCGGACGTGCGAACCGGGTGCCGGGTTCCCGGTGATCTTGCTTGGGTTCGTCTTCGGGTTATTTGCTTGCCCGGGTCCGGGCTTGCCGGTGATCGGTGGCAGTTGGGTGGCGTAGTTGGGCTGCTGGGCCGTCCCCTGGCCATCGACGCCGCCGGGGGTGGGCTCGAACCGCATCCAGCCGAGGCCAGGGAAGTAGAGCTCGGGCCAGGCGTGCGCGTCCGCGGAGGTCACCTTCCACAGGCCATTGTGCTGCTTGTGTCCGGCGGTGTAGCCGATCTCGATCCGGGACGGGATGCCGACCAGCCGGGAGAGCACGGCCATCGCGAAGGCGAATTGCTCGCAGAAGCCCCGGCGGTCCTTGGTCAGGAAGTCCAGCAGGCCCTGGGGAGTGTTCGGCAGGTTAAGTGCCTGGAGCGTGTACTGGAACCGGCCCGACTGGAAGTACTTCTCCAGTGCGACCGCCTTGGCGAACGGCGTTTTCGCGCCCTTGGTGATCTGGTTGGCGATCTTGGTCAGCTGCGGGGTCACCGAGGACTTGAACCCGAGGTAGGACGCGGCGATGTCGCTCGGGATCTTGGCGTTGCTGATGGACTCTTCGGCGCGGGTGGGATCGACCTGGCCGCTGATCACGCTGTAGTTCATGTTGGAGTGGTCGCTGCCGCCGGAGTAGACCATCAGCGTGTCGCTGGCCTCGGTCCAGGTGCCCTGAACGCTGAGCTGCTCGGGCCAGTAAGGCAGCGGCAGGAAGAACACCGCGAAGTTGAACCCGGTGGTCGACCCGGTTACGTGATCGAGCTTGATCTGGGTCGTGGTCGGGATCACCGTCGCGGAGCGGTCCAGGCCCGTCGGCTGTTTCATCGTCGCCGAGCCCACGGTGCTGGTCTTGGACGGCGCGATCAGCTTCCAGATCCCCAGCGCCGGGTTGTAGTTCAGCGAGTAGACGCCCAGGTACTCACCGGCATCCTTGCCGCCTGTCCGGTAGGTCAGCACCGGCGTGTTGGTCTGCCCGATCAGCAGGCCCTTCAGCTGGTCGACCGGGTCGGGCAGGCCGGCGTTGATCACCTTGGTGCCGCCCGAGCCCTTATCGAACAGGTGATGCAGGTTCAGGCTCGGCAGCACCAGCGGCGCGACCACCGCGGCGCAGACGGCGGCGAGACCGATCCGGCGGCCGGTCGCGGCCAGGCCGCGGATGTCGGCACCGCCGAGCCGCTCGTCCTCGCCCGCGTAGTGCCAGACCGTGATGACCCGGCCCCAGCCGCGCAGCCGGTTCCGGCCGTCGGAGGCCAGCAGGCCCAGGTAGCCGGTGGCGGCCAGCAGGAAGGTGACCACCGTGCCGATGCCGCCGGTCTTGGCCGCGGTGGCGATCGGGGCCATGTAGAGCACGAGCAGCGGCAGGCCGGCGATGGCCGGCCGATTCAGCCGGACGGCGATGACGTCGACGACGATCGCGACCATTCCGATGCTGGCGGCCGCGAGCAGGACCACGCCCGGCCGGCCGTCGACCGGCGGCGCGAACTTGGCCTGGCCCATGCCGTGGTGCGCGAGCACCGTCAGGTTGTGCAATGACTTGGAGGTCGGGACGAGCCTGGCCCACGACAGTTTGCTGGACAGGATCAGGTTGAGATAGAGCAGCAAGGCGGCCAGATAGGTGACGACGTCGGCGATCGGGCGGAACGCCCTGATCCTGGTGCCGCTCAGTGCGCAGCACACGATGATCAGCACGCCGGCCGCCTTCAGGTACCACGACCGGTCGGTCAGCAGCGGCATGCAGGCGATGATTGCCAGCGCCGTCGCACCAGTGGCGAGGTGGTTCGGTGCCGACCTGGTCAGCGTGCCGGCCAGGGCAACGACGACCACGGCGCCGATCGTGGCGAACAGCCAGCTGCCGCCCTTGATCAGGACGATCTCTGAAATCGCGGCGAGACAGACCGCTACCGCGGCGGCGATGGTCAGCCGGTGATTCATCTGGTTACTACCCCCAGAGTCGGCAGGTCGCTGCTTACAGCATGGGAACCAAGTCTTGGCAGGCGCTGCCAGGCGACGGCGAGCGGCGTGCTCGCATCGACGGTGGCGACCCGCCAGCCGGCCGCCCGCAGCACGGCCTCGGCGGCCGCGGTTTCGGCCGACGGCAGGGCCGGAGCGGCCGCGGAAGCTGGACCAGAAGCCGCCGACTGCGCCCCAGCGCCATTAGCGGCTGCTGCGGCGGCGTGGCCGTTCTGTTCGGTCGGCGGTGCGGCCCAGGTGGAGACGGCAAGCAGCAGGGCGATGCCCTGGCGTCCTTCGCGGCGGGCGGCCGCGATCTCCCTGGCCTGGTCGGCGGTCAGCCGCCCGGCGATCAGGACGAGCAGCCCGCCCTCGATCGTGCTCAGCGCGGCGCTGGTCCTGGCGAAGTCGTGGTTGCGGGTCTGGCTGACCACCGAGAGCGCGTCGAGCAGCACGTCCTCGAACATCGTCGATCCGGCCAGCGGTCCGGCATCGGTGAGCAGGTGGCCATCCAGGCCCTGGCGGGCCAGGTGGACGCCGATCGAGGCGGCCGCGCTGACCGCGAACTCGAACGACGAACTCGGGCCCGAGCCGGTGTGCGCGGTCCGCCGCGAGTCCAGGATCAGCACCGCCCTGTCCTGCCAGCGCTGCTCCTCCCGGCGCACCATCAGCTCGCCGTACCTGGCGGTCGAACGCCAGTGCACTCGACGCAGTTCGTCGCCGTTGCGGTAGGCGCGGGGGATCACGTCGTCGTCACCGGCCGCGGCGGTCATCCTGGTCCGCCCGTCGCCGTCGGTCGACCAGCTGCCGTTCACCGAGGAGCTGGTCAGCGGCACTACCTTCGGTGTCACGGTCAGCGTGTTCTGGCTGGCGAAGTTGGCGGTCAGCTCGACGAGGCCGAACACGTCGGCGATCCTGATCCGCATCGGCCCGATCGTGAACTTGCCGCGCACGTCGGACCTGAGCTGGTAGCTGACCTCGCGGGACCCGCTCCGCTCGATGCCGTTGATCACGTAACGGGGCCGGGCGCCGAGCGAGTAGGGAATCGTCTCCTCGGCGAGCAGCAGGCCGGTGGAAATCCGGCTGACATTCTCCAGCCGCACCGCGACCCTGGTCGGCTGGCCGGGCGCGACCCTGGCCGGGGTAACCGTACGGCTGCACCGCAGCTGGTAACGAGCCCGGCGCGCGACCAGCGCGGAAAACATCGGCAGGCAGATGAGCATCGCCCCGACGCTCACCATGGCCTCGCTGCCGAGCACCAGCGCCGCGAGCAGGCCGACGATCCCTGCCGTCAGGAACGACGCACCACGGACGGTGAACCAGGCGAGAACCGACCGCATCGCCGCCTCCTTAACCCTGCCTTGCCAATGTATCTCTGTGCAGCAAGTCGGCTACCGGCCCGGCAACGGCAGTCGTTCGACGATCTTGGCAAGGACCTGCTCGGGCAGGTCCCGGCCAACCACGGCCTCGGCGGTCGGCAGCAACCGGTGCGCCAGCACCGGACCGGCCAGAGTTTGGACGTCGTCGGGGATCACAAAGTTCCGGTCTTCCAGGGCGGCGTAGGCCCGGCTGGCTCTCAGCAGATGCAAAGCGGCCCGGGGCGATGCCCCGAGCCGAAGAGCCGACGCGGATCTGGTCGCGCCCACCAGGTCGATGATGTACTGCCTGACCTGGTCGGCGACGTGTACCTCGCGCACGGCCGCGATCAGTGCCCGGACATCGCTGGCGTGCGCGGCGGGTTTCATGTCATCGAGCGGCGAGTGCGATCCGTGCGCGTCGAGCATCGACAACTCGGCCACCGGGTCCGGATAACCGAGCGAGATCCTGGCGGTGAACCTGTCCCGCTGGGCTTCGGGCAGCGGGTAGGTGCCCTCCATCTCGACCGGATTCTGGGTGGCGATCACCATGAACGGCGACTCGAGTTGATAGGTGGCGCCGTCCACGGTGACCTGATGCTCTTCCATGGACTCGAGCAGCGCCGACTGGGTCTTGGGCGAGGCGCGGTTGATCTCGTCGCCGAGTACCAGGTTCGCGAAGATCGGGCCGGGCTTGAACTCGAATTCGCGTAGCTCCTGGTTGTACGCGCTGACTCCGGTGATGTCACTGGGAAGCAAATCAGGAGTGAACTGGACCCGCCGGACCGAGCAGTCGATCGACCGCGCCAGGGCCTTCGCCATCAGGGTCTTGCCCACCCCGGGCACGTCCTCGATGAGCGCGTGGCCTTCGGCCAGCAGAACCGTCAACGCGAGCCTGACCGTATGCGGCTTGCCTTGCACAACCGTGTTGATCGCGTCGCTGATCCGGTGCGCCATCGGAATTAGCTGGTCAAGGGCGCGTTCCGGGTGCCCGGTTTGAGTTGACACTCGTCCCTCCTAGTACCCGGCGCTGGGTCGCCGGGCGATGTCCAACGTGTGCGTACCGGCCGCGGCGGCTGACCACGACACAGGCGCTCTCAGTGCGTGCGCCTAGACAGTACGTGCAGTGATGCCTCGAAGTAACAACGGAATGGAAATCACTGCATAACAAGCTTCCCTCCGCAGGCGCGCATCAGTCGAGCGTCCAGCCCTGCGCTGAAGCGCATACGTGGTCTGCACACCTGGTACGTGATTTTCGCCGGCCCGGTTCATCCCGTCGAGCTAAGCCGCCTCCGGACCCGGAGAAACGGGCCCCCGCGCCAAGCCGCTCCACTCCGCTCCACCCCTCTGACCTGAGCCTTTGTGGCGGACCGACCGCGATTCAAGGCGATTAGATCATTGACGGTGGAGGATTGTGGAGTACAGTGGTGCGCGGTGGGGAACTACGAGGCCCTGCTGCACGCCTGGGTGGGGGACAGTGGAGGTGAGCGCCTGTGTTTCTCGGCACTCACACGCCGCGGCTCGATGAGAAGGGCCGCCTGTTCCTCCCCGCCAAGTACCGCGACGAACTGGCGGAGGGACTGGTGCTGACAAAAGGTCAGGAGCGGTGCCTCTACGTGTTCCCGAGCGATGAGTTCGGCCGGATCACCGAGGCGCTGCGCACGGCGCCGGTGACGGCCAAGGCGGTGCGTGACTACAGCCGCGTGTTCTTCGCGAGCGCATCCGATGAAGTACCGGACAAGCAGGGCCGGATCACGATCCCGCCCGCGCTCCGCGAGTACGCGGCCTTGCAGCGCGACTGCGTCGTGATCGGCGCGAACACCCGGCTGGAGATCTGGGACGCCGCCGCCTGGGAGACCTACTTGCAAGAGCAGGAAGATGCCTTCTCTGACGCATCGGAGGAGGTGCTGCCAGGGGTCCTGTAAGACGTGGGCGCCGAAACCCCGGTGCCCGGTGCCCGGCGAGGTCTCCACCCGCGCCGTGCGGATTACGGATTGACGTCCGCAAACCGCACAGCCGGTGTTTGCCAATCCGGACGGTTCATTGGCTGACGTCACTTCCCCGGCGCCAGGCGAGGACCTGAAGGAGTCAGTGCGGATGGCGACCTGGCCGGGCACACAAGCGATCTGGTCCAAATAGCGGACCAGGTAGTGAAGCGAGAGGAGGGGGCTCGATGAGTACGGCTGACGCCAGACACGTACCTGTGCTTCTCGACCGGGTACGCGAGCTGGCATCCCCGCCATTGCGGCAGCCAGGCGCAGTCGCCGTCGATGCCACCCTCGGCCGGGCCGGCCACACGATCGCGCTGCTCGCCGATCACCCCGGGCTGACGGTCATCGGCATCGACGCCGACCAGGCCGCGATCGACGAATCCAGGCAGCGGCTGGGCGCCGACGCGGCCCGCGTGCGGTTCGTGCACTCCTTCTACGATGAGCTGCCCGCGATCTTGGCCGGCCTTGACTACGAGCGCGTCCAGGCCGTGTTGTTCGATCTCGGCGTCTCCTCGCCGCAACTCGACGACGCGGACCGTGGCTTTTCCTACGCCCAGGACGCGCCGCTCGACATGCGCATGGACCGCACCGCCGATTTGACGGCGGCTGAGGTCGTCAACACGTACCCGGCAGCTAGGCTCGCCCGCATTTTTAATGACTACGGGGAAGAAAGATTTGCGCGGCGCATAGCCGAAGCTTTGGTACGCGAGCGCGAGCGGGAGCCGGTCACGTCGACGGCCAGGCTGGCCGAGATCGTCAAGGAGTCGATCCCGGCGCCGGCCCGCCGTACCGGCGGCAATCCCGCGAAGCGCACCTTCCAGGCTTTGCGCATCGAGGTCAACGACGAACTCGGCACCTTGCGACGGGCCGTACCGGCGGCGCTCGACGCCCTCGCGGTCGGCGGTCGCATCGTGATCCTGGCTTACCACTCACTCGAAGATCGGATCGTCAAGCGGGAGCTCGCCAAGCGTGCGACCGACAGCACCCCGCCCGGCCTTCCCGTACCGCTGGAGTCAGCGCGGCCGCAGTTCCGCCTGCTGACTTCAGGGGCGGAACGGCCCGGCGAGGCCGAGCTCGCGGTCAACCCGCGGGCGGCCTCGGCCAGGCTGAGGGCCGCCGAGCGGGTCAGGGAGGCGGCATGACACACGGGACGGGTGACCGGCGATGAGAGATGACGTCAGGACGGAGCGCAGGCCAGCATCGGGACGGCAGAACGGGACTAGCCGGGGGGTCCCGTCCAGGCGCATGCCAGGGAACGGTCGTGCCTCTGGGGCCAGCGGTGTCTCTGGGGTCGATCGTGCCACCGGGGCTGGTGGGGTTTCTGGGGTCGGTCGTGCGTCTGGGTCTAGTGGGGACTCTGGGCGCGGCCGTACCTCTGGGGTCGGTGGGGTTTCTGGGCGCGACCGTGCTTCCGGAGCCGGCCGCGCTTCTGCGCGGCCGGCGAGGGCTGAGGCCGGCTCGACGGCGACGCAGGTGCCGCCTGAGGCCAGGCGGCCATCTCGGCCTGGGCGGCGGAGCCGGCCAGGGTGGCCGAGCCAGCCGGTCAAGAGCCCGGTGCGGCCGGCTAGCCCGCCCCGGCCGCCCGGTCCAGGCCGGTCTGGGCGTCCGGCCGGGACGACCGGGGTCGACCAAGCCGGTGCCGCGCCGGCTACCAGCGCGCCGACTCGCACCGTACCGACGCGCGGAGCGCCGACTCGCCCTCCGCTGACTCGCGGTGCGCCGACGCGCAGCGTGCCGCGGATGGCCGAACTCGGCCGCGACCAGGCGATGCGGGAGCAAGCTGGCCAGGTTCACCCGGCGGGGACCGGGTCGGCCGGGCACGCGCACCGGACGTCGTTCGTCTTGCTGCTGCTCGGGTTGCTCGGCGGCGGGATGGTCTGCCTGCTCGTGGTGAACACCACGCTGGCCGCCAACTCGATCCAGATCCGCAACCTGCAGCAGGCTAACGCGCACGTGAGCGAGCAGGTGCAGGAGCTAAAGGAGCAGGTGGCGACCGCGCGCTCGGCCGGAACGATCGAGCACGAGGCTCGCAAGCTCGGCATGCGGCCTGACCCGCACCTGGTGTTCCTCAACCTGCACAGCAAGAAGATCGTCGCGCAGCCCGGCAGGCGGGCGATGCCGGGCGGGCCGGTCTCACCCGCCGCGAAGAGCAAGTCGCGGCATCCGGCTCGACCGGGCGCTGGCCGGGGCAAGACTGGCCGGGGCAAGACCGGCCAGGGCGGGACAGCTCGGGGCAAGACGGCACAGGGCGGGACCGGGCAGTGAGTTCTGGACGGGGGAACGGGGAGGACCGGTCGCGGCGGGGCGGCCGGCCTCCGGCAGGCGGGCAGCGCCGTCCGGGAGGGCCGAAGCCGGGCGGAGCGCGTCCGGGCGGCGGCTCTTCTAGTCAGGGATCGCTGCCGGTGCGGCCTCGGACGACCGGCGGGCCCAAGCCCGGCGGGCCCAAGCCCGGCGGTCACCCGCAGCCTGGGCCTGGCCGAGCCGGAAGCCGGCCTGGAGCTGGATCTGGGACTGGCCCGCCGCGTCGACCGGCCTCTGGCAGCCGGGCTGCGCCCGCGCCTGCGAACAGGCAGTCGGGTTCCGGGTCGCGAGGAGCTAGCAGGCCGGCGCCCGAGCGGTTCAGGAAGCTGCGCAGGACTAGCCCGACCCGTCGGCTGAACTTCGCCTTGCTGTCGGTCGCCTTCGCGATCTCGCTGATCGTCGGCCGGCTGATCCAGTTGCAGGGAGTGGACGCGCCGAAGCTGAAGACCCTGAGCGAGCGGCAGCGGATGGCGACCACGACGGTCCCGACTCCGCGCGGCCAGATCACGACCAGCGACGGCACCGTGCTCGCGATGACGGTCCAGACCGACCAGGTGACCGCCGACCCGCCGCTGCTTTCCGAAACCGGTCCCAAGGGGTTGATCGCGGCCGCGGCCAAGCTGGCGCGGCCGTTGCGGATGAAGAAGGCGGCCATCCTTCGGCTGCTGCGTCACCCGACGTCGAAGGATTACGTGCTAATCAAGCAGTCGGTCGACGTGACGACCGCCGACGTCATCGGCAAGCTCAACCTGGTCGGCATCTACCTGACCCCCACCTACACCCGGGTCTACCCGGGCGGTGACCTCGGCGCCGGGCTGCTCGGCTTCACCAACCAGGACAAGGCGACCGGCGTGATCAGGGGCGAGGCCGGCCTCGAGCTGACCTACAACCGGTTGCTCACCGGGCGCAGCGGCCTGCTGGATGAGGAGATCGACCCGAGCGGGCAGATCCCCAACACCACCTCGACGGTCAGGAAGCCGGTGCCGGCCGGCAACCTGCGGCTGACCATCCAGTCCGACATCCAGTGGGAAGCCGAGCAAGAGTGCGCCAAGCAGGTCCGCCTGACCAAGGCCAAGAACTGCTCGGTGATCGTCATGCAGCCGCGCACCGGCAAGATC
>DATNFM010000308.1:0-76772 GCA_035606435.1 Streptosporangiaceae bacterium | reverse complement strand
CGGATACCTGGCGGGACGAGGTCGCGGCCGAGTTCTGCGCGGCCGGGGCCGACCTGATCAACGACAGCTGGGGCGGCTGGGACGCGGCGCTGCCCGGCGTGGTCGCGGCCGCCGGCGCCGGGCTGGTGTGCGCGCACGTCGGCCGGCAGCGGCCGAGGACCAGGCCGCACCGGGTCAGCTACCCCGACGTCATGGCCGACGTGCTCGAGCAGACCCAGCGGCTCGCGGCGAGGGCGGTCACCGCCGGCGTCGAAGAGTCCCGGATCGTGATCGACCCCGCGCACGATTTCGGCAAGAACACCTGGCACTCGCTCGAAGTCACCAGGAGGCTGGGCGAGATGGTCGCGACCGGATGGCCTGTGCTCGTGTCGCTGTCGCGCAAGGACTTTGTCGGCGAGACCCTTGATCTTCCACTACAAGATCGTTTGGCTGGAACGCTTTGCGCGACTTCTATTTCCGCGTGGCTAGGTGCTCGGATCTTCCGCGCTCACGACGTCGCGGCGACCCGTCAGACGCTCGACATGGTCGCCTCCATCAAGGGCGAACGGCCTCCGTCCCGAACCGTCCGCGCCCTCGCCTGACCAATGATCATCGCCGCCGCCCTGTGTCCTGCGCCCCCGCTGCTCCTGCCGGGTCTCACCGGCGCCGCGCAGGTACTGCCCGAGCTGCGGCGGGCCGGTTTGGATGCGGCGGCTGATCTCGTCCGGGCCGGTCCCGAGCTGGTGGCGGTGGTTGGCGCTGCTGAGTCGACCGCGGTCTGGGACCGCGGGGCCCAGGTGAATCTGGCCGCTTACGCGCCAGGGCTGGCCGGGGCTGCGCCGGATGGACCGGGCGGGACGGGCGAGGCGCTTCCGGTGTCGCTTGGGGTTGGCGGCCGGCTGCTTGACCTGGCCGGGTACGCCGGGGAACGGCTGCTGAGGTCGGTCGCCGCTTCCGAGCCGGTGCAGGCATGCGCCGAGTTGGGCCGCGAGCTGGCGGCCTTGCCCGGGCGGGTGGCGCTGCTCGTGCTGGGCGATGGCAGCGCGTGCCGGGGACTCAAGGCGCCCGGCTACTTCGACGAGCGCAGTGCCGGGTTCGACGGCGAGGTGGAACGGGCGGTGCGCACCGGTGAGCTGGACGCGCTGCTGGACCTCGACGCCGAGCTGGCGCGGGAGCTCATGGCGGCGGGCCGGGCCGCCTGGCAGGTGCTGGCCGGCGCGCTCGAGGCCAAGGTGGTGGAAAGCGAGATCCGGTACTGCGATGATCCGTTCGGCGTGGCCTACCTAGTGGCATCGATGCGGGTCTAGGGATCCGGGTCTAGGAGATCAAGATGGCCGGATTTGAAGGCAGGACGGTGCTGGTGTTCGGCGCGGCCGGGGCGCTCGGGCACGGGGTGGCGCAGGCGTTTGCCGGCGAAGGCGCCTCGGTCGCCGGCGTCGTCCGGGTCGAACCGCCCCTGGAGCGGCGACTGGACGGGGTTCGCTATCTCGCCGCCGACGCGGCCGACGACGCCTCCGTGGCGGAGCTGTTCGGCCAGGGTCTGGGTGGCCGGGCGCCGTGGGCCGTGATCAACACGGTCGGCGGCTTCGCGCCGAACCGGCCGCTGGCCGAGCTCGACCCGGCCGAGCTGACCGGGCAGCTCACCTTGAACCTGGTGACCGCCGCGCTGATCACCAAGCACGCGCTGGCGGCGATGCAGGCGGCCGGCGGCGGCGGCCGGCTGGTGCACACAGCCAGCCGGGCCGGTGTCGTGAGCAAGGGCTCAGGGTTCGCCTACTCGGTCAGCAAGCTCGGAGTGCTGCACCTGGTGTCGATGGCGGCCGACGAGGTGCGCGGGACACCGATCACAGTCAACTGCGTCGTCCCGAGCATCATCGACACTCCGGCCAACCGGGCGGCCATGCCCAACTCCGACCACGACTCCTGGCCGAAGATTCCGGACATTGCCAGGAGCTACGTTTACCTGGCCCAGCCCGGATCCGGGCTAATTAACGGCGCCGCCGTACCCGTCTGAGAACGCGGATTACGGGCCGGATAGCGGGTACTTAATGGCCTGTGCACCGATACGCTGCTTCCGCCCGCCTGGCCATCGTTGTCCTAGTCATCGCGTGCCTTGGGATCGCCGGTTGTCAGCTCCAAGCCGGACTGGCCGGTCCTAAGACTCATCACAAAGCCCACGCTAAGCATCATCGCAAAGCGCACCACAAGGGTCACAAGAAAACGCACGCCAAGCACCATGCGAAGAGCCATCACAAGGCGACGCATCATCCGCACCCCAGGCCGCATCATCCGCGTCACGTCAAGGCCAAGCCCGCGGCGGGCGGGCCGGATTCGCTGGTCGTCGAGCCGGGCGGCGGGTTCTCGGCCGTGTATCAGCTCATCAACCACGCCAGGCACAGCATCGACGTGACGATGTTTGAGTTCGCCGACACGACCGCCGAGCACGATCTGGGGGCGGCGGCCAAGCGCGGCGTCAATGTCCGGGTGATCTTGGATCAGCGGGAGCACAGCACCAACTCCGATGCTTACAGCTACTTCAAAAGCCACGGGATCAAGGTCGTCTGGTCCTCGACCAAGTTCGAGTACACCCACCAGAAGACGCTGACATTCGACGACTCGGTGTCGATGGTGCAGAGCGCTAACCTGACCCAGCGGTACTACTCGACCAGCCGCGACTTCCTGGTCAAGGACACCAACGCGGCCGACATCGCGGCGATCGTCAAGGTGTTCAACGCCGACTTCGCGCATCATCCGGTCACGCCAGGCGACGGGCACGACCTGGTCTGGTCCCCGACCGACTCCGAGCGGCAGATCCTGTCCGTGATCAACGGCGCCAAGAAGACCCTGCGCGTCTACAGCGAGGAGATGGGTTTCTCGACGGTGATCGACGCCCTGGAAGCGGCGGCGAAGCGGGGCGTGAACGTCCAGGTGTGCGGCGAGAACTCAGACAGCGAGTACACCCGCACTTTCGAGGAGATGGCGCGCAAGGGCGTGCACATCTCGTACTTCAGCTCATCGACCGGGTTCTACATCCACGGGAAGGTGGTCCTGGCCGACTACGGCACCAGCCGTGAGCGGGTGTTCATCGGATCGGAGAACTTCTCTAACACCTCGCTCAATCGCAACCGGGAACTCGGCCTGATCACCACCGCGCACTCGATGATGTCGCCGATCGTGAAGGTGTTCGGGCCGGACTTCGCCAAGGGCCATCAGGTGAAGTAGCTGTGGCAACAGCAGCACCAGTTCAGCCTGGGCCGGTGCCTCCGGGCGCGATCCACGCGCAGCGAGACCCAGACTGGCCCGAGGATGATCCGGCCCCGGCAGGCTAGGTCAAGGCCCGCGCAAATATTTCTCCATAGAAAGAAGTTCTTTGCTGCTTTTCGCGTCATAGCGGCGGAGTTGGCTCGTCTTCATTAGTGCCGCTACCGCGACGACGCGTCGTCTCGAGTAGCTGTCGCCCTGGCGGTGACGCCGATGGGTTGTCGCGATGGTTGTCGGTTACGTCGCGGCAACGGCGGCCCGGCGTCGCCGTCAGGGTTCGTCTCCGTGGTGGCACTTGGTTGGCAAACGCCAGCCGCGCGGTCTCGGGACGAACGTCCGGAGACCGCATGGCGGCACGCGTGCGGTAGCGGTGCGGCAGGGGGTGAAACGGGTGGGCTCGAAGGGTTGGGGGTCGGGCTCACCCGCCCCTGGCGGCCCGCCCGACCCCTTCCCGGCTACTTGATCAGGGGATCGCGGGGCAGGCCGAGGATGCGCTCGCCGATCTGATTCCGCTTGATCTCCGAGGTGCCGCCGGCGATCGACATCGCGCGGTTCGCGAGCGTCAGCATGCCGGCCAGCCCACCCTTGCCGTCGAGGAACGCCAGGTCCGTCCCGGCCAGTTCGGCCAGGATCGCGGCGGCCTCGTGGCCAGTCTCCGAGAGCACCAGCTTGGTGATGTTGCCTTCAGGGCCGGGCCCGCCGCCGGCGACCGCGCGGTGTGCGCTGCGCAGGTTCAGCATGCCCATGGATGCGACCTTGGCAATGTGCCGGCCGACCCGGCCAGCACCGCCCGCCAGCCGCTCCGGATGCGCGTCGAGCGGCGCGATGAACGAGTCGACCGGCAGGGACATGCCGCCTTCGCCGCCGCCGATGCTCACGCTCTCGTTGCCGAGAGTCGCCCGGGCGACCGTCCAGCCGCCGTTGACCTCGCCGACCACGTCATCGTCGGGGATAACCACGTCGTCGAAGAAGACCTCGTTGAAGTCGGAGTTGCCGGTCGCCATCTTCAGCGGGCGGACCGTGACGCCCTTGGCGTGCATGTCGATGACCATCATCGTGATCCCGCTGTGCTTGGGCGCGTCCGGGTTGGTGCGGACCGTGGCCAGGCCGTAGCGGGCCAGGTGCGCGCCGCTGGTCCAGACCTTCTGGCCGTTGATCACCCAGCCGCCGTCGACCCTGGTCGCCTTGGTCTTGACCCCGGCGGCGTCGGAGCCGGCGTCAGGCTCGCTGAACAGCTGGCACCAGATCACCTCGTGATTCAGTGCCGGTACGACCCAGCGGGCGACCTGATCGGCGGTGGCGTACTGGATCAGCGTCAGGATCACCCAGCCGGTGATCCCGTAGCCCTGGCGCTTGATTCCGGCGGCGGCGAACTCCTGCTCGATCACGAGCTGCTCGATCGCGCCGGCGTCACGGCCCCACGGCCTGGGCCAGTGCGGCATCACGTAACCGGATTCGACCAGGGCCTGGTTGCGAGCGGCGTCGTCGAGGTCGCGGACTCGCTCGATTACCTCGCGGACGCCGTCGCGGATCGGCTCGGCCTCGGGCGGCAGGTCGACGTGCCGATCCCGCTTGACGCCGCGCCTGACCTCGTCGGTCACGTGCTCGGCGGCCGCCTCGGCGTCGATGATCGCCTCGATCGCGGAGGCCCGGCGCAGGTACAGGTGCGCGTCGTGTTCCCAGGTAAACCCGATGCCGCCGTGCACCTGGATGTTGAGCTGGGCGTTCCGGGCGGCGGCCGGCACGGCGTAGGTCGCGGCCAGCGCGGCGGTGTAGCTGGCCTGGTCGCCGCCGGCCGCCCGGGCCGCGTCCCACACCAGCGCCGTCGACAGTTCGGTGTCGACCAGCATGTTCGCGCAGTGATGCTTCACGGCCTGGAACATTGCGATCGGGCGGCCGAACTGCTCGCGCACCTTGGCGTAGTCGCTGGCCGAGACCGTGCACTCCCTGGCCACCCCGGTCGCCTCGGCGGCCAGGATCACCCGGGCCAGGTCGGTCAGCACCGCCCGGCCGCCTTCGATCAGCTCGGCCGGGGCACCGTCGAGCTTCACCTTCGCCGACCGCCGGGCCGGGTCGATGTTGGCCGGCACCTTCGTGCTCACGCCGCCGTTCCGGCAGTCGATGATGGCCACGTCCTCGCCCACGCCGACCAGCAGCACGTTGGCCAGATGTCCGCTGAGCACGGCCCCGGCCGATCCGCTGGCCTTGCCGCCGTCAACGGAGACGTCGCCGGAGAGCGCGACCGAGCCGACGACCGAGCCGTCGGCCAGGCCGGGCAGCCACTTGGACTGCTGACCCTCAGATCCGGTCGCCGCGAGCGCCGCGCTGGCGATCACGGTCGGTACGAACGGGCCGGGAGCGACCGCACGGCCGAATTCCTCGACGACCACGACGAGCTCGGGCAGGCCGAAGCCGGAGCCGCCGTGCTCCTCGGGCAGGTGCAGGCCGAGCCAGCCGAGCTTGCCCGTCTCGGTCCAGTACGAGGGCAGCTCTTCGGTTTCGGCGGTGAGCAAGGCCCGGTTGGCGGCCCTGGCGCCGTTGTTGCGCAGAAAGTCAGAGACGGTCTGGGCCAGCGAGCGGTGTTCGTCGGTGATCGCGATCGACATGGATAAACAGTACCCCTCTGGTAGGAGATGCCCAGCTCTAGCTTGGTGCCTGCGGGTTAGCGGGTTCCGTGGTCAGCCTTGGCGGGCGGCGGCTGCCCGGCCGGAACAGCGACTCCTGCGCGATTCCGGCCGCCAAGGTGCCGTCCTTGCCGAACATACGGCCGGTATACATGCCCCGGCCGGCGGCCGTCGACTCCGGCTGCAGGTCCATCAGCACCCAGTCATCCAGCGCGACCGGCCGGTAGAACCACACCGCGTGGTCGAGGCTGGTCACGATGCCGACCTCGGCGATGCCGCGCACCGAGGCGAGCCCGGTGAACATGTCGGAGACGTAGGTGAGGGCGCAGGCGTGCAGGGTCTTGTCGTCGGGCAGCTTGTCCTTTGATCGCATCCAGACCCGCGACGGCCAGTCCTGGCCCTCGACCGCCTGCTCGGGAACCTTGATCTCGATCCCGCGCATCCGGGGGTGGATCGTAAGGCTGGGCAGATCCTGCGGGCTGGTGACCTTGGGCGCCTCGTGGGCCTGGTAGTCGTAGCCGTCCTCGGCTACGTGGAAGGACGCGGCCAGGTTGAAGATGACGTTGCCGTTCTGCACGGCAATGACCCGGCGGTTGGAGTAGGAGCGTCCGTCCCGGTCCCGGTGCACGGTCAGCAGTACCGGGTAGGTCGGGTCGCCTCGGCTCAGGAAGTAACCGTGCAGCGAGTGCGGGTACCGGTCATCGCTGACGGTCTCGGCGGCCGCGCGCAGCGCCTGGCCCGCGACCTGGCCGCCATAGAGCCCGTACGGGTCGTCGATGAGGACCGTCGACCGGTAGAGGTTGGCGTCGATTCGCTCCAGCGTCAGCACATCGACCAGGCTCGGCTCAGCTCCGTGGGACATGGCCCAATAAATATCAGAGCGGATCAGCGGGCCGATACGGCGGCGAGCACGGCGAACAGGATCGTGCTCAGCGCGAGCAGGCCGTGGGCGGCCGGGATGAGCGGGCGACCAGCTGGCGATCAGAGTGCATACCGCGGCCAGGTGCCGAAGCGGCCCGGACATGGCGTCACTATACGGTTACGGGCACTGCCGACATGAGGAGGCGCGGTTGAGCCAGAAGGATGCGGGCGATCCGGGCTGGGACGCCGAGATCAGCGAGATCGGGCGGCGGCGCGAGCTGGCTCAGGCGATGGGCGGGCCCGACAAGATCGAGCGGCAGCGGTCCACCGGCCGGCTCACGGTGCGGGAGCGCATCGGCCGGCTCGCGGACTCCGGCAGCTTCTCCGAGATCGGCGTGCTGACCGGGTTCGGCAGTTACGACGACGAAGGCAAGCTCATTTCGGTGCTGCCTGCCAACTTCGTCGCGGGGACGGCCAGGATCGACGGTCGGCCGGTGCTGCTCGGCGCGGATGACTTCACGGTCAGGGGCGGGTCGGGTGACGCGGCGATCCACGCCAAGCAGATCTTCTCCGAGCGGTACGCCAGCGATCTGCGCCTGCCGGTCGTGCGGCTGCTCGACGGGGCCAGCGGTGGCGGCAGCGTCAAGACCACCTACGAGACCGGCTACACCTACGTGCCGGTGAACCCGGCCTGGGACGCGGTCGTCGACAACCTGTCGCTGGTGCCGGTGGTCTCTGCTTGCCTGGGCCCCACCGTCGGTCTCGGCGCGGCTCGGCTGGTCATGTCGCATCTGGCGATCATGGTGGTCGGCGTCGGCCAGTTGTTCACAGCGGGCCCTCCGGTGGTGCGGGGCGGCACCGGCGAGGACCTGTCGAAGGAGGAACTCGGCGGCTCGGAGGTGCATCGGCGTAATGGCACGATCGAGCGGTTCACCGCGACCGAGGATGAGGCCTTCGACCTGATCCGCCGGTTCCTTTCTTACCTGCCGTCGAGCGTCCACGAGATCCCGCCGGTAATCGAGTGCGATGACCGGGCCGACCGGCGCGAGGGCCGCCTAGCGACCGCTATCCCGCGCAACCCGCGGCTGCCGTACCGAATCGCGCCGGTGCTGGAGGCGATCTTCGACCTGGGGTCGGTCTTCGCCTACGCGGAGTATGGCGGCGCGACCGTCACCGCGCTGGCCCGGCTTGACGGTCACCCGGTGGGCGTGATCGCGACCGACCCGTACAAGGGCACGACGATGTCGGTCGAAGGCGCCCAGGCCGTCACCCGCCTGGTCGATCTGTGCGAGACGTTCCACCTGCCGCTGATCAGCCTTACCGACCAGGGCGGGATCACGATCGGCCGGGTCGCCGAGGAGCGCGGCACGGTCCGGTACGCGGCCCGGGCGATCACCGCGATCTACCAGTCGCGAGTGCCGCAGGCCGAGGTCATCGTGCGCCGGGTCTACGGAGTCGCCGGCGCCGGGATGGTCAACCGGCACCGGCCGGGCCGGAGCTGGGCCTGGCCGTCCGGTGACTGGGGATCGCTGCCGCTCCAGGGCGGGGTCGAGGCGGCGTTCCGCGCGCAGCTCGAGCGGGCCGCCGATCACGCGGCCGAGGTGGAGCGGATCCGTCGCGAGCTGATCGCGGTCAGCTCGCCGTTCCGTACCGCCGAGCGGTTCGGGGTCCAGGACATGATCGACCCGCGAGACACCAGGCCGCTGCTCTGCGAGTGGGTGCGCAACGCCTACCGGGTGCTGCCGGAGCTGACCGGCCGGCCTTCGTTCGGCACCAGGCCGTAGTAACAACCGGGCCGTAAATAACAACCCTGTTTTCCGGGTATGGCCCGTTGCCAGGTTGGTAGGGGATGCTGGTGCGATGCGTGATTCGCTGACGGAGGCGGGCCACTGGTACAGCCGTCCGTCGGCGCGGGACTGGCGGTGCGAGCCGCCGGGCGAGGGCCCCTGGCTGTTTCACTCCGGCCTGCCTGGCTACGAGCCGACGGAGCTCGTCGAGGCGCCGGAACTGGCCGGCGAACTCGGCGTGGGCCGGGTGTTCTTCAAGGACGAGTCGGGACGGCTTGGGCTGGCAGCGTTCAAGGTGCTCGGCGCGTCCTGGGCGGTGGCGCGGCTGCTGGTCAGCGAGGGGACGCCGTCAGTCGAGGATTTGCGCCGGATCGCGGTCGAGTCGCCGGTGGAGCTGGTCACGGCCACGGGCGGCAATCACGGCCGGGCGCTGGCCTTCCTCGGCCGGCTGCTCGGGCTGCCGGTCCGGGTCTTCGTGCCCGACGGGACCACGGCTTCGACGGTCGCGGTGATCGCGGGCGAGGGCGCGATGGTGACCGAGGCGACCGGGTCTTACGACCACGCGGTGACTCTTGCCGCCAGTTACACAACCGCGCTGGCTGGCAGGCTGCTGGTGCAAGACACCGCCTGGCCCGGGTATGAGCGGGTGCCAGGGCTGATCGTCGACGGCTACGAGACGCTGCTGCGTGAGGTCGACACGCAGTTGACCGGCCTCGGGGCAGGCCGGCCTGACCTGGTGGTCGTTCCGGTCGGAGTGGGGTCGCTGGCCCAGGCGGTGGTCATCCACTACCGGTCTTCGCCGGCGGCGCGGCCGTCCGTGCTGGCGGTCGAGCCGGTCGCGGCGCCGTGCCTGATCGCGAGCCTGCTCGCTGGTGAGTTGCGCACGGTGCCGACCGAGCCGACGGTGATGGCCGGCCTGAACTGCGGGACGGTGTCCAGCCTGGCCTGGCCGGTGCTGGAAGCCGGGCTGGATGCGGCGGTCGCGGTACAGGATGAGGCCGCCAGCCAGGCCGTCATCGGCCTGTCCAGGGCCGGGGTGCAGGCTGGACCGAGCGGGGCGGCGTCGCTGGCGGGCGCGCGGGCCGCGCTGACCGGGGCCGGTTCGGCGGGACGCCGCGCCGGCTTGGGTGTCACGGGCTCTTCCGTTCTCGTGCTGTTGAGCACCGAGGGCAACGTCTTTGGCGAGGAGGCATCGGGGTGAGCGAGATCGGACTGCTTCGGGTTAACCGGGACCGGTTGCGGACCGACCTGGTGCGGCTCGCGGAGATCGGGGCCTACGACGATGCGCCGACCGGGCTGCGCGGGGTCAGGCGGCTGGCTCTGACCGACGAGGACGCGCAGGCCCGCCGGCAGGTCATCGAGTGGATGCGCGAGGCTGGCTTGGTCGTGCGCATCGACCGGATCGGCAACGTCTACGGGCGCCGAGCCGGCATCGACGACTCGATGCCTTGCGTGCTGATGGGCTCTCACATCGACACCGTGACCAGCGGCGGCGCGTTCGACGGCACGCTGGGGGTGCTGGGCGGCATCGAGGTCGTGCGTACCTTCAACGATCACAACCTCAGGACGCTGAGACCGGTCGAGGTGGGCTTTTTCACCGAAGAAGAAGGAGTGCGCTTCGGGGTGGACATGCTCGGGTCCTCGGTCACGGCCGGGCGACTGACCTTGGAGTTCGCGCACAAGCTCACCGATGACAGCGGGGCCAGCGTCTCCGACGAGCTGGTGCGCACCGGCTTCGACGGGCCCGAGCCCGAACGGCGGCCGATCCCGCACGCCTACATCGAGTGCCACATCGAGCAAGGCCCGATCCTGGCTGCGGCGGGGGTGGACGTCGGGATCGTGACCGGCGTCCAGTCGATTTCCTGGCAACGGCTTGAGTTGCATGGCGAGGCGTCCCATGCCGGGGCCACGCCGATCGAGCATCGGAAGGACGCCGGCGTCGCAGCCGCGGCCGTGATCCTGGAGATCCGGCGGATGTGCGAGTCCGGCGAGTTCGGCGGGCTGCGCGGTACGGTCGGCAAACTGTCGATGGAGCCGGGCTCGACCAACGTCGTCCCGTCGGGCGTGCGCATGACGATCGACCTGCGCAATCCGGACGACGACGCGATGACCGCAGCCGAGGCGCACCTGGCCGAGTTCGTCTCCGGGCTGGCGGCCCAGCACGGCGTGGCCGGGATCCTGGAGCGGATGGCCAAGACGCTGGTCAGGGAGTTCGACCCAGGAGTCCAGGCGTTGCTGGCGGCCACGGCCGATGATCTCGGGCTGCCTTACGTGGTCACGATGTCCGGGGCCGGGCACGATGCGCAGGAGATCGCGGCGATCTGCCCGACGGCGATGGTGTTCGTGGCCGGCGAGTACGGCGGGATCAGTCACACTCCGCGCGAGTACTCGAACCCGGCCGCCTGCGGCAACGGCGCCGATCTGCTGGCCAACGCGATTTACCGCCTCGCCAGCCAGCCGGCTGGCTGACCTCCGAGCAGGAAGGCAGACATGCCCCCAGGCTTGCCGGTACTGACCGAGCGATTGCTGATCCGTCCGGCTCGGGAGACCGATCGAGCGCGAATGGTCAGCTTGTGGTGCGACGAGGACTTCATGGTGTTCGCGCCGGGCCCGAAGTCGGAGGAAGCGGCTCAGCGCCGGTTCGACCACATGCTCGAGGTGTGCGAGGACGTGCCCTTCGCCAAGCAGCCTGTCATCGAGCGAGCGTCCGGAGTCATCGTCGGCTACACCGGAGTGGACTGGTTCGACTACCAGGGTCGGCCGCGGCTGGAGTTCGGCTGGCGCCTGGCGCCGGAGTACCGCGGGCTCGGCTACGCGACCGAGGCCGCCCTGGCCCTGCTCGATCAGGCGAGACGAACGTTCGTCGGCGAGATCTTCGTGATCATCGACCTGGAGAACCTGGCCTCGCAGAGCGTCTGCCGCAAGCTCGGATTCGAGCCGATCGGCCAGGCCGCCATCTACGGCGGGACGAAGAATCTCTATCGCATGGCGTTCGACTAGCGGAACCATAATTCTCTGACTAAAGTCAGATGATGGAAGTTGATCAGGTTGACCAGGTGCGCCGGTTCAACCGGACCGTGACGCAGCGAGTCGGTGCGCTGAACGACGAGTTCCTGGCTCGGGACCGGCCGCTCGGCCAGGCCCGGGTGCTGTGGGAGATCGGCCAGGACGGCTGTGACGTGCGGATGCTCCGGTCGCGGCTCGACCTGGATTCCGGCTACCTAAGCCGGCTGCTCCGATCACTGGAGAGCGACGGCTTGGTCTCGGTCACCCAGCACGGGTCGGACGGCCGGGTCCGTACCGCGAGGCTGACCAGGCCAGGGCTAGCCGAGCGAGCCGTGCTGGACGAGCGCGCCGACGCTGCGGCCGAGTCGATCTTGCTGCCGCTCAGCGACCGCCAGCGGATCCGGCTGGTCTCGGCGATGGCCGAGGTCGAGCGGCTGATGACCGCGTCGATGGTGGAGATCGCCGTCGTCGAACCTGGGACGAAGGCTGGCCGGTTCTGCCTGCGGTCCTATTTCGCCGAACTGGGCCAGCGGTTCGATGACGGCTTTGACCCGAGCGCGGGTATCTCGGCCACAGACGTGGAGATGTCGCCGCCGGCCGGGCTGTTCCTGCTGGCCAGCTTGCATGCGGAGCCGGTTGGCTGCGGCGGGCTCAAGCTGCACGACGACGGGACGGCTGAGATCAAGCGCATGTGGGTAATACCCTCGGCGCGCGGGCTTGGTCTTGGCCGGAGGCTGCTCGGCGTCCTGGAGCAGCGGGCGGCCGAGCGCGGCACCCGGGTCGTCCGGCTCGAGACCAACCGGAATCTGGCCGAGGCGATCAGCCTGTACCGCGGCGCCGGCTACCGCGAGGTCCCGGCGTTCAACGACGAGCCCTACGCTCACCACTGGTTCGAGAAGGAACTCTAGCGTCAGCCTGGTTCGGGCTGGCTGAGCTGTCCTTCCTGTCGCTGAGCATCAGGCCGAGGCCAATGCCGACCATCCAGATGTCCTTGCTGACCGCCATGCCCGCTCGGCTCGGCCAGATGCTGCCCGGCTTGCGCATCGCTGGCGTCCGCGCGTACATCGCCATCAGCGCGCCGGAGAACCCGGTCAGCGCGGTACCAGCCAGGGCCGCCGGCACGATCGGCAGCAGGAGAGCGCCACCGACCGCGATCTCGCCGGCGGCGAGCATGCGCAGGAACTGCGCCGGCGGGATGTCCTTGAGGAAGGGGAACGCGTTGGCGGCCATGCCGTGGATCGCCTTGGCCCGCTCCTCGTCGCCCTGCCACTTCTCCAGGCCCGAGTGCAGAATGTAGCCGCCCGTCACGATCCGGCCGGGGATGTCACGTGCCTTGAGGCGCAGCATGGCGCGTCCTTTCGAACTCGAGGGTGCGCCCGGGGTTGGCCCGGGCCGACTCGCCGACGCGGAGGCGAGTTGGATGGCCAGCCTATGTTCCGTCGGCAATCCTGGGCCGCGCGGGCTGGGTCAGACGGCCACAGTCGAGGCGGCCACTGGGGTTGTACTCCACGGTAAGAACCTGACCCACGCGATAACTCGATACGCAGGTGCCGGTGCAGGAAGACAGCAGCAGCACGCGCGCCCGTGTCCTTTCCCCGAACGCGGTGTGAGGTCCGATATCGGCCGCCTTAGATCGCGCCGAAGGAGACGCGTTGATGCTGCTCTGGATACATCAGAATCCCGCTACTGTAGTTCCTTCCGGGGAAGCTACTACAGTAGCGGGACTCTGATGCTGTAGGTCTCGGGTGGTTGGCCTGCAAGGGGGGTGCGGAGCAGTGGCGACGGCCGCTCTGGCCTTCGGTTCGGGGTTAGGTCGGGTCGGGCGGGATGTAGCGGGCGTTGTGCTCGACGGTGTTGTAGATGTCCATGCCGATCGGGCGGCGTTGTTCTTCGGCGATGTGACCGAGCAGGCCTGCGGTCCTGGCCAGCAGGGCGAAGCCGCGCAGCAGTTCTGGAGGCAGGCCCAGGTCGGCCAGGGCGGCGCCACAGGTGCCGGCGCCGTTGAGGGGGAGGCGCCGGCCGAGCACCTCGGGATGGACCCGGCCGATCGCTTCGAACAGCCGCAGGTGCGGGCCGTGCAAGCCCTCCTGCGAGGCGATAGCGATCAGTACCGGAGTGCGTGGGTCGGTGACCTTGTGCACCGGATGGCCAAGGCCGGGCACGAAGCGTCCGGCCTCGCGTGCCTTCCGCACCGCCGCCAGCGCGAGCGCGTCATAGCCGGCGTCGTCGGCCGGGGTGTCGTGACCGGCTAGCGCGTCGGCCAGGAACCGGCCCGCGTCCTCGGTCACGCCGAGGAACCTCGAGCCGCCGCCGAGCAGGCCGGCCGCCAGGGCGCCCTGGACGGAGTCGGGGGCGCTGAGGTAGGTGAGCCGGGCCGCGATCGCCGTCGGGGTGAAGCCGTGATCGGCCAGCGCTACCAGCACGGCCTCGAAGACGCGCACCTGCGACGGCGTCGGCCGGCGCGTGGTGACCAGCCAGAGGGCTAGCTCGCCGAACGTGACCTTGCCCATGAGGTCGGCGGCCAGGTCCTGGCCGAGCACGGTGATCGTCTGTTCGTCCGAGGTGCCGATCGAGGTCGGGAAGCTCGGCCGACCGGCGGCCGCACCCGAGTCGGTCATCTGCTGTCTCCTGTCCTGACGGCCGGACCGGCCGGCCCGGCCCCGGCAGCTGGCCCGGCACCGGCCTCGGCCTCTGGCCCGGCACCGGCCTCTGGGTTGGCGAGCCAGGCCCGGATCTCTTCGCCCTGCTGGTCGAGCCGGGGCGGCGGGAGGTCGTAGCGCGGCGCGGTGGCCGAGAACGTGATCGGGTGGCGCATGACCGGGACCGCGGCCTCGCCGGCCCCCGCCAGTACCACCGGATCAAGACCGATCTCGGCGGCAAACTCGATGCCCTTGTCGATCGTGTTGATCGGCGCGCACGGGACGCCGGCGCCCGTCATCTCGGCGAACCAGTCGGCCGAACTACGCTCGGCGAGCCGTTCGATGAGCAGCGTCCTCAGGACATCCCGATTCAACGTCCGCAAATTGTTAGATATAAATCTTGAATCAGTTGCGAGTTCTGGTGCACCCAGTACGTCGCATAGCTTGCGGAACTGCGAATCGTTGCCGGCCGTGATGACGAGTTCGCCGTCGCCGGTGGGCAGCGGCTCGTAGGGAAACAGGCTGGGGTGCGCGTTGCCCATCCTGAACGGGACGACGCCGCCGGCTACGAACGCGCTGGCCTGGTTGACCAGGCCGGACATGGCCGACGCCATCAGGCTGGTTTCCAGATGCTGGCCTTCGCCGGTCGCGGTGCGATGAGCCAGAGCGGCCAGGACGCCGACGGCGGTGTGCAGCCCGGCGATGATGTCGAAGATCGCGACGCCGGCGCGGTAGGGCGGGCCGTCCGCGTCGCCGGACAGGCTCATCAGCCCGGACATCGCCTGGACGAGCAGGTCATAGCCGGGCAGGCTCGCGCCGCCGGCCGAGCCGAAGCCGCTGACCGAGGCGTAGATGACCTGCTCGTTGACCGCCGAGACCGACGCGTAGTCCAGGCCGAACTTGGCCAGGCCGCCGGGCTTGAAGTTCTCGACGAAGATGTCGCAGCGGCGGGCGAGTTCGACCGCCAGCGTCCGGTCGACCGGGTCGGTGAGGTCGAGTACGACCGAGCGTTTGTTGCGGTTGATGGACAGGTAGTAGGTGCTGGTGCCGTCGGCCGTGACGGGTGGCATCCAGTGCCTGGTGTCATCGCCGGCCGGGCTCTCCACCTTGATCACGTCGGCGCCGAGATCGGCGAGCAGCATCGTGGCGTACGGGCCGGCCAGCACCCGGGAGAAGTCGGCGACCAGCAGGCCGGCGAGCGGGGGCGCCTCGCTCACGTGACCGGCGGGGGAGTGCCCTCGATGGTCACGGCCAGCTTGGCATCCCAACCGCAGACCAGGCACGCGTGCGCAAACGCCGAGCGAGCGAAGTCCACGCCCGCCTTATGCGGATGCTGGGCCGCTACGAGCTCGTCCCAGGGCAGGATGAATTCGCCGATGGCCGCGTCCCAGTGCGCGCCAGGCCCGGCTAGCGTGCCCTCGCCGTAGTGCTCGGGCGCCGGATGCGCATAGGCGTAGAACGCGGCCTCCGGGTGCCTGTGGTCGCCCGGCCACCAGCCAACCGCGACTTCCTGGGCGTCCATGGCGTTGCGCATGATGAAATCCTGCGACGGCGGATCGGCCGACTCGCCCGAGAAGAGGCTGACGGCGAGGTCGAACGAGCCCCACCAGGCGTTCACCGGGGTGGAACGGCCCCGGTAAGGGGCGCGGTAGTCCGCCAGGATCAGGCCGGCTGCGGTTGCGGCCCTGAAGTACTTCTCGACCTGGCCGGTGTCGTAGCGGGCATGCTCATTGTCGGCATCGAGCGGTACGGTCCAGGTAACTTCCTGCGGAGTCGGGTCGATGTGCACCGGGCCGGCCAGTTCGCCGATGGCGGCCAGGAGTTCGCGGGTGACCGTGCCGACCGGGCGGTGCGGCGTCAGCGGGACCCTGGCCTGGCGGCCGGTGCTCAGCTCGGCGACGGCGTCGTGCGCGTGCAGGTCGAGCGCGACGACCAGCGATCCTGACCCGTTGGGCGCGGGGAGCGGCGTCGTCTCCCAGCCGCGGGCGGTCAGCCGGAGCGCGGCGTGCTGGAGCTGCGGCTCAGGCGGGGCTAGCTTGACGGCGATCTTGCCGAGCACCTGGGTGTGCGCGTGCAGCGTGTCGCACGTGTCACTCCAGTCCTTGTAAGACACTGACGGCCAGTCGTGTGACATGGGTTCGACGCTAACGGGTGACCGGGTGGCAGCTCAAGCGAGGGTCAGCCTGAGCTCAGCGTCGGCCCAGCGCGGACACGATCAGCGCCTTGATCGAGTGCATCTTGTTCTCCGACTGATCGAACACGATCGAGTTCGGCGACTCGAAGACCTCCTCGGTGACCTCGGCGCCGTCCAGCCCGAACTGCTGGTACAACCGGGCCCCGACCGTGGTCTCCCGGTTGTGAAGCGAGGGCAGGCAGTGCATGAACTTGGTGGTCGCCTTGCCGGTCGAGGCCATCCGCTCGGCCGTGACCCGGTAAGGGAGCAGCTCCTCGACCCGGCTCGCCCAGCGCTCGTCCGGCTCGCCCATGCTCAGCCACACGTCGGTGTAGACGAAGTCGACCCCGTCGACAGCGGCCGTCATGTCGTCGGTCACCAGGATCCTGGCGCCGCTTTCCGCCGCGGCCGTCTCCGCGGCGGACTGCACCTCGGGCGGCGGCTGCACCGCTTTGGGGGCGGCGATCCGCACGTCCATGCCGAGGATCGCGCCGGAGACCAGCAGCGACCGGGCGACATTGTTCCGGCCGTCGCCCGCGTAACAGAACGAGATCTCCTCGACCGGCCCGGTGTGGTGCTCGGTCATCGTCAGGAAGTCCGCCAGCGGCTGGCTCGGATGCCAGATGTCGGTCAGCGCGTTCCACACCGGCACCCCGGACTGGTCGGCCAGTTGCTCGACGGTTTCCTGGGCGAACCCGCGGTACGCGATCCCGTCGTACATCCCGCCCAGCACCCGCGCGGTGTCACCGATGGACTCTTCCACCCCCACGTGCGAGCCGGTCGGCCCCAGGAACGTGGTGTGGCCGCCCTGGTCGTAGGCGGCGACTTCGAACGCGCACCGGGTGCGGGTGGAGTTCTTCTCGAACAGCAGCGCGATCGTGCGGCCGGTCAGCATCCGCTCCTCGGTCCCGTCGCGCTTGGCCCGCTTGAGCGTTCCCGCCAGCGAGATCAAGTCGATAAGTCGATCTTTCGTCATGTCGGTGTCAGCGAGCAGCGTTCCTGGGTGCCTGGACATGGTCAGCACTGTATCCAGGCGGGGCTCACTCCTCAGTTTCGGGGAGAAAGAATTGCGGGGGTTCGGCTTCTAGCTGCCAGAGGCCGGTGTACTAGCGGGCAGGCTGGCCCCGGCCGGCGGCGCGTCCAGGCCGCAATGCAGGGCCCGTTGCAGCTCAGCGGCCTGCGTCGCCTGGGCAACAGGGACTGGTCGTGCGCCGGCCGGGACGGGCTCGACCTCGGCCGGGACGGGGGGCCTGGCCGGGTTGCGGATGGTCAGGCCGGCCACCAGCGCCCCGGCAGCGCACAGCCCGGCCGAGATGAACGACGCCATCCGGAATCCCGCCGAGAACTCGAGCCGGTGCAGGTACGACGCCCCGGTCAGCCCGGCCGCCGCCGGCAGCACCGCGACGGCGATCAGGCTGGCCCCCCGGGCGACGTCGTTGTTGATCGCCGAGGCGGTCCCCGCGTGCTTGGAATCGACCGCCCCGAGCACGGTCGCGGTCAGCGGGGCCACGTTGATGGCCAGCCCGAAGCCGAAGACGACCACCGCCGGCAGGACCTCGGTGAGGTAGTTGGCCCCCGGCCCGATCCTCGCGAACAGCAGGAAACTGGCCGCGATTACCAGCGGCCCTACGGTCATCTGCAGCCGGGGGCCGATCCTGGCCGCCAGCGAGCCCGACCGGGCGGACAGCAGCAGCATGATCAGGGTGACCGGCAGCAGCGAGATCCCGGCTTCGAGCGCGGTGTAGCCGCCAACCTGTATGAGCTGGATCGGCAGCAGGAACAGCGCGCCGCCGAGCGCCCCGTAGACGACGAAGGTGACCACGTTCGCCGAGCTGAACTGCATGGAGCGGAACAGCTTGAGCGGCATCACCGGTGCCTTGGCCCGGCGCTCCCACCAGACGAACACCGCCAGCAGCACAACTCCGGCGGTCAGCGCCGCTAGCGGCAGCGGGCTCGTCCAGCCTCTGACCGGCCCGTCGATCAGCCCGTAGGTCAGTCCGACCAGCCCCAGCGTGACCAGCACGCCTCCGGTGATGTCGACCCGGCCCGTCGCTTCTACGTCGCGGGATTCAGGCACGTGGCGCAACGCCACTGCGGTCACCAGCACGGCGATCGGCAGGTTGATCGCGAAGATCAGCCGCCAGGAGACGGCCTGGATCAGCCAGCCGCCGAGGAACGGGCCGATCGCCGTGCCGACTCCGCCGAAGCCCGACCAGGCCCCGATCGCCTTACCGCGATCCTCGGGCACGAAAGACGCCTCGATGATCGCCAGGCTGCCGGGCGTGAGCAGGGCCGCACCGACGCCCTGCAAGGCCCGCGCCGCGATGAGCATTCCGGAGTTGATCGCGACGCCGCACAGCAACGAGGCGGCGGCGAACCAGATCACGCCGATGATGAAGGTGAGCTTGCGGCCGTAACGGTCTCCGAGCGCGCCCGCGAACAGCAGCAGGCCCGCCAGCGTCAGCGTGTAGGCGGTCACGACCCACTGCAGGTCGGACAGGCCGGCCTTGAAGTCGTGCCCGATCGCGGGCAACGCGATGCCGACGACGGTCGCGTCGATCGAGGCCATCGCCGAGCCGAGCACGGTCGCGAACAGCACCCATCGCCCAGGCCCGCTCTTGAGCCTCAGGTCTGGTTCGCCGACTGCCGCTGAGGTCGCGCTCGCTGCTCCGCTCGGCGTGGCCACCCGGTCGCCCCCTCGATCTAGGACTGGCCGCCCGGCTGCCGGTTGGAGCGTCGAGCGGCCGACTTGATCAAGTTCACTCCTAAAGGCCGTGCTTGTCGAGCCAATCGAGGCAGGCGTCGGCGACCTCGCGCCAGCCGTGGTCCACGGTGAGCGAGTGCCCGCGATCGGCGAACTCGATCAGGTCCGTCTCGGCGACCGAGTGCCGGTACTGCTTCAGCGTGGCCTTGGTGATCACCTCGGGCACGGTCTTGTCCTGGCCGCCCATGGTGAGCAGCAGCGGCCCTCTCGTCGCGTTGTCCGTGTTGACCGCGGCCGGAGAGTGCAGCGAGAAATTCGCGGCCGCGGCCTCGAACAGGGGCTTGCCGGGCGCCGGGATGGCCCACTTCTCGTGGAGGGCGTTCGACCGCGGCGGCGGCGTGGTCCTCGCCGAGCAGCTTCTCGGCGATCAGCCCGCCGAACGAGTGGCCGATCACCACCGGCAGGCTCGGCAGAGTGGCGATGATCTCGGTGTAGTGCCCGGTGACGTCGTCGATGCCGTGGCCGGCGATGCTGTCTGGGTTGGCCCGGGAGTCCGCGACCGTGGCGCCGTCGCCGGGCCAGCCGGGTGCGACCGCCTGATAGCCCCTGGATTCGAACAGCTCGATCCACGGATCCCAGGAGCTGGCGTGCAGCGCCCGGGGGTTACAGGGTTCCATCCCCGTGTGAAGGGCCGATGAACGCGGGGCGCCTGACTTCGTACAGCAAGATCGCCGCCGCGGCCGCGAGGTTGAGCGACTCGGCCGTGCCGGTCATCGGGATCCTGACACGCTGACCGGCGGCGGCCAGCAGGTCTTCCGGCAGGCCCTCGCCTTCGCTGCCCAGCAATAGCGCAAGAGGCGGCTGGTAGCTCGCGTTCCAGTGGTCGACGCTGGCGGTGCCGGAGGCGGCCAGAACCGCGACGCGGTTGGTCCGAGCCCAGTCCAGGAAGTCTCCCGGTTCCCTGGCGTGGGCAACCTTGACGGCAAAGATCGATCCCATGCTGGCCTTGACCGAGGTCGGCGCGAAAGGATCGGTGGTGTCGCCAAGCAAGATGACGCCCGCGCCGCCGGCCGCGTCGGCCGTCCTGATGATCGTGCCGAGGTTGCCTGGGTTGCCGATCTGGTGCAGCGCGATGAAGACCGCGCCCGGCGTGACCGCCAGGTCGGCGAGGTCGGTGCTGCGTGACCTGACGATCGCGGCCAGGCCGACCGAGCCATCGCGGCTGGACAGCCGGTCGAACAGGTCGCGGGTCAGCCGAGCGGCCCGCACTCCGCGCGCTTCCTGCTCGGCCACCATCGTCGCGGCCGGAGAGTCCGGCCGCAGGTCCGGATCGACGATCAGCGCCTCGATGTCCCAGCCGGCCGTCACCGCCCGCCAGACCGGCTGAAGGCCCTCCACGACGAACGCGCCCTGCTCCCGCCGGTACTTGCGGTTAGCCAGCAGCCGCATCCGCTTAACAAGCGGATTGGCGGCGCTGCTGATCGTCTCGGCCATACCTCCGCATGCTAGAGCTAGAGGTGGCAGGCGGCGGCTACGGCGGTGGCGGCGGCTTCGCGGGTGCCGGCGACCGGGATGCCGGGGCGCTCGAAGTCGGACATGTAGATGTAGGCGGCCGAGCTGGCGCTGCTGGCCGCGTTCAGGGCCGGGATGTACTGCGACCACTGCTGGTTGTAGGTGACGATCGCGGCCAGCTGGGTCACGAGGTCGGCACTGACATTGCCGGTGACATAACCCGACGGCAGCGGCGTGAACCCGATCAGCCCGCCACCGCCGGACCCGACCGACTCCGGGTTGCCCTTGGACTCCTGGTAGATGTTGCCCGCGATGCCGGCGGCCGCCAGGCCGGTGTAGCCGTGCGCCATCAGGTAAGTCACGATCGCGCCGTAGTTCTCAGGCAGCAGGCCGGTGGTGCCCGTGCAGGACGGGCCGGACGGGGTTGGCGACGCCGATGGGCTCGGGCTCGGACCCGGCTTCGAGGGTGCCGGTGACTTGCCGGGGGACGGGGATCCGGAGCCGTGCGGTTTCGCTGACTGACGCGATTGCTTGGGCTGGCCGCTCGGGTCCGCCGACCTGGGGCTGTCCGCGGGCTGGGCACCGTGCGAGCGCAGGGCTGGGGTGGCGACGTGGCCGCCCGAGCCGGGATCGGTCAGGTGGGTCCGATGCGCCGCGCCAATGTCGGTCGACAGCGCGGGTGGCGACGCGGTCGCCGCGTGGTACACCTGAGGCGCGGTAACGATGGCGCCGGCCAGGGCAACCACCGGGGCCACCCGGCCTGCTCGCCTCGCCGCCCTTGCCAGGGAAAGGGGGGCTGCGTGCCGTCCTATCCGGTGGAACTTCCGCTTCCTTGAGTGCGTGCCCGCTTGCTTCAAGCCCCTGCCTCACCTAGGTCCTCGCCTAGCTACCGGGCCGAACCGCGCCTCTCGCCGGGCCTGTCACCTGCGTCTTCACCTGGTAAATTGCCAGGAAAAACGCAAACAACTCTATAGACCTAAACGGGGTACTAATACGCTAGAAGCATTGAATAGCCCAAGAGGACTATAAGTGCCCGCGCGGAAGTTAACCGGGTAAGTTGCCCCCGGTATGTTGACAAGCGGCTACGCGCGCAAGAAGCCGGGAGATGTTAGCCCGCAAGGGTTGCCGCGCACCCGTGGCGAGCTGCGTTCAGGTGTCATGAGGCGCTCGTCCGGCGGTCAGCGACCGGTCCGATTTCGGGCAAAGACCACCCATGCGGACTATCCGGCCCGCTCGTCCGACCGTCCAGCCCTCGCGGCGGCTAGCTAGGGCTTGACCTTGAAGGACCAGGTCAGGGTGGTCTTGGGACCGTTGTGGATGGTGACCTTGAAGGTTCCGGCCTTCAGCGTGCCGCTCGGGAACAGCAGCACCGCGCGGTCGCCCTTCAAGATCTCCAGACCGGTCGGCCCGTACACCTTGTCCGTCGAGTGGTACGTGAACTGGTCGACCAGGCACAAGGCGCGGCCGGCGGTGCCTTCCGAGCCGCCGTGCGGGAACGCCAGCGTGGCGGTCAGCGCCTTCGACGGGGTCTTCGGGAGCAGCACGATGATCGGCAGGCCGACCGGCTTGGATTTGGCCGCCTTCGGGTAGTGACAGCTCTGCAGCGGATTCGGCAGCTCGTTCCCCGAGTACCCGGTCAGGTTGGTCGTGACGTTCCGGCCGGGGAACATGATCGGCTTCGTCGTGGGCGTGAAGTTCAGGCCACCGAGCACGTCGAGGCCGGCCCCGACGAAGCCAGACGCGAACGCGACCTTGGCCAGGCCGGCCCTGAGCATGCCGATCGCGTGGAACGGCGCCGTCAGCCAGCCGTCGATGTCGAGCAACGGGGTGCCGACGCCGCCGCCGAGCAGCAGGTCACTGCGCGAGCCTTCGAGCGCGCCGGACTTGGTGTAGAACTTGCTCTTCGGGTTCTCGGTGTGCGCGCTGGCGTACTGACCGGTCATGAGGCTGGGCGGGGTGTCCTGCAGGTACTTCAGGTGGTTCTTGATGCCCTGGTCCCAGGCGGCGTTGCTGGCGACCGGCTTGAGGCCGGCGCCGGTCCGGTAGTAGTTGATCTCAGCCAGCCAGGTCCGCGCCTTAGCGCTGACCGGGCCAGCCGCGCTCGCCGGCAAGGCGTACCCGGCCGCCAGAGCCAATGCCGATGCTCCGGCGGCCACCATGGCCGCCCTGCCTGACCTGCGCAGCGCGATCTGCGGACTGCCGTCCGCAGATCGCACTGCTGGTGCTAGCCAATCCAGCAATGGTTCTCCCGGGGGTAGGAGGGTTGGAAACGACCGCGACTTAGCGGGCGAGGGCGCCCATCGGGTCCCAGGCGGGCAGCACGATCGGCTCGGTCGCCAGGGCCGCCTGGAGTTCCTCCGGCAGGGCGTTTTTGCGGGCGGCGATCTCGAAGACGTACTCGTCGAACCACGGGTCGTTCATCGTGTAGAAGCCTTCTTTGCCGCGGTCGGTGCCCCAGCTGTTCTCGACTCGCCACCTGCGCGTCGTGCCGTCGACCACGTCGACGCCGGTGAACAGCATCGCGTGGGTCATCAGGGACTCGCCGTAGATGAGGCGGTCGGACTTGTCCAGGGTGAACTTGGTGTCATAGACACCGTCGAGGTCGAACAGGTTCTTGTCCCAGATGCCGTACTCGCTGCTCATGTTCTGGCCCACGTCGCAGCCGAACCAGACCGGCTCGCCGCCTTCGATCGTCTGCGCCGCGATCTTCTTCATAAGCGACATGTCGACATTGAGGTAGGTCACCGGCGGGGCGCCGAGCACATTGCCGAGGTACTGCACCGTGAACGTCCGGCCGGTCGGGCTGGTCGGGCGCGGGTCGTGCACCAGGCAGACATAGTCGTCGAGCGGGAGTTCCACGTACTTGGCGGCGAACTCCTGCGGCGTGATCACGCCGTCGCGGTGGAACGCGCGGTCCTTGTCGGTCCACTGCCAGTCGAAGCGCTCCGGCGGCGTGCCGAGGTGAATGCACAGCGCGCGGAACACCACCTTCAGCACCTCGGCCTTCTCGGCCCGAGCCGCTTCGACGCCGCCGGAGGCGGCCGCGGCCCGCACCGACTTGGCGCCCTGGCGCAGCAGCGTGCGCAGGACCTCGTTCATCCGGCCGGTGTTGGAGGAGCTCTGGGTCTCCGGCATGAACTGCTTCGGCACCAGGCCGTGCTTGTTCACGATCGCGATGAACATGTTCCACTGGCCGCCGTCTTCGGCCGCCGAGGACCGCAGCAGGTGGGCGACGGTCCGGTCATCGGGATCCCGGTCGGCCGTCTCGATGATCGCCTCGAGGAGGTAGTTGGCCCGCTCGATCTTGTCCCAGAACATCGCGTAGTTCTGGGAGAATTCGAACTCCTTCAGGCCCATCTTCTTCATCGCGCCGACGCGCATCAGGTTCAGCCCGGCGAACAGCCAGCACCGTCCGCTGCGCTCCTGGTTGGTGACCTTCCAGTCGTCGAGCAGGGTCGATACCGCGTGGTCGGTGTTGTTGATGATGTCCCGGTTGATCGAGACATCATCGACAGACACTCGAGTGACCGCGTTCTGCGCGAGCCGGTAGGCCGGGTTGGCGGAGAAATCCTTACGGAGCAACTCGGTGTCTACAACGCTGAGTGTCTTGTCCATACCCGGGGCCCTTCTGCCTTTGACGTGCGACCTTCTTCCTCAACCTACCTCGCCCGGTTATGGACGGCGATGGCCGAGTCAGGCCTGCTGTCATCATTGACAGCATGGTCACATTCTGCGGTCCGGTCACGGCCGGCACAATCACGAAACCGGCGGCCATGATCGCGGTCGACCTGGCTGCCAGCGGTTACGTCGAGGAGGAGTTCCTGGCGGAGGGCACCGCGTGCGGCTATGACCTGACCGGCGACGCCGGGCCCGACGGCCGCTGGACGGCCATCCCGGCCGAGACTAAGCCGTACCGCACCAGGATCCTGGTCCGTCGCCCGGCCGACGCCGCGCGGTTCAGCGGCACCTTGCTGATCGAGTGGCTGAACGTGTCCAGCGGATTCGAGGCCGACCCGGACTGGATGTTCCTGCACCCGGAGATCCTGCGGGCCGGGCACGCGTACCTGGCGGTGTCGGCCCAGGCGGTCGGCGTCGTGGGCGGTCAGGCCAGGCTGAACCTGTCCGGGGTCACCCCGCGCGGGCTGCGGGGCGACAACCCCGAGCGGTACGGCACGCTCGAGCATCCGGGTGACCGGTACTCGTTCGAGATGTTCCGGCAGATCGGGCAGGCCGTCAAGGAGCCGGGGCCGGTCCTCGGCGAGCTGAGACCGGCCCGGGTCCTGGCCATTGGCGAGTCGCAGTCGGCGATCTACCTCACGAGCTACATCAACGCCGTCCAAGCTTTCTCCCCGATATTTGATGGTTTTCTCGTACATAGCCGTGGAGCCGGAGTCGGTGCCCTGTCGGGCGAGCCCATCGATCCGCCGAACGTGACTGAGGGCGTGCGGATCCGCGATGACGGCCCGGCGCCGGTGCTGGTCGTCGAGACCGAGGGTGACCTGCAGCCGCCGCTGGCCTACCGGCTGGCCCGGCAGCCGGATTCTGAGCGGCTGCGAGTGTGGGAGATGACCGGGACCGCGCACGCCGACGATTACCTGATCGGTGCGGGCGCGGAGTTCTTCGGCATCGACTGGCGGATCAACGCCGGGCCGCAGCAGTACGTCATCCGGGCCGCGCTACGCGCCCTGGTCAACTGGGCCGCCGCCGGAACGCCACCGTCACCCGCCCCGCCTATCGCCTTCGAATCCGAGCAGCCGCCGGTGATTGCCCGTGACGCGGCCGGCAACGCGCTCGGCGGGTTGCGCACCCCGCTCGTCGATGTCCCGGTGGCCGCGCTGAGCGGCGAAGGCCCGCCCGGCAAGCTGCTCGGCTGGCTGGTCGGCCAGACGGTGCCGCTGCCGGTCGATGAGCTGGTCCGCCGGTACCGCGATAAGTCCGGCTACCTGGCCGCGTTCACCGAGTCGCTCGATTCCGCGATCGCGGCCGGGTTCGTGCTGCCCGAGGACCGGGACGCGCTGCTCGGGCAGGCGGCCGAGGCGAACTTCCCGCTGGAAGAGCCTGCTGCATAATTGCTCAGATGCCGACGCAATCAGAGACCTACCTGCACGGACATCACGACAGCGTGCTCCGCTCGCACCGGTGGCGCACCGCCGAGAACTCGGCCGCGTACCTGCTCGATCGACTGACCCCGTCGGCTCACGTGCTCGACGTTGGCTGCGGGCCGGGCACGATCACCGCCGGCCTCGCCGCCCGGGTGCCGTCCGGCCACGTGATCGGCATCGACCGCACGGCCGGCGTGCTGGACGAGGCCCGCGCGTTCGCGGCCGAGCAAGGCCTGGCCAACATCAGCTTCGGGGTCGGCGATGCGTACCGGCTCGGGTTCGACGACGACACGTTCGACCTGGTGCACGCGCATCAGGTGCTGCAGCACCTCGCCGACCCGGTGGCGGCGCTGCGCGAGATGCGGCGGGTCTGCCGCCCAGGCGGCGTCGTCGCGGCCAGGGACTCCGACTACGACGGCATGATCTGGGCCCCGGAGGACCCGGAAATGGCCGAGTGGCTGGACCTGTACCGGCGGGTCGCCCGCGCGATCGGCGGCGAGCCGGACGCGGGCCGGCACCTGCTGGCCTGGGCTCGGCAGGCCGGGTTCAGCCAGGTCGAGGCCTCGGGCAATTCGTGGTGCTACACCGGCGCGGACGGCCGGTCGTGGTGGTCAGCGGCGTGGGCTGAGCGGCTGACCGACTCGCCGTTCGGCGACCGCGCTGTCGAGCACGGCCTGGCCACCAGGGAGGACCTCGAGCGGTTGGCGCGCGCCTGGCTCCGGTGGGGGGCCAGCGAGGATGCCTGGTTCTTCATCCCGCACGGCGAGATCCTCGGAGTGAAGTAGGCGGTCTCGTTACAGCTGGCCCGCGTAGAAGCCGAGCCTGGACAGCGGCTCGGTGATCTCGCGTTCCTCGTAATCCAAGTGCGAACCCAGCGTGTCGGCCAGGGTGTCGATCGCCGTCTCTAGCTCGCCGAAGTCACCGGGGCTGGTCACCAGGTTCACCAGGACGCGGTCGAGGTCGGCCAGGACGTCGTGGATGATCACGTGCTCGGCCTCAAGCCGGTCGATGACCGGCGCCAACTTGGGATCCCGGCTGCGCAGGTGCGGGAAGACGGCGGTGTCCTCCAGGCCGTGATGCCCGGTCACGATCGCGCAGTAGGAGGCGCAATAGGCGCCCAGCGTCCAGTTGTTCTGCCGCATGGTCATCTCGTTGATGGCCTCCCTGGCCCGGCTGACCGAGGCGGCGCCCTGCTTGACCTGGCGGAGGAGTTCGCGGATCTGATCGAGTTCGCCGCGCAGGTGATCATGGACCTGGGCGAGATGCCGTCCGATGGCCCGACCGCGTGCCGTGTACACGTGGCCGTCCGGCGCCGGCGGCCCGGACGGGCGGGTCGACGGGTCCCAGATCTGGCCGCCGGGCAGGATTGTCGTAGTCACGGACCGACCGTACCGGCGGCTCGACGCCAGGCGTCGGCTAGGGCTGCGTAGCTGGCCTTGCGGCGGTCGCGGCTCACGCTCGGGGTCACCACGACGATCTCGTCCGCCTGCGCTTGCTCCTTCATCTCGAGCAGCCGTTCGGCGACGTGCTTCGGCTCGCCGGTCACCATCTTGCCGTCGTCGGTCCGCCTCGACCTGAACTGCTCGGACCCGGCGAGCTCGCGCACCTGCTCGGGGCGCAGCGGCTCACGGATGTTGCGGCGCAGGTTGGCGATCGTGAGCGTCCAGCCCGCCTCGAACTCGATCACCGCCTCCTCGTCCTCGCTCGCGAACGCCAGCACGGACATCGCCGAGTACGGCTCGGCTCCGGGCGAGCGCGGCTCGAACGACGCGCGGTAGTCCCTTAGCACCTCGAACGCCAGCTCCGGGCTCATGTGGTGCGCGAACGCCGCGCTCATCCCGTTGACGGCCGCGAACTTCGGGCCGTACTGGCTGGAGCCGAGCACGAAGAGCTCTGGCTGCTCGCTGATCACCGGGGCCGCGACGAGCTGGCTGTACGGATGCCCTTCGGGAAACCCGTCGCCGAGCCAGCCCAGCAGCTCACCGACCTGGCCGGGGAATTCGGCGCCAGGATCGACGACCTTGCCCCGCCGCAGCACGTGCGCGGTCAGCGGATCGGTCCCCGGGGCCCGGCCCAGCGCCAGGTCGATCCGGCCCGGGTACATGGCCAGCAGCGTCCTGAACGTCTCGGCCACCTTGAGCGGCGCATGGTTCGGCAGCATGATCCCGGCCGCGCCCACCCGGATGGTCGACGTCTGCGCGCCGACGTGCGCGATCAGCAACTCGGGGGCGCTGCACGCCAGGCTGGTCATGTTGTGATGCTCGGAGACCCAGTACCGGCGGTACCCGGCGGCCTCGACCGCCTGGGCGATCCCGACGGCGCCGGCGACCGAGGACGCCGCGCTCTCCCCGTACTCAATCCCGACAAAGTCCAGCACAGCCAGCGGCAACGACTCGGTTGGTGTGGTCACGCCCTAATCCAAGCCGTACCGGCCGGTCGGCATTCCCGGTCGCCGCAGCAACGTCGGCCCGCGGTCGCCAAGACCCCCTCCGCCGAGTTAGCGACGATGTCCCGGTGTAGCTGCTCTGGCGTTAATGCCGTTCGCATTGACGCATTCGGCTAGGTGGGCAGGGGCCAGCCGAGCGACCGCGCGGGCCTGGCTAGCCAGAGGCGCGGGCCGCTCCCGTCACAAGTCCGCCGGCCTGCCGCCGCTGTCCGGCCGGAATCGGCCAACCTCGTTGACATAGATGCCCGGCGAGCTTGCCCTCCGCTTCTGACAGTCCGGCCTCGCGTGCCCCACTCTTCCCGGGTTAGGGATCACTCTTACCGGGTTGCGCGCTCTTTTACCGGGTTAGGACAGAAATTTATCCGGTTTAGGGCGATCTGGAAGTGCCTAACCCGGTAAAAGACGTCCGGACCCGGGAAAAGAGGTCCCTAACCCGGGAAGAGTCGGCCGACCTGGCGCTGAATGGGCGGGGCGGAGATCGACTGGCGGGGCCGGAGTGACTGGTGACTGATGCGGTAGTGGGACTCGTGAACCTATGGGGTACTTCGGTGCCGATGGGGTACTTGGGCGCCGACCGTTTGCTGAAGGCACCTATGGCGACTACTCCGGGTCGGCGTTGCTGTTGAGTTCGGGTGAGGGGATGGGGCCGGAGAGGTGGATGGCGCGGATGGGGACGGTGGTGGCTAGGGCGGCGCGAAAGGTCGGGGCGGCGGCACTGATGGCGGCGGGAGTTGGCTCCAGGTCGGCCTGGGTTGGGAGGTCGGTGAGGTGGATGGGGCGCTGAGGCCAGCTGGGGGGTGGGGGGCTGACGGTGACGGTGGGGCCGGTTACGTCGAGGTCGGACAGGGGGGCGGCCAGGCCGTGGCCGGTTAGCTTGACCGCTGCTTCCTTGCGGGTCCAGATCTTCATGAAATGGGCGGCTCGCTGAGATCGGTCTACCAGCAGGAACTGGTGTTGTTCGGCCGGAGCGAAGATGCGGTCGGGCAGGTCCTGGGCCGCGCGGTCCGATACGGCTTCGAGGTCGACGCCGACCTTGCCTGACGCTACGACGGCGAGCAGCAGCCAGCCCTTGGAGTGCGACACGCTGAAGTCGAGCGTGGTGCCGGCGATGTACGGGCGGCCGTGGTCGGCGGAGCCGCAGTGCTTGCAGTCTCGGGCGACCTTGATGTCGGCGGGAGGGCAGCCTAGGTAGCGGGCCAGGACCAGGCGCTGGGCGGCGCGGGAGACGATGAAGGTGTCTTTGGCGTGGGCGACCCGGTAGCGATCGGCCCGCTCAAGCTCGGCTTGGTCCAGCAACGCCTGGTAACGGTCCGCGTTCGTCGTCGGCGTTGGCCAGAGGTGGCAGATGCCTTCGGCCGGGAACGCGCCGGCTTCGGGGAGGCTCAGCGGCCCCCAGGGGGTCCCGTCCACGGGATAAACAGTAGCCTGGCCGGACTTGGGCGTGGCGGACGGTAATCGGGTCCGTTGACACTGGTGTGACCTGATACTAGCATCGAAGTGCAAGGTTAAATTGTGATTTATTGTTACACATGATAACCGCTGATAATAAATAGGACCGCGAAGGCAACCTACATTACTGGCCCAAGCCGATAAAGCGCCGTTCGGGGAGGCGGATGTTCTTCCCGAAGGGTGAGGAGATTGGTTATGGATATCGAGGCTGTGGTTCGTGACGGCCTGGTGCGGGTGCTTGAATCTGATGCTGAGGCAGCGGACATCAATCCCGACCTCGATATGGCCGAGGTCTACGGCTTAACGTCACTCAACAAGGTGATCTTCCTTATGTCGGTCTGTGATGACACGAACGTGAGCTTGGCCGAGTTCACCGAGCCCGATGTGGCACGAATGCGTACGGTGCGCGACGTGGTCAACGCCTTGTCCGAATTTGCGAACGGGGCGGATTCGGCATGAGCTGGGCGGAACTGGCCGCGGTGCCGCTGGAGAACGATTACGTGCTGTTGCGGCCGGTTCAACCGGGGGATCGGGCCGCGCTGAAGGCGATCGCGATCGACGCGAGGATCTGGCGGTATTTCCCCTTCCGGATCGCGGACGAAGCCGATTTCGACGTGTTTTTTGATATGGGACTTAACGATTTGAAGGCGGGTACGAGGATCGCCTACTACATAGCCGATAAGAGCACGGGCGCGGCAGCGGGAAGCATGAGCTTCGGTAATCTGGCCGAGAAAGACCGACGGCTCGAAATTGGCTGGTCCTGGCTCGGGATCGGATCTCAGGGCAAGGGCATCAATAGGTGGGCCAAGTTCCTCATGATGCAGCATGCCTTTGAGGAAATGGGGGTCGAGCGAGTCGAATTCAAGACCGACCAGCTGAACGTCCAGGCTCGGCACGCCTTGTGCAATATCGGCGCTCGCGAAGAGGGCACGCTGCGTAGCTTCAACCCGATGCCTGACGGCCGCCGCCGCGACGCCGTGTACTACAGCGTGCTCAAGGCCGAATGGCTCTACGTGAAGCAACAGTTGCTGACGAAGCCCAAGGTCGAGTGGGTGGGGACAACAGCGGAGTCAGCCGGATGAGCGCGGTGACGTTACCGTTCATCCAGGTCAGTGGCGACCCGTTCGAAGTTGGCTACCAGCACGGTCAGGCTCGCGCGGCTGCGCTCCGCGATTTCGTCGATGATGGTTTGACCCGGATTAACAAGATCGCGCCTGCCCCGACGTCGCTGGCCGAGCTCAGTCCGACGCTGGCTAAGTATTCTGCGGCGATTGCGGCTGCGGCGCCCGCGCTGAGCGAGGAGATCGCCGGGCTCGCTCATGGAGCAAATCTCGCGGCTGCCGAGGCCTTACTTTTGCAGACCAGGCGGGAATTGATCGGGTTCCAGAAGATTCCTACCCGGGGCGACTGCACAACCTACGCCAGCCTGTCGGCCGGGCCCGGCGGTACGCCGGTCTTAGCCCAGACCGTCGACCTGAACGGCAACCTGGATGACCAGATCGCCGTGCTCGACATCGAGCTGTCAGGCCCGGGACACCGGCGCTCGCTCGTGCTCAGCTTCGGCGGCCTGCTCGGCTATCTCGGCATCAACAGCGACGGCCTGGCCATCGGCCTGAACCTCGTGCTCGGCGGCACCTGGGGCCCGGGCTTGCCGCCCTACCTGGCGATCAGGCACCTGCTCGACACCGCGACCAGCGTCGACCACGCGCTGGAGATCCTGCCGACCCTGCCGCTGGCCAGCTCGCGCTCGCTGACGCTGTGCGACACCGGCGCCCTGGCCTGCGTCGAGATCCTGGATAACCAGATCCGGCTGACGGCTGCCACCGACGCGGTCGAGTCGGCGCACACCAATCACTACCTGCACCCGGACTTCGCCCCGGCCGACGAGCTGAACGTCTTCGCCCGCAACTCCTCGCAGCAGCGGCTCAAGGCGGCTAAGGCAGGTCTCGCTGGTTTCGCCGAATCGAAGGCCGGCGCCGGGGTAGAGGAGCACTTCGCGCTGCTCGCCCAGCCCGGGGTCTGCGTGGCCGGTGCCTTGGACATCAGGCGGGAACGAACCGTCGCGACGGTGGTCATGCTTCCCTCGCGCGGCGAGCTGCACGTCAGGCCGGGAGATCCAACCCAGTCCAGCACGGTTACGCATGGGATCGCACAGGGATGAACGACTCGCTAGCCTCGCCGTGGTTCGTCACCCGCCCGGGCATGGACCCGTGGTCGGCGCGGATCTTCTGCTTTCCGCACGCCGGCGGCAGCCCGCGCGCCTTCCTCGACTGGCAGGAGGACCTGATCGACGACGCCGAGATCGTCGCGATCTGCCGTCCCGGCCGGGAACACCGCGCCGCCGAACCCGCCCCGACGATAGGGGAGTACATCGAAGGCGCCGCTCGCGCGATCGCGGCCGCAGCGCGGGCTGACCGCCGGCCCATTTACCTGTTCGGGCACAGTCTCGGCGCGCTAGTCGCCTTCGAGGTGTGCCGGAAGCTGGCCAGATACGGCGAGACGATCCCGCATCATTTCGTCGCCTCCGGCTGCTCGGCTCCGAGCCTGCTGCCGTCGCAGCGGGTCAAGGACATCGCCAGGTTGTCCGGGCGGGAGTTCGCCGAGGCGGTCGGGTTCTTCGGCGGGCTGTCGGCTGAGGTGATCGCCGACGACGAGATGCGTGAACTGCTGCTGCCGGGCGTGATCGCGGACTTCCGGATGGCGGTCGGATACCGGTACGTTCCGGGGGTGGCGCTCGATGTGCCGGGGACGATCGTGGTCGGCCGTCAGGACCCGCACGTGCGCGAAGAGGCGGTTGGCCCGTGGGCGGCCGAGTTCGGCCAGCCGGTCTGCCGGCACTGGGTCTCGGGCGGGCATTTCTATTTCGACGATCGTCCCGAGACGATCATCGAGATCCTGAGCCAGATCGTGCGCGCCGACCAGCACGTCGAGCTGATCTAGATGACTGCCGGCAAGGTGTGCCTGCTCGGCCCGGCTTACGTGCTCGGCGAGCACGAGGTCGACCACACCGCGATCGACAACCTCGGTGAGCTGGCCAAGCGCTTCAAGCTGGCGCCGAAGGCCGACCTGTGGGGCTGGGGCACGATCCGGACGACCAGCCGGGAGCTTGAGGACCTGGCGGTCCAGACCGGACTGGACACTCTCAGGACGGCCGGGATCGACCCCGCGTCGATCGATGCGCTCGTCCTGTGCTCGAACCGGATCCCCGGCCCGGCCGAGGGCCACGGTCAGTTCGTCGCGGACGTGCTCACCGGCATCGGGCTCGCGGACATCCCGGCGTACGGGGCGAACCTGAACCGGTGCGTGAACCTGCTGGCCGGGATCGACCTCGCGCGGGCGCTGGTCGTCAGCGGACGGTACCGGCGGGTCCTGGTGATCACCACCGACAAGGTCGCCGAAGGCGCGGACCGGATGTCGCAGTTCGCGCTGTTCAGCGACGGGGCGGCGTCGTGCGTGATCGCTGCTGAGGCTGGACCGGCCTCTGGATTCGAGTTGCTGGGCTGCGCGACCGCACAGGAGACCGCGTCGCTGGAGTGGACCAGCCAGATCAGCGCGGACCTGGCCAAGGACGTGAACGAGCAGCTGACCGGTGCGGCCGGGATCAAGCTAGGGGACGTGGTCGCCTTGGCGCACGCGAACCTGTTCACGCCGCTGGTCGCGATGAAGGAGCGGCAGGCCGGGTTCAGCGCCGACCAGCTGTACCTGGGCAACATCACCCGGCTCGGGCACTGTTTTGCCGCCGACCCGCTGATCAATCTCGTCGACCGGGACGGGCTTGGGCACCTGCCGGCTGGCAGTTACTGCCTGCTCGCGTCCAGCGTGCCCGGGTCACGGATCGGCGCGTTGTTGAGGAGAAGCACATCATGACCTCGACTCCAGCATCGTTCTTCGAGCCGCCCGATCTGATCGCCGCGCTGCCGGCCCGTCCGTTCGAGTTCAGCCAGGCGGCGAGCCGAGAGGCGGACTCGATCGTCGCTGGACCGGCCGCCGCATTGTTTTCCAGGCTGATCGGGGACCAGGAAACCGAATCGACCTGGCTCGTCGCGCGCCGGGTACTCGATGCGTTCCTGGGCCGGCCGGCCGATCCGGCCGCATTAGCCGACGACGCGAGCGCGGACGAGATCGCCGAGTACGTCGCCGGGGTCAGAACGGACCTGACGGCGACGATCGAGTCGCTCGGCGTCGGGCGGTTCGGGGCCGACGCGCGTGATGCCGTGCTGCGCCAGCGGGCCGTGCTCGGCTTCCTGACCGGCTGCTGGCTGGACGTGCTCAGCCAGCCCGCGACCCAGCCGTCCGTGATCGTGAACCGGCTGTTCGCCCAGCACTTCACCCTGCGAGGCGGTGCTAGCCAAAGGGGGACGACCCCCTCAGACCCCCGCAGCGCAAACCCCAGGCGCACCCTGCACTGGCGGCGCCGGCAGCGGCTCGAGCAAGACGGCGTGTTCCTGCCGGAGATCGCAGCCGCCGACTTCCTCGCCGCCGCCGATGCCCGGCCGCTCACGGCGCTGCACGGAAGCTTCTACCTGGCGCTGTCCCGGCTTCCGGCCAACTTCCTGCCCGAGCTGGTCGGCGTCCACTACGCCGTGCTCACCCTCGGGGTCGATGACCTGCTGCTCGGCCAGGACCCGATGATCGGCGAGACCGAGCTGCGCTCGGTGCTCGCGGCCTATCTGGAGCTAGCCGGGCCGGCGGAGCGGGCCCGGCTGCACGCCGGCCTCCAGCGCGCGATCGACCTCGAAAGCGAGCACGTCCAGTTGCTGGTCGACCTGGCCGCCTGGCACGCGGATCTGCCGCTGGAGTCTAAGGTCGCGGCCGTGATCGCCCGGCACGCCCCGTTCGCCGGACGGCATCACAAGGACATCAGGGTCGGTGACCGGCCGCTAGCCGAGACCTTCACCGATCCCGAGCTCGACCTGGCTGAGTTCCTGGCCGACTTCCGGGAGTCCAAGCAGTTGCACCGGACGCCGGACGGGCTGTCGGCGTTCGTCCGGGCATACAAGTTCGGCGGCCCGATGTTCGGGATCTTCAGCGAGCGCGAGGCGGCCGTGTTCGCGAGCTGGGTCGACTCCGTTCAGGCGGGGGAGCGGCCGCCGATCGAGATCGTCCAGAACACGGTCGGAGATGAGCGGGCCGACGCCTGGATGGCCGCTATCAAGGCATCCGAGCCGGCGGACGTGGTGGTCAGCGACCCTGGCGAAATAGACGACCGCAAATTTTTCTACCGTCTAGTGAATATCGAGAACTTCGCGAACACCATGCCTCTGGCTAGGCAGCGGGCAGAGGAACTGTTTTCATCGGCGGAGGTACTGTTCACCTGCGGGGCCGGCGGCCGGTACACCGACGCGACGTACTTCCCGTACAGCGCGGACGCGCTCTACGCGCGCGCCGAGCAGGTCTACTGGGACAAGCTGGTCAAGCCGTATAAGCCGCTGACCGAGATCCCGGATCGGGACGAGGTCGTGTTCCTGCAGACCACCTACGCTCTCGGCGCGCTGGTCGACGCCACGTGGATCCATCGCACCGCCAATCTGGGCCGGTCGGACCGTCGCTGCGACGCCGCGCTGTTCTCGATCTACGCCGACGAGATGGGCTTCGGTGATCTTCGCAAGAACCACATCATGCTGATTCACCGGGCGCTGCACAGCATGGACGTCCGGCTGCCGCATATCCGGGACGCGGCGTTCATGGAGCAGGGCGACCTGCCGGACCCGCTCTACGGGTTCTCGCTGCACCAACTGTGCATGGCGCTGTTCCCCGACACCTACTACAACGAGATCCTCGGGTACAACCTCGCGATCGAGATGTTCGGGCTCGGCGAGTTGCGGCTGCACGAAGTGCAGAAGCTGAACCACTACGGGTTCGATGACTGCTACGAGCAGGCGCACCTGACCATCGACAACATCTCGGCCGGCCACAGCCGGCAGGCGGCCGACATCATCGTCGCCTACCTGGACGAGGTCCGTCGAGTACTCGGGGACGCGGCCGTCGACCGCGAATGGCGCCGGGTCTGGCGCGGCTACGCCTCCCTGGCCTACTTCGTAGAGCACGCCCTGCTGAAGCAATTGGCGAGTGAGCCCGAGGACGACTCCCTGAGCCTGCTGATCTAGGCCCCTAACACCCTTTAGGTCCTTGACCGACCTGCGCGGTATGCGGCGGGCGAGGGGCGTAGCGGGCGGCACCCGCAGGTGAGCTGTGGGTCTTATGTGGCCTTAACTGCGTGGTCAAAGTAACCGGCAGCCGGCACTCTGTAAGCAGGGTGAGAAAGGGGGTGAGGAATTATGTCCGTGCTGCTGGTGCTCATGCTGATCATCGCCGCGTTTGCAATGCTGACGATCGCGACGATCACCGTCGTGCCGACAATCGTCAGGTTCGTCAACACGATGGCGGCGCTGCTGGTGAAGGTGATTTCTTTCGCGTTCACCGTGGCGTTCGTCGTCCTCGTAGTCACGGCATTGGTCGCGCACGGAACGCTAGCCTGAGGAAGGCAGGCGGCGAATTCCTAGCCGACGGTGAGGCTGCTGAACTGGACCGGCGCCCAGTTCGACTCGATACCAGCCAAGCCGGAGGCATACGCACTGTAGTACAGGCCAGTTCACCTGCGAGAAGTAGGTCAGGTCAGGCCGACGAAGTAAACAACATGTCTTGGACGACGGCCACTCCTTCCGCGCTCGATGCACTGATGTCGAGGACGACGGTGTCGAGATCCTGACGAACTGTCCAGGAAGCGAAGGCGCAGCAATCGCGCTCGAGTGCGGCGAGCTCGGCCAGTTCGTCGGCAATGCCTGGTTTTTTGGAGAAAGCTACCCTAAGGCCCGTGTTCGTCCTGGTCACGACCGGCTTGGCCTGGTCGGTGAGGGCGTTCCAGCGGTTCATGCGGCTGGTGAGGTCGCTGGCGTCGAGCGAGCAAGCCACAGGGACGTCGTTCATGAGTCGGTCCTTCCGAGAGTTGTCCCGACAGCCGGGGAAACGAACCCCCGCAAAGCTTTCTTCCTGAAAGCTCTTAAAGAACTACGCCAGGCGAAACTCGAGAGCTAGATAGTCGATGGTGATCACGCGGTCGGCAAAGAACGGCCACGGCCGGCGGAAGGTGCTGTTCGGCTCCAATCACCCGGCCTGGCCGCCGGTGGATTGCCTGGCTCACGTGGGTAACCTGGCTCTCGACGGCCAGACGACCGAGTTGTTCCTGCACGGTAGCGCCGAGCGGGTGTTCGGAATTACCGGGCCGGGTCAGGAGTGACGATCATGAAGGTAGCTGCGCTGTTCGAGCCCGAGCCTCGGTGGGGGCTGCGCGGCGACCCGCCGCTGTGGCGCGCGATGAAAGAGCATCTGGCCGACGTCGAGCTCCCGGACTCGCCGGAAGAGGTTTCCCGGTTGCTGCGCTCGACCTTTGCCGAGCTGGCCGAGGTCGACCTGGCCGACCCGGCTCCGTCGGTTTACCGCGAGCAGTTCAACGAGGGCGGCATGTCCAGGGGGATGGTCTGCCTCGATTGGTGGCGGGAGAAGCTGATGCCCTTGCTTCTCGAAAGGGCGGCTGCCGTCGCCCAAGCTCAGGCTTAGGCCGGCCCAGTCTTACGGGCCGAACTGGCTGCCGGTCACGCCGCCCAGGCCGGTATCCCTGGCGACGCAACGGTAGGTGCGGACGCCGTTGTCGAATTGGACCTCGTCGGGCGGCACTAGCTCGATGTCCCACTTACGTAGCGGGACCTTTGCCGCCTGGCCGACTCGCGACTTCAGCATCACCGTGCTGGAGCAGACGGCCCGCACGGTCGGGTCGTTTATCAGGACGTTGGAGTTGAAGGTGGCTGAGTTGGCGGGCATGATCCCGATCGCGAAAGTCTGGTAGATGTGCGGACCGGCGCAGGGCAGCACATTGATCGTGACGGTCCCTTCGATATTGGCGAGGCCAGCCCAGCATTCGGGTGCGGCCGGGCATTGCGCGCCGGCTCCACGTACGGCGGCGGCCGGGCAGTTGCTGGTCGTGGTGGCGATGCCGAAGGAGCCGCTGGAGGCCGTCGGGCCGGACGAACCGGTGCCGGTGGGGCCGCTGCTCGTGGACAGGAAATGATTGCCGACGAGCACGGCGGCGAGTGCGAGCAGGGCGAGGCCGCCGCCGACGGCCGTGGCCAGGCCAGTCAGCCGCCAGCCGTGCAGGGCGGTCGAGAATAGGTTCCCGCCGCCCGAGCGCGCGTCCTGAAACCGGGAAGTCGGGCCGGTGGCGTAACCAGCCGTTGCTTGTCCTGACCGTCCCGGGTCCCAGGTGGGGTGGGGCTGGTTGACCGACGGGGCGGGCGGTGCGCCCGGGTTCTGCAGGTGCGCGGTTGGCGAGGTGTTCGCCGGGACGGGGCCGGACGGGGTCGGGTGGCTCGGGTAGCCCGACGTGCTCGGGTGGCCCGAAGTGCCTGAGTGGCCGACCGCGGTGTCTTGGAGCGGTGGCGCTGCGTCGGCGGCTGGCCTGACCGGAAGCGGGGCCAACCCTAGGCCGCTCGTTCCGCGCGCTGGCTGGCCGAGCAGTCCGCCCAGCTGATCGCGCAGGACGGCGGCGCTTGGCAGCCGCCGGGCCGGATCGGCTTCGAGGCACTGGCGCAAGATCGACATCATCGACGGCGGCACACCAGGAATATCGGCGACCGGCTCGCCGTGCAGCGCCAGGATGGTGGCCATGCCCGGCGCTTTCGACCCGGCCGGGAAACGCGGCGGCCGGCCCGCCATCAGGGCATACAAGGTGGCGGCCAGCGAGTAGAGATCGGCGGACGCGGTCGGCTCGGCCTCATGGAAGCTTTCTGGCGGCGCGTAGGCCGGAGTCAGCGCGTCCCGGCTGACCGACTGCTCCCCGCTGGCCGCGATGATCGAGGCCAGGCCGAAGTCCGAGAGGCCGACCACTCCGAATCGGTTGATCAGGATGTTCGCTGGCTTGATGTCGCGGTGCAGGATGCCCGCCGAGTGAGCCGCCGAGAGCGCGTCGGCCAGGCTGGTCCCGATCCGGCACACCAGTTCCGGGTTCATCGGCCCGTTGCGCCGCAGCTCGTCATTGAGCGAGCCGTCCGGGCACAGTTCCATGACGAGGAAGGGCCGGCCGTCGCGCAAGGTGCCCGCGTCGTAGACGTCGACGACGTGCGGGTGACCGGACAGCCGTCCGGCCGAGTTGACCTCGCGGAAGAACCGCCGCTGGTCGCGGTCGGTGTGCAGCACCCGGCTGTCTACCTTGACGGCCGTCTCGCGACCAACCGCCTCTTGCCAGGTCTGGTACACGGTGGCGAAACCACCGGAACCGAGCACGCCCGTGACGGTGTGCCCGGGAATGTCTGGTGCCGGTATCACATTCAGGGAGCCTAGTCGGCGTGGTCGGCCGAGATGCCCCTTATGGTTCCCGGTCCGCTCACGGTTCCCGGTCCGCGATCTTCGGCCGCCAGCGAGATGGCTCGCCGTTCCAGTTGTTCCAGGTGCCGCTGGGGCCGATCTCGTTCCAGCCCCAGTGTTCTTCTGGCTCGAAGCCGTACTTGGACTGGATCGCGATCCGGCCCGGTCCGACCAGGCGCACCATCTGGATTAGCCGCCAGTGGTGGTTGGGCGATGAGGGGCGCTCCAGGTGGACGTTCATCTGCACGGACCGGTCCTTGTAGACCAGCGCCCTGGCGGCGACGTAGATCCGCTCTCCGTCGTCAAGATCCCGGATAAACGCGTTGCCGCGGGCGTGAAGCAGGAGCAACCCGTGCTCGTTCGCGGTGAACCTGTCCAGGTAGATGCCGAGCGGGTGGAACCACTCCTTGTCGCTGCCGGTACCGAGCGTGAACCAGACGCCCGACCTGATCCAGTCGTAGGTGACGGCGCTGGTCGCGACGAGGAAGTGATGCTCGACGACATCGATCGCCCTTCCGGCCTGCAATGGAACGGCGATGACCTCGCCGGGGTCATCGTCGGAAAAGGCGACTCGCCCTGGCCCGCTGGCCTCCATCATCACCAGCGGCATTCCCGCTCGCCGCCGGTCCCAGCCCTTGGCCATCTGCCGGGCGGCGAGTTGAGTGCCGGGTTCGGTCCACAGCAGCACGTGGTGGGAGAAGTAGACGTTGTCGCCTTGGGCCAGATCCATCTCCGCCACCGGCACGTAGTTACCGGAGATCTGGCACTGCGACCGGCCGAACTGGATGCGCGCCTGGTCCTTAATCGGAGGCTGCTCGACCCATCCGGAACGGTCGCGGACCTCGCGCACGTCGACCGGAGCCCCGCAGTTCGGGCAGGCAGGCGCGCTGGCGTCGGAGCCGAGGCGGCAGTAAGGGCAGACATAGTCGCTCATCTTGGCTCCGCTCTCAGTCCGTGTGGTGGTGGACGTACATCGACTGGATTCCCACCCGGCCGGGACCGGCCAACTCGGCCATGTAGGCGTTCCGGTGGCCGAAGCCTCCGCCCAGCGGCACCTTGACCGTGTTCATCGTGACTGAGGGATCTTTGTAGAGAAAGCCGCCCGGCTCGACCTGGATCGCTTCGCCCTGGGCCAGACGCCGATCGAACACGTTGCCGTTCCCATGCAGGATCAGCAGGCCAGGCGTATCTCGGGCGACGAACCGGTCGATGTACATGCCATTGCCGCCGTGCAGCACGTTGGCCAGACCGGTGATCCTGATGAAGTCATAACTCACGTTCATCGACGCTGCGATGAAGGAGTGGCCCCGCACGTCGAGTTCGATGCCGGGGTGCAGCGGGAGCACCACCAGTTCGCCCGAGGCGTCCCTGGTCAGAGCGATGCGTCCCGGGCCCTGAGCCTGGACGACGGCATAGGGCATCCCCGCGATTCGCCGCTTGTTCTTGGTCGCGAGCGATTGCCCGTGCAGGGAAACCAGTCGCTCCTTCCAGAGCACGGTGTGCTGCTCGAAGAACACCCGGTCATGCTCGGTGAGGGCAAACTCGGCGACCGGGACGACCTCACCGGAGACCTGGCAGGTGCTGCTGGTGTTGCCGACCCGGAACTCGGTCATCTCGCGGAGCCTGGGCGCCGCCCGCCAGCCTGCCCTGGAGACGACGTTGGCGACGTCGAGCGGTGCCCCGCACGTCGAGCAGGTCGTTCGGGAAACATCGTCTTGATACTGGCACCACGAGCAGACGATCCGGTCCACGGCCGCTCCTCCCGCACGCTAAGACCTCAGCAGGCTACGCCCTGCAACCGGCGTTACGTCGAAGAAGGCGTCATTTGCGTGGTATCGGCAGCGAATGACCGCATCGAGGTGGGGCCTGCGCTCGGATGTACCAGTGGCCGGTAGCCGGCCTTCAGGACGCCGACGATCGACGGGGGAGTGAGCAGGTCGGCGGTCGTATCGGGGCTGACCCGGACCGGATCGCGGTAGCCGCCGAAGGACCAGGGCAGCAGACTGCCGCCGGACACCAGCGCCGGTTCACCTAGATAGTCGACCATGGCGCCATCGGGCAGGTCGGCGAGGATAGCCGGTCGGGTGATCTTTGCCCTGGTGCGGCTGACGACGCGTTCGGCGTGCAGGGCGACGTCCATTTCCCAGGCGTATGGCTGGACGGCTTGGTCCTTCGCCGCCTGCCAGCTTGCGGCGAACCAGCGGTGATCGGCTCGGCGGCAGTAGCCGCAGGGGCGGTGGCCGGCTGAGAGGGCTGTCGCCTCGTCTAGGAAGAACAGGGCCGTCCAGCGGCCCGGTGGCATCACGTCTCGCTTCCAGCCGCGCCATTCCAGGACGCAGGCGATCCACATCTTGGTGCGCCAGCGGGTCACGCCGAGGGTGCGGTCAGGATTGTGGATGCAGCCCCGGTTGCCCATCAGCAAGCCGCGGCCGGGATCGGCGACGATCTCTCCGGTCGGAAGGACCCGGTTCTGCAGTGGCGATCTGCTACCAGTCAATGGACGCGCTCCTTTCACCATGCTCAGCTTCGCGCCATTGCGTGATCGCTGCGGCGACCTCGGCGCTGAGCGGTGGCCGCAGGAACTCATAGTGGTCGCTGTCTAGGACTACCTGGTGCACCGGGCCACTCAAATGGCGAAGCCAGCACGGAGTGCCGGGGGCGTTCAGTGAGCGGCTGGCGCTGACCAGGACGGTCGCGGCGCGGATCGTCGTGGCCGGTTCTGGCTGGTAGCCGGCCAGCAACCGGGAGTGCGCGGCGAAGAGATCGTATCGCCGGGTGAGCTGCGCGATCAGTTCGGGATTGGCGTCGTCGATGGTGCTGGCTAGCCAGTTGAGTTGGTCCGCTGGGCTCGTCGTTTCCGGATCGGGCCGGCCCTCCTCGTGGTGGCCGAGGCTCGCGGCGGCGTCGGCCACGAACTGGGCCGTCCGCTGAGCGCTGGAGAGTTCGGTGCCGAGCGGAACGGCATAGGGAGGATCGAGCAGAGCCAGCAGGGCGACGCGTTCACCGGCGGATTCGAGACGGCGGCCGATTTCGTAGGCCAGGACGCCGCCCATCGACCAGCCACCAACAACGTAGGGTCCCTTTGGCTGGCCGGCTCGGATCAGGTCGGCGTACTGGGCGGCCAGATCAGCAACGGTGGCTGGATGGGCCAGGTCCGGCTGGGTCAGCGACGGCGCCTGGAGACCGTACACGGCGAAGGTTCCGGCCAGGTCGGCGGCGAGCTTGGAGTAGTCGAAGACCGTACCGCCGATGGCGTGGATCAAGACCAGCGGCGGGCGATCAAGATCGACTGTCAGTGGGGTCAGGTTAGATGTTCTCGACGGGCTGGGTCCAAGGTTGTCGGCTAGGTCGCGAGGGGTCGGATGCAAGAAGACGGCGGCAGGGGATAGGTCGGGCCCGAGTCGCGTGGCGATGAGATCGACGAGCCGCATCGCTTGAAGGGAGGTGCCGCCGCTGGTGAAGAAGTTGTCGGTCGGACCGAGCTGCGGCTGATTGAGTAGGGAGGCGAAGAGCTCGGTAAGCACGGCCTCCGTCTGAGTAACGCGCCGTTCGGACTGGGTCAGCGCCGGGTTGGCGGGCGCCGAGTTGGCTGGTGCCGGGAGGGCCTGGCGGTCTACCTTGCCGCTGACGGTTAGCGGGAACTCGGTCAGGGTGATTAGGTGCGCGGGGATCATGTAGCTGGGCAGGGTGGCTGACAGGTGCTTGCGTAGCTCGGGTTCGTCCACGTGGTGGCCATGGTGCGGCGACATGTAAGCCACCAGCAACCTTTCTCCCTGCTGGTTGGTGAAGGTCGTGACCAGCGCCTGGCGGACCTGCGCGAATGCGGCGATTGCCGCCTCGATCTCGCCGAGTTCGATCCGCAGGCCTCGGAGCTTGACCTGCTGATCGGCGCGGCCGGCGAACACGATCGTTCCGTCGGCGCGGCGGAAGCAGAGGTCGCCGGTTCGGTAGAGGCGGCCTCCAGGGTGAAACGGGTCGGGGATGAATCGTTGGGCGGTCAGGCCGGGGCGATTCAGGTAGCCGCGGGTGACGCCGGTGCCGCCGAGGTGCAGTTCGGCGGTGACGCCGATTGGGACCTGGTTCAGGTGCTGGTCGAGTAGGTAGGCGCGGCAGTGCGGCAGTGGAAGGCCGATCGGGGGCGGTAGCGGCGTGCGGGCCGTCAGTTCGTGGCAGACCGCGCTGACCGTGGTTTCGGTCGGGCCGTAGTCGTTGACGAACCTCAGGCGGCCGGGCCGCAGCCAGCGAGCAGCCAGGTCTGAGGGGAGTTCCTCGCCGCCGGAGACCAGGGCTCGCAGGGCGGGGAGTGCTGTGCCGCCTAGGTTTGGGCCGCCCGGTTCTTTGCCGCCGAGTCCTGTGCCGTCGAGGTTGATGTCGTCGAGCAAGCTGATCACGGAGGGAGTGAGCACCGCGACCGTCACGGCGTGGTCTGACAGCAGCGAGATCAGCCGGCGCGGAGAGTGCAGGGTGTCGGGCGGTGCGAGTACGACGCGACCGCCCGCCAGCAGCGGCATGAACATTTCCTGGACGGACGCGTCGAAGCTGAGGGATGAGAACTGCAGGACCGAGTCGTCTGGGCCGATATCGAACAGGTCGATCACGCTGGTGAGGAAGCTGAGGACCTGGCGATGCTCGACGACGACGCCTTTGGGCTGGCCCGTCGAGCCCGAGGTGTAGATGACGTAGGCGATGTTGGCCGGTCTTGCTCGGCTGCGGGCGGGGCGATCTTCGGTCTGGTCGATGGGTTCGGTGTCGAGGTTGATGACGGTGGCTGCGGTCTTCGGCAGGCTGGCGGCACTTGGCTCGTCCGTGACGACGACCTGTACATTGGCGTCGGCGATCATGAACGCCAGCCGGTCGGCAGGAAGAGCCGGATCGAGGGGCAGGTAGCCGCCGCCGGCCTTCCAGATCGCGAGCAGCGTGGCTAGGCGGCGCGGGCCGGTCTGCTGGCTGACGGCGGCCAGGACGTCCGGGCCGACGCCGGCGGTGCGGAGTCGGTGGGCGAGCTGATCGGCCCGGAGGTTGAGTCCGGCGTAGCTGATGCGTTCGGCGCCGAACTCGATGGCGGTGGCGTCCGGGGTCGCGGCGGCTTGGCGTTCGAAGGCTTCGTGGACGCAGCCCTGGGACGGCGGTGTCGGGGCTGGATTCCAACTGGACTGTTCCCTGGCTAGCTCGGATTCGGTGAGCAGCGGGAGTTCGGATAGGCGGGCCTTCGGATTGCTGGCCGCGCCGCGAAGCAACCGCTCCAGGTGGACTAGCAGCCGCGCGATTGTCCCGGCGTCGAACAGGGCGGCTTTGTAGGAGCACTCGATCCATAGGCCGTGGCCGCGCGATTCGATCGAGAAATCCAGGTCGAACTTCGCGGCGGGGATGCCGACGATGAGGTCAGACAGTGCGAACCGGACGCCGCCCGCGAGCACTGGGGTCTCGTCGCGCTCGGCGTAGGTCAGGGCGATCTGGAAGAGCGGGGCGCGGCTCGGGTCGCGGGGGACTCGCGCGGCGGCGACGATCTTGGCGAAGGGCAGGTCCTGATGGGCGTAGGCGCCGATCGTTGCCTGCCGGACGCGCTCGATCAGTTCGGAGAACGGCGGGTCGCCGGAAATGTCAGTACGGATCGGTAGCGTGTTCACGAGGAAGCCGATGAGCGGGGTGAGTTCGGGTCTTGCCCGGTTCGCGGTCACGGTGCCGACCGTTAGGTCGACCAGGCCCGTGTAGCGGAACAGGAGCGCCTGCAATGCGGAGAGGAGGATGACGAACAGAGTCGATCCCGTGCGCTGACTGAGGTCTCGCAACTGGTCTTGTAGTTCGCCGTCGATGAGATGCTCGGCGAGTCCGCCGTCGCCGTCATCACTGATCGGGCGGGGCCGGTCGGTTGGAAAGTGCACGGTCGTCGCTTCGGCGAGGGTCTGGCGCCAGTACTGTTCCAGCTCGCTGTGCGCTGGCCCGCCTCGTTCGCGTTGGCGTTCCCATAGGGCGTAGTCGGCGAATTGGATCGGCAGCTGGGTCAGGCCGGAGGGCCCGCCGGTGATCTGCTGCTCGTAGAGGGCGGCCAGGTCGTGCAGCAGGACGCGGGCTGACCAGCCATCGAAGATCACGTGGTGGATAACGAGCAGCAGTACATGATCGCCTTCGGCGAGCCGGTAAAGGCGGACCCGAATCAGCGGTCCGCCAACGAGCGCGAACGGCTTGACCGCCTCGGCCTGGGCGAGTTGGCGCATCTGGGCCAGCGGCTGGTCGCGCAGGTCGGTGACCTTCATCGGCAGCGGCGCGGGCGGGTCGATGACCTGGATCGGGTCGCCTCGGTCGCCGGTGACCAGCCTGGTGCGCAGGGCCTCGTGCCTGGCTACCAGCGCATCCAGTGCCTCCTCCAATGCGGCGACATCGAGCGGGCCGGATAGGCTCAGCGCTTGCGGGACGTTGTACGTCGACTGGCCTGGGGCGAACCGGTGAAGGAACCAGAGTTGTTCTTGCGCGAACGAGAGCGGGAGGTCCCGCAGTTCGGCCGGGCGGGGCGGAATGGCTGCTGAAGGGCCGTCGCGGCCCTGGCGTAAGCGGGCGGCTAAGGCGTCGCGTTGGTTGGCTGTCAGCATTGACCTTCCCCCCAATGCCCAAACTTCGGGTCTTCGAGCGCCTTAGGGCGCTGTTGGCTACGTCGAATCGCCCGCTTGCTTGATCGAGACGGCGATCTCGTCCACGACGGGCGGGCGCAAGAAGGTGTAGTGATCGCCGTCGACCGGCATCGTCGTGACCGGGCCGGCAAGTACCTTGGGCCAGAGGTCCCTGGTCGGAGCGTTCGGGGAGTCATTCGCGCTGACGATCAGCGCCGGTGCTAGCACTGCCGGAGATGGTTCAGGCTGGTAGCCGGTCATCATCTGCCAGTGCGTGCGGAACACGTCGAACCTGCGCCTGAGCCGTACGGTGAGGTCGGCTACCTCGTCAGAGTCGGCCGACGCGTCGGCGGCTGGGCCGGTGCTCTGGAGCAGATGCGTCGCCAGCCAGGCGAGTTGTTCGGCCGCCGGGGTGGTCGCCGGATCGGGCCGGGACTGACTGTCGGAGCCCAGGCTTAGAGTGGCGTCATCGAGGAACTGCGCGGCGATGGTGTCCTCGTCAAGGGCGCGATCATCGGGCATAGCGAAAGGAGCGTCGAGCATCACGAGGAGACGGACCGCAGCGCCGTCTTTCTCTAGTCGGCGGGCAATCTCGTAGGCGATGACACCGCCCATCGACCAGCCGCCGAGCCAGTACGGGCCATCGGGGAACCCGGCCCTGATGATGTCCAGATAGCGGTCGACGAGGTCGGCGAGCGACGCGGGCGTGGCACCTGGCGAGGTTAGGCCCGGGGCCTCCAGGCCGTAGACGGTATAGGCGTCGGCGAGGTCGGTGGCGAGCTTGGTGTAGTCGAAGATGGTTCCGCCGATCGCGTGGATCAGGATCAGCGGCGGGTGGCCGGAGGCAGGGGAAGGGGCGGAGGCAGGGGAAGGGCCGGAGCCAGGGGAAGGGCCGGAGCCAGGGGAAGGGCCGGAGGCAGGGGCGAGGAGCGTTAGGCCCGGCGGGACGGCGGCGTCGATCAGGTTCGTCGCGCAGTCCGGTCGTGCGGCGGCGTCGATCTCGGCGGCTAGGGCGCGCGGGGTTGGGTTGAGGAACACGGCGGCCGGCGTCAGGTCGGCTTGGGTCTCGTCGGCGATCAGGTCGATTAGGCGCATGACCTGGAGCGAGTTGCCGCCGCTGTCGAAGAAGCTGGCCGCTGGGCTGACCGGCGGGCGGTTCAGGACGGAGCCGAAGAGGCGGGACAGGATGGCCTCGGTCGGCGTCGCGGGCACGTCCGAGCTGACCGGGTCGATCGGCCGGGTGGTCTCACCGGTTCTTGGAGCGGCGATTCCGGGCTTGGCGGTTCCGGGAGAGAGGGTTCCGGGATAGGAGGGTGCGGGCAGGGCGCGGCGGTCGACCTTGCCGCTGGGATTCAGCGGGAAGTCGGCCAGAGTGACGAACTGGGCCGGGATCATGTAGGCCGGCAGCTTGGCGGCCAGATTGGCGCGGATTTCGGCCAGGTTCGGGTTGTGGCCGTCGACCGGGCACAGATAGGCGGTGAGGTCCTTGTCGCCGGCGGGGCTGGTCGTGACCAGAACGACGGCCTTGTCGACCTTGGGATGGGCGGTCAGGGTGGTCTCGATCTCGCCGAGTTCGATGCGCAGGCCCCGGAGCTTAACCTGGTGATCGATCCGACCGACGAACATGATCGACCCGTCCGGACGGCGGTAGCACAGGTCGCCCGTCTTATATAGGCGGGGTTTGCCGGGACCGGCACCGTCGGACTGGGCGCTGCCGTGCCTAGAGTTGCTGCCCCTGAACGGGTCTTCGATGAAGCGCGACTCGGTTAGTTCGGGGCGGTTCAGGTAGCCGCGGGCTACGCTGGCGCCGCCTAGGTGGAGTTCGCCGATGACGCCGACTGGGACCGGGTTCAGGTGGTCGTCGAGTATGTAGGCCGTGTAATTGGCGGCCGGCAGGCCGATTGACGGCGGCAGCGGTGCGTCGGCCAGGTGCTCGGAGTAGGTCGCGATCACCGTGACCTCGGTCGGGCCGTAGCCGTTGATGAAGTGCAGTCCCGGTCGGCCACGCCAGCGCAGGGCCAACTCGACCGGCATGTCTTCGCCGCCGCACAACAGCATCCGCATGCTCGGGAACGGGCCCTCGCCGAGCAGGCTGGCCACCGACGGCGTCATGATCACGCAGGTCACGGCCCGATCCCGGATCAGCGCGATCAGGCGACGCGGCGTGCGCAGGGTCTCGGCGCTGGCCAGCACCACCCGGGCACCGCAGGCCAGCGGCACGTAGGTGTCCATGATCGACACGTCGAACGTGAACGCCGAGTACTGCAGCACCACATCGGCCGGGCCGATCTGCCACGGCTCGATCGTGCTGAAGATGAAGTTGACCGCGTGCCGGTGTTCGACCATGACGCCCTTCGGCTGGCCGGTCGACCCCGACGTGTAGATCACGTACGCGACGTTCGCCGGAGTCACGCCGGCGTCGGTCGGCGGCCCGGCCTCCGCACCACGCGCGGTCAGCGGACCGTCATCCAGCCGGACAACCGTTGCCGCCGAGTCTGGCAGCGCCTCGGCGCCGGTCGAGTCGGCCACGATCACGCTCATGCCGGCGTCGGCGATCATGTAGGACAGGCGTTCGGAAGGCAAACCGGAATCGAGCGGGACGTAGCCGCCTCCGGACTTCCAGATCCCGAGGAACGCGGCCAGCCGGGTCAGCCCGGTCACCATGCAGACGCCGACCAGGGACTCGGGACCGACCCCGAGCTCGCGCAGCCGCCAGGCGATCTCATTGGCCCGGGCATCGAGTTCGGCGTAGCTGAGCCGCTCGGCCTCGAACTCGGCGGCGACCGCGCCGGGCGTCCGCCGGACCTGAGCCTCGAACAGCTCGTGCACGCAGCCCGTCGGGTACTGCCGGGCCGTGTCGTTCCAGTCGACCAACTCGCGGCGCAGCTCGGCCTCGGTCAGCACCGGCAGCTCCGACAGCCTCGCCTCCGGATTGGCGACGGCTCCGCGCAGCAGGACTTCCAGGTGACCAAGCAGCCGGGTGATCCTGCCCTCGTCGAACAGCGCCGTCTTATAGGAGCACTCGAACCACAGCCCGCCCGGCCGCGCCTCGGCGGTGAAGCTCAGGTCGAACTTGGCCGATTTGATGCCCGCGACCAGGTCGGTCAGCGCGAACCGCAGGCCGGCGGCCTCGACCGTTGCCAGATCGCGTTCGGCGTAGGCCAGCGCGATCTGGAAGACCGGCGCCCGGCCGGGATCCCTGGGCACCGCCAGCGCTTCGACCATCTTCCCGAACGGAAGGTCCTGGTGCGCGTACGCGCCCGTCGTCGCCCGCCTGACCCGGGCCATCAGCTCAGCGAACGACGGGTCCCCGGAAATGTCAGCACGGATCGGTAGCGTGTTCACGCAGAACCCGATCAGCGACGCCAGCTCCGGTCGGGCCCGGTTCGCGCTCACCGTGCCGACCACGATGTCCGTCTGACCGGTGTACCGGTGCAGCAGTGCCTGCAAGCCGGCCATTAGCGTCACGAACAGGGTCGTCTCCTGCCGGCGGCTCAGTTCGCGAAGATCGGAGAGGAGGTCCAGGTCGGTCATCCGCACGGCGAGGTCGCCCGCCCAGTCCTCGACCAGCGGCCGGGGCCGGTCGGCCGGGAACCGCACGGTCTCGAAGCCGTCCATGACCTCGCGCCAGTACCGCACGGCCTCATCGGCCCGCGCGCCGTTGGGGTGAGCGGGGGCGGGCTGACCGCCGTCGGTCCGGGCGTTGTCGGGCCCGGTGCCGTTCGGTGGCGCGTCGGTTAGGCGGGCGCGCTCCCAGATGGCGTAGTCGGCGAACTGGACCGGAAGCTGGGCGAGGCCGGACGGCTCGCCGGAAGCACGCTGCCGGTACAGCGCCGCGAGTTCGCGCAGGAGGACATTGGCTGACCAGCCATCAAAAATCGCATGGTGAAAAATTTGCAGGAGTACATGTCGTCCGGTCCCGAGCCGGATCAGGCTGACCCTCATCAAAGGCCCGGCGGCCAGGTCGAACGGCCGCAGGGCCTCGGTGGCGATGAACTCGCGCAGCCGGCTGTCCGGTTCCCCGCCTGACAGGTCGATGATCGTCATCGGGATCTGACGCGGTGGGTCGATGCGCTGAACCGGCTGGCCCTTGCTGGTGACCAGCCTCGTGCGCAGCGTCTCGTGCCGCTGCGCCAGGGCGTCCAGCGCGGCCTGGAGCGCGCCTTCGTCCAGGGCGCCGTCGAGGCTGATCGCGATCGGGATGTTGTACATCGCCTCGCCGGGCGCGAACCGGTCGAGGAACCACAGCTGTTCCTGCCCGAACGACAACGGCAGGTCCTCGAGCAATGGGTCGCGCGGCTTGAGGCCGACCGGCTCGGACGAGCCGGTCTCGGTGCGACTTCTCCGCAGCCGCTGTGCCAGCGCGGCCCGCTGCGAATCGGTCAGCATGGGCTGGACTCCCTCCGGTGCTTTGACCGCTGGCGATTAGAAATCGGCGGGTATGCCGGCCGATCTCTCCACGTCTTCGATGCTCTCCTCATCGAGGCTGGCGTCGTCGAAACCGTGCTTGTCGCGCAGCACGGCGGCGAGCTGCTGGGGCGTCGGGGCGAGGAACACGGCGCTGACGTCCAGGTCGGCGGCCAGAGTCGAGTACAGCTGGGCGATCAATTGCAGCGCCTGCAGCGAGTTGCCGCCCGCGTCGAAGAAGCTGTCGGCCGCGCCGATACGGTCATTGGCCAGGACCGTCGCGTACAGGTCGACCAGCATCGTCTCGATCAGAGTCCGGGGCGGCACCGGTTCGGCCCGGACGGAGACCGTCTCCGGGGCGGGCAGCGCGGCCTTGTCGATCTTGCCGTTGGTCGTAAGCGGCAGCTGGTCCAGCGTGATCAGGTAGGTCGGGATCATGTAGCCGGGCAGCGTCCTGGCCAGGTGCGCGCGCAGGTCGGCGACCTGGGGCGTGGTTCCCGGCTCGGCGCGCAGTGCGGTCTCCGGACTGCCGTCCGGAGACCGCACTGCTGGTGCTTTCAAACACAGGTATCCGGTGAGCTGCCGGGTGCCGCCCTGGTCGGTGGTCACGACGACGACGGCCTGGCCGACCTCGGGATGGCTGAGCAGCGCCGTCTCGATCTCGCCGAGTTCGACCCGCAGGCCGTTGATCTTGACCTGGTGGTCGACCCGGCCCGCGAACACGACCGTGCCGTCCGGACGGCGCCGGGCCAGGTCGCCGGTCTTGTACAGGCGGCCGCCGGGGCGGAACGAGTCGGGGATGAACCGTTCCTTGGTCAGCTCGGGGCGGTTGAGGTAGCCCCGCGAGACGCCGGCGCCGCCGACGTGCAGCTCGCCGGTGACGCCGACCGGGACGGGGTTCAGGTGCTCGTCGAGGATGTAGGCCTGGTAGTTCGGCTTCGGCCGGCCGATCGGGGGCGGCAGCGCGATGTCCGGGTGCAGCTTCATGAACAGCGAGCCGATGGCGGCCTCGGTCGGGCCGTAGCCGTTGTAGAACTCCAGCGTGCCGCCGCCGTTGCGCAGCCAGGCGCGGAGCAGTTCGGTGGTGAGTTCCTCCCCGGCCGAGAGCAGCGTGTGCAGGTCGGGGAATTCCTCGCTGGTCAGCAGGCTGAGCACGGCCGGGGGCAGGCACGCGAACGTCACCTTCGAGCTGCGGATCAGCGCGGCCAGCCTCGGCGGCGAATGCAGCGTCTCGGGCGGGGCGAGCACGACCTTGGCGCCAGCCAGCAGCGGCATGAACATGTCCATCACCGACACGTCGAAGGTGTAGGCGGCGAACGACAGGACGGCGCTGGACGGGGTGATGTGCCAGGCCTCGATCATGCCGTGCAGGAAGTTGATCGCGTGCCGGTGCTCGACGACGACGCCTTTCGGCTGGCCGGTCGAGCCGGAGGTGTAGATCACGTAGGCGATGTTTGACGGACTAGCTGCCGGGATTTCGATCAGCTCATCGGACTCGGGGCCGGGGTCTTGGTGATCAAGCTCGGCGTCGACCAGCCTCAGGACGGGCGCGGGGACCTGGGGCAAGCTTTCTGCCGAATGGTTGTCAGTAAGAACGACGGCCATCTGGGTGTCGGCGATCATGTAGCCGAGCCGGTCCGTCGGCAGGCCAGAGTCGAGCGGCACGTAGCCGCCGCCGGCCTTCCACACGCCGAGCAGCGCGGCGAGGCGGGTCAGGCCGGTCTGCATGCAGACGCCGACCAGGACCTCGGGACCGACGCCGCGCGAGCGCAGCAGCCGGGCGATCTGGTCCGCGCGGCGGTTGAGGTCGCCGTAGGTGATCTGTTCTGAGCCGTACTCGGCCGCGATCGCCTCCGGAGCCCGCGCGGCCTGGCGCTCGAAGCCGGTGTGGATGCAGATCTGGGGGAACGCCTTCGCGGTGTCGTTCCACTCGACCAGCTCGCGGTGCAGCTCGGCGTCGGTGAGGACCGGGAGCCTGGACAGTCGCGCGGCCGGGTTGGCGATCACGCCGCGCAGCAGTACGTCGAGGTGGCCGAGTAGCCGCCGGATGGTTTCGGCGTCGAACAGCGCCGGCGGATAGGCGGCGGCGACCTGCAGCCCCTCCGGCCCTGGCGTCGCGTCCAGGCCCAGGTCGTAACGGCTCGCCGGGACCGGGACCGGCTCGGGCTGGAACGTCACGCCCCCGGCGGTCAGTCGTTCGTCGGGCTCGCGGCAGCGCAGCCAGGTCTGGAAGACCGGGAACCGGCCGGTGTCGCGCTCGACGTGCAGGGCATCGACGATCCGGGCGAACGGCAGGTCCTGGTGGGCGGCCGCGCCGTCGAGTGCGCCGGCGACCCGGGCGACCAGTTCGGTGAACGGCGGGTTGTCGGTAACGTCGGACCGGATCGGGAGCGTGTTCTCCACGAAGCCGATCAGGGCCGCGACCTCGGAGCGATTCCGGTTCGGCAGCGCGGTGCCGACCACGAGATCGGTCTGCGCGGTGTAGCGGTAGAGCAGCGCCTTGACGGCCGCGAGCAGTACGGACTGCAGCGTGACATCGGCCCGGTCGGCTAGCTGACGCAGGCCGTCCAGGACGTCGGGTGAGATGGTGGCCGACTCGACCGCGCCGTCGTGACTCGCGAGCACCGGGCGGGGACGGTCGGTCGGGAAGCGGGAGATGCCGAAGCCGGCGAGGTTGTCGGTCCAGTACTGCGTCAGGGCCGGGTTGACGAGCCGATGAGGTTCGGCCTGCGCGTAGTCCGCGAAGGTGAGCGTCAGTTTCGGCAGCTCGGCCGACGCGCGGCCGGCGGCCTCGGCTTCGTAAAGCGTGGTCAGGTCGCGCAGCAGCACGCTCAGGGAGGCGTCGTCGAAGGCGAGCTGGTGGGCGACGAGCAGGATGACGTGCTGGCGGCGGCTGAGGTGGATCAGGCTCATCCGCACCGGCCACTGGGTGGCGAGCTGGAACGACCGCGTCGACTCTTTGCTGGCCAGCTGGGCGAGCTTGTCGGCGGCGGCAGGCTGGCTCAGGCCGGCGAGGTCGACGAGCTCCAGCTTGAGCGGTCCGGGCTGATCGATGACCGCGGTGGGCCGGCCGTCTGCAGCGGCGGGGAAGCGGGTGCGGAGCGCGGCGTGCCTGGCGGTGAGCCCGTCGAGCGCGCGGCGGAACGCGGCCAGGTCCAGGGCTCCGCTGACGGTGATCTGATAGGCCAGGTTGTGGGCGGGAAGTCCGTGGTGGAACTCATCGATGAACCACAGTTGCTGCTGGTTGCTCGTTACTGAATACTCGGCCGGGTCGGCACCGATCATGCGTTCGATCCATCCTTCGATTCGCCAGCCTGCGGGGCGTTCGGTCCTGGAGGTAGTTCCCTGAGACGGAAAACGGGGGAGAAGGCAAGCCAGAGCATCGGCGTGGTCAGCGCGATCGTCGAGATCAAGATCGCGTGCCAGTACCCGACCGTGCTGCCGAGCAGACCAGCCAGCAGAGCGCCGACCGGCAGCGCGCCGAACAGCACCATCCGGTAGGTCGCGTTCATCCGGCCGAGCACGCTCATCGGGGTCAGCACCTGGCGCAGGGTGATCGTGTTCACGTTCCACATCCCGATGCCGAACCCATGCCCGTACCAGGCCGCTATGCACAGGGCGATCGACACGATGCCGGCGTCGCGGGGGATGAGCAGCAGGAGCGGTGAGGCGCAGACGCCGATGATGGCCAGGGTCAGCGTCATCGGCAGGCCGATCAGGCGCTCGACCCGGCCCGCCAGCAGCGATCCGCACAGGGCGCCGGCCGCGAGCGAGCCGATCGCGATGCCGAGCTTGTCGGGGCTGAATCCGAGCACGCGGACCGCGTAGAGCGTGAAGATCGTGGACACCATGCCGAAGCCGACGTTGAGCGTCGCCGACTGGCCGAGCAGGATCCGCAGCAGCTTGATCCCGTAGACGGCGCGGAAGCCTTCGGCCAGGGACTGGCGGATCGAAGGGCGGTCGGCGGCTGGATCCGGGGCTGGTTCGCGTTTGGTGATGGCCATCAGGCCGCCGGCGGAGAACAGGTAGGAGACGGCGTCCACCGAGAGCGCGATCGGCGCGGTGAGCAGGCCGACGATGACGCCAGCGAAGCCGGGCCCGGCGATTCCCGCGAACGAGATGCTGGCCTGGAGCTTGCTGTTGCTTTCGGTCAGGTGTTCGCGGTCGACGAGGAACGGCACGTAGGACAGGGCACCGACATCGAAGATGACGGTGAGAGAGCCGGCCAGCGTGATCACCACGTAGAGCAGGCCGATCGACAGGAAGCCGAGTTCTGAGGAGATCGGCACGAGGCCGATCAGCGCCGTGCTGCCGAGCGCGCAGCCGATCATGATCGGGCGCCGACGGTGCTGGTCGAGCCAGACGCCGGCGAAGATCGCGATCACCAGGACCGGGACGAACTTGAGCGCGTTGAGCACGCCGACCTGGAAGGCAGAGGCGTTCAGCGTGATGATCGCGACCAGCGGCACGGTGAACTGGGTGATCTGGCTGCCGATCTGGGAGATCGTTTCGCCGGCGAACAGCTTGGCGAAGTCGCGGTTGGACATGACGCCGCCGGGCTTGGGGGCGGCTCGGGTTGCCGGTTGCGCTGATTGCGCTGGCTGTGCGATCTGATCAGATGCCATTGTGGGTCCCATTCTGGCGGCTGCTGGCGCTGCCATTGATCTGGTCCCAGAAAGCCCGCAAAATCTGCTGCCGGCGTGGCTTGAACTGTGATGTCAGCAGGCCATTGCCGATGCTGAATCGCTCTGGGGCAATGACGAGGTGGGAGATCTGCTCGTCCTTGGTGAAGGCGGCGTTGGCTTCGGCGAGCCGACTGGTGATCGCGGTCGTGTCCGGGGGTTCGGCGGTCGGTGAGATGACGGCAACCAGGTGGGTCTGGGCCGGACAGAAGATCACCGCGTCCTCGATCGCCGGGCTGGCCTTGAGGTACTCCTCGAGCGGGCGGACGATGATCTTCTTGCCGTTGTCGAGCACGATGACATCGTCGGCCCGGCCTCGGATGAACAGGAAGCCATCGTCGTCGAGGTAGCCGAGGTCGCCGGTGCGGACGGTCCCGTCCGGGGCGAACACGCGCTCCGATTCCCCGGGAGCGGCGTACTCGTAGCGCCAGTTGACCGGGTAGTCGCTGTGGATGCTGACGACACCGTCGGCGTCGAGCAGGACCTTCTTGCCCGGGAGCACCTGGCCGACGCTGCCTTCGCGGTGAGCGCCGGGATGGTTCTTCGCGACGATGCAGGTCTCGTTGAGGCCGTAGCCCTCGAAGATCGGCATTGCGAGGTCGGTGAAGAACCGCAGCATCGACGGCCGGGCCGGGGCGGAACCGGTCCAGAGGTACCTGATCTTGGTTCCGAACAGCTTCCTGGCGGCCTCGGGGGCGGGGGCCTTACGGGACTCGATGTGTTTCTTGGCCGACTCGAAGAAGCCCGGCACGCCCATGACCACGGTCGGCTCGACCCGGTTCATCATCGCGAACGCGGCCTCGTAGGTGCTGATCGTGAGGTCGTGGCCGAACGCCAGCGCTGAGTAGAGCCAGTAGCGCTGCTGGAGCAGCGAGAGCGGGAGGAAACAGAAGACGTTGTCGCCGTCGGCGTGGTGGAACATTTGCTGGACGGCGCTGATCGAACTGTCGATGCTGCCGACCGTGGTGGCCAGGCCCTTGGGCGTGCCCGTGCTGCCGGACGTGAACTTGATCGTGGTGATGTCGCGGGGCCCGTACTCAATCCCGGGCAACTCACAAGCCGGATCGGCGCTGGCGATCAACTCATCGACCGAGCGGTCACAACGGGGAAAGTTCGTTGTGGGTATAGCAACAACGGACTTTCCCCGTTGTGATGGATCCTGATCGGTGAAGAGGACTTTGAGGTTGTAATCGGACAGGAGATCGGGCGTAGGGTCGAATTTGGCTGGCTCGAAGCCGGCGGTGACGGCGCCCAGCCTTAGCGCCGCTAGATCGAGCAGCACCCACTCAAGACGGTTCGCGGCGAGGATGCCGATTCGGTCGCCTCGGCGCAGGCCGGCCGCAGCTAGCGCGCGGGCGAGTCGTCCGGCCTGGGCGTAGACCTCGGTGAGCGGCACTGACCGGATGCCGGCCAGCGTGGCCAGGGTGAGCTGGTGACCGGCCTCTGGAGGCTGGGACACGATCCGGTTGATCACGGAGCCGGTCATGCGGCACCGGGCCCGGCCTCGGCGACAGCGGCGGCCATTGCGTACGGATGTCGCAGGTCGTAGAGGCGGTCCAGCGTGATGCTGACGCCGAAGAGTTTCCTGACGCCGGTGAAGATCCTCGCGCCGGCTAGCGAGTCGCCGCCGAGGTCATAGAAATCAGCGTCGGCAGCGATCGACTCGGCCGGGAGACGCAGCACGGACGCCCAGAGTTCGATCAGGCGCGACTCCAGTTCTGAGTGCTCACCGGGCCGGGCCGTAACAGGCCCTGGACCGGCCCGTTCGACGACCGGCGTCAGGCCGGTCAGCCGGCCCCGGTCGACCTTGCCGTTGCGCGTCAGCGGCAGGTGATCGTGCCAGAACACGCTCGACGGCGTCATGTAGTCCGGCAGGTGCCGCCGCAGCGCCAGCTTGATCTCCTCGTCGCTCGGCCGGGCATCGCCGGCCGGAACCAGGTGCGCGACCAGCCGGTCTCCGCGCGCCCCGGCCTGGCGGACCACGGCCGCCTGCTTGACCTCCTCGATCGCGGCCAGCCTGGTCTCGACCTCGCCCGCCTCGATCCGGTAGCCGTTGACCTTTATCTGGAAATCGCTCCGGCCGGCGATGTCGATGCTGCCATCCGGCAGATACCGGCCCAGGTCACCGGTGCGGTAGAGGCGTTCGTGACGCGCCTCGTCGAACCAGAAGCGCTCGGCTGTCCGCGACTCGTCGCCCCAGTAGCCCCGGGCCAGGCCGGCTCCGGCCGCGCAGATCTCGCCGGTCACCCAGTCCGGGCAGTCCAGGCCGTCGGCGTCGAGGATGTAGGCGCGGTTGTTCGCGTTCGGACGCCCGTACGGCACCGGCTCCAGTTCGCTCTGGGAACGGTCGATCGGATGTGAGATGTTCCAGATCGTCGTCTCGGTCGGGCCGCCCAGGGACATCAGCTCTACGGCGGGCCTGACCCGCCAGAGCGCGGCCGGCAGCGCGGGCGGGATCCGGTCGCCGCTCATCATGACCAGCCGGAGCGAGGTCAGCTGCGGATCGTCAGGACCGGCCTGCTCGGCCATCAGGCCGGCGATCGCCGGGACCGAGTTCCAGATCGTCACGCCGAACCGCTCGCACAGTTCCAGCCAGTGGGCCGGGTCGGCCGCTCGATCCGCATCTGGCAGGACGATCGCGGCCCCGGCCGACAGCGCACCGAAAACGTCGTAGACCGACAGGTCGAAGTTGAACGCGCTCACGCCGATGAACCGGTCGCCGGGACCGATGCTGAACCGCTGGTTGCAGTCGGTGACGACGTTGACCACGCTGCGGTGGCTGATCATCACGCCCTTGGGTTCGCCGGTCGTGCCGGACGTGTAGAGCACGTAGGCGAGGTCGTCGGCGTCCGCCTGCGTTTGCCAATCTCTCCAGCCGGCCGCACCCACGGCGGGGGGTCTCGGGGGGTCGTCCCCCCGGGCCAGCACAGCGTCGAGTTCGAGCGCCTCGATCTGCGAACCCGGCTCCGGTTGCCAGCCGACGTTCGACAGCACTCGCCGGACCCGGCCGTCCTGGAGCATGTACTGGATTCGCTCCTGGGGAAGACCGGCGTCCACAGGCAGGTAGGCCGCGCCCGCCAGGACAGCGGCCATGATGCCGACGACCTGCTCAGGGCCGCGCCGCACGATCAATCCGGCCAGCTCGTCCCGGCGGATATCGCCAGCTCGCAGCCACATAGCTGCCCTGGCCGCCTGCGAGGCCAGCTCCCCGTAGGTCAGCTGCCCCGACGTGCTCAGCACGGCTGGCGCGTCGGGCGTCTCCGCTGCCCGGGCCAGGAACGCGTCGAAGACCAGGGAGTCGTCCACAGGCCGCGCCGTGTCGTTGGCAGCCGACCGCCGCTGACATTGATCAGCTGGCAGCAGCTCGAACGTCTTCTCCGACCACGCCGCCGCCTCGCACAGCCGGTCAAGCAGCCGCTGGTAGCCGCCCATCATCGCGCCGATCATGCCGTCCGGGAACAGCCCGTTGACGGCGTCGGCCTGCACCACGACCCCGCCGTGATACTCGAACGCGAACGCGTTCAGCCAGACCTGAGGTGTCTGACTCGACGTGTAGATCTCAGGTCCAAAGACGTCAACGGCTGAGCCGTCCACGTCATCGCGCACATATCCGATTGTTGAATTGAAGGTGAAAGGCATGCGGGGGTCCGCTCCGCTGTCGCGACGTTGGAGCTCACGAAGCACTTCAATGCCGGAAAAGTGCCGGTGATCCAGGTCGCGGCGGAGCCGGGTCTGCAGCGACTGCGCCCGCTCGGTGAACGTCTGCTCCCGGTCGATCCCGATCTCGACCAGCAGCGTCTGGGAGAAGTTGCCGATCGCGTCGGCGATGTCCGGGTGGATCGGCGGCCGGTTAGCGACCGTCGTCGTCAGCGTGAACCGATTCCCAGCTCCCCATCGAGCCAGCGCCTCGGCGTAGGCGGCGAGCAGGACAGCCGTCGGGGTCAGTCCAGCTGACGCGGCGATGGCCTTGAGCTTGGACCAGCTTCCGGCGCCGAGCCTGGCCTCGTACTGGGTGAATCGCGGCGCGGTGATGCTGGCGGGGTTCGCGGCCAGCGGCAGGTCCGGATGCGGAGGCAGGTCATCGAGCCGGTCGAGCCAGTAATCCCTGGAGCGCCGGACGGGCGCCGTGCCGGCCATGGCCTCCAGCGAGGCGACGTAGTCGGCGAACGGCACGTCGTCGCCCGTCGGCGCCGTTCCGTCGATGTAAGCCTGGTGCCAGTCGATGAAGAACAGGAACATGCTGATGCCGTCCATTACCAGGCCGTCGTGCCCGACGTGCAGCCGCATCAGCTCGTCCGACAGCAGGGTGACGTCGACGGCCAGCATCGGCGCGCGGTCGATCGGCAGCAGCCGGTGCGAGCGCTCTTCGCGGAGTTCGGCGAGCTTGGCTTGCTGCTGCGACTCGCTGGCACCGCGCAGGTCGAGCCGGCCGATCGCTACATCGACCTCAGGCTCGGTGACCTGCAGGCCGTCGTCGGTGAAGTAGGTGCGCAGCATGCCGTGCCTGGCCACGACCAGCCGCAAGGCGGACTCCAGGCGACCTGTGTCCCAGAGCCCGTCGACCTCGTGGTAGATGTGGCTGGCCACGTTGCCCATCTCGACCGATTCGCCCCGGCCGATCAGGTAGCCGCGCTGCAACAACGTCAGTCCGAAGCCGTTGCGCTTGGCGGCCTCGGCCGCGGTCAGGTGCTCGATTAACGCGGGCTTGAACTGGCGGATCTGGCCGACCAGCTCGGCGTCCACCCGCTGCTTCGGGCCCTGCAGCCGCAGGTCAGTCCCGGCCACGGTTAGCGTCAGACCGCGCCGCGCGACCTCCCGCAGCACGTCGAGGTGACTCACACCACCACCTCGTCGGCTTCGTCGGCGGGCGGCTGCTGCTTGGCCAGGAGTTCGGCCAGCTCGGCCAGCGTCCGGTCGCCCAGCAGGTCATCGATCGCGATGTCCGCGCCGGTCCGCTGCAGGATCTGGTACTGCAGCGCGATCGCCTGCATGGAGTTCAGCCCGAGCGCGACCAGCGAAGACTGGCGGTCCGGCTCCCCGCCCTCGCCGGCCAGCGACTCTTCGACCACGCCGGTGAGCCACGGCAGTAAGTCTCCGGCCGCAGACTCTGCCGACGGATCCTGGAAGAACACCTGGCCGGCCAGCTTGACCTTCGTGCCCGGCGGCACAAGCGTGACCAGCTCGGGCCATTGGGTCGGCTCATCGAGCCCGAGCGCGGCCGCGAGCTTGGCGGCGAACCTCGGCATGACCGGCGCCGCGCAGTGGGCGAGCAGCTTAGCGGCCGCGAGCTCGAGTGCGATCGCGGTGCGCGTCTCATCGGCCCAGTCCGGCAAGTCGGCCGTCTTGGACTCGAGCTCGCTGAACCGCAGCGTGTCGGTGACCAGGCCGTCCAGCGCGGCGGCGGCTCGATTCAGGGAGAACCCGTCCTGGCCGAGCGCATTGCCAAAGACCCCAAGCCAAGTTTGAAGCAAAGAAAGGAAAGCCGTGTGCTCTGGCGTCCAGATGCCGGCATCCCGCACGATTCCGCCGTAGTGACGTTCGACCCGAGAACCAAGGTCGTCGAGCCAGCGCTGCCAGGTGCCGACCAGGGTTTGCCTGACCACGGCTTCGTAGCCCGCCAGCGTGAAGTTCGTGCGGCAAGTTTCCGGGCGGGTCAGGGACAGGTAGAAGCGGATCGCGTCGACGTTGTCGGGGGTCAGAAGGTCCTTGCCCCAGATCACGTGGCCGCGGCTGGTCGAGAACTTGTCGCCGTCGAGCAGGTAGAACTCGTTGACGTTGTAGTCGATGTCGGGCGTCCAGTCCGGGCTGGCGATCTTGTACAGGGCCGGGCTGAAGATCGAGTGGTAGAACGTGTTGTCGTAGCCGAGGAAGTGAACGATCTTCCAGTTGTCCTGCGGATCGCTGACCCGCCAGTCCTTGCCGAGCTTGCGGCCGAGCGTCTCGATCCCGTAGATGAAACCGAAGCCGAGTTCGATCCACACCCAGATGACCTGGCCGGGTACGTCGTCCTGGACCGGCCGGACACCCCAGTCGGAGGGGTGGGTGAGGGCCATGTTCAGGTGTTCGCGGCTGAAGACGCGGTTCGCTAGCTCGCGGACCTTGGCCGGGGCGCGTCCGACCGCGTGGTGCGCGAGCAGGTCGTCTTTGAGTTCGTGCAGCGGCAGGGTGTAGCGCTCGATCGATCCCTGGCGCGGGATCGCGGGGCCGATCGCGGACTGCGGGTCGGTCAGGTCGACGCAGAAGTTGGGCTCGCCGCAGATCTCGCAGATGTTGCCGCCGGTCTCGTTGCCGCAGCCGGGGCAGCCGCCGTCGACGTAGGGCTCGAACAGGTACTGGCCGGACTCGCCGTCGAACAAGGCCGGGCCTTCTTGCCTGGTGACCAGGCCGGAGTCGACCAGCCGGGTGAAGAACGCCTGGAGGGCCTGGGTGTAGCCGGGCTCCTGACTGGTGTGGTTGATCTGGTCCGGGTGGATGTCCATCGCCGCGAGCGTCTCTTTGATCTCGGCGGCGTAGGAGTGCGCGACCTCGGTCGGGGTGCGGCCCTCGCGACGGGCGCACTCGGCGACGTAACTCTGGAAGTCATCGGTCGCGGCCAGGTGGTAGACCTCGGCGCCGTTCATCCGCTGGAACCGGACGAACGCGTCGGTTCCCAGGTACGGGCCGGACAGGTGACCGATGTGCAGGCCGCCGTTCGGGGTCGGCGGGGTGGAGAACGCGAAGATCGGCCGCTCGTCGAACCGCCGGCGGTCGGGGCGGGGGGCCTTCTTGGCGGCGCGGGGCGAGTCCCGCCAGTAGAACGTGGTGAAGAAGATGTCGCTGTCCCCGGTGTTGTCCAGGTAATGCTGCTCGAATGGCTCGAACTGCACGACCATCGGCGCGGTGATCGGGGTGCGTTTGTTGTCCACGACGATGTCGCCCTGTCCTTCGAAGATCACGAAGGTTTCGGTCTCGTCGTGCTGATGCGGGTCCGAGTGCCTGCCGGGGGGCACCCGGGCGAAGGCGGCGCCGACGCCGAAGGCCTCGACCGGGCCGAGGTCGACGTCTCCTAGGTCGATGCCGAAGGACGGGTGCAGATGTTCCGGGTCATACGTGCTGATGATCATCTGTTGCTCCTTGGCTAACGGTCCTGGCGTCGGTGCCGTAGATCAGGTTCACGGCTTCGGTGGCGATTGCGGGGGCTAGCCGGTAGCCGGAGCCGTTGGCCGCTCCGGCGAAGATGACCCGGCCGTCGGTGCCGTCGAGCGCCGCGACGACCGGCTCCCGGTTCTGGCTGTAGGCGTCGCAGCACACCCGGCCGGAGACGCAGGCGTCGGCGAGCGCGGGGGAGTACGGGCGCAGGGTGTCGCGGGCCGCCTGGACGTCTTCGCGGGACAGGCCGCCGGTGAGCGCGTCGGGGTCGATGTCCCACTCGATCCGGGTGTAGCTGAGCAGCCAGTGCCCGCGATGAGTGACTGGCAGCAGGAAGGCGTCTTCGGCCTCGAAGATGATCAGCTCGTCGTCCGGCTTCGGCGGGCGGTCCAGGTGCATCGCGACGATCTTCTTGACCCGCAGGCCCAGGGGGGCGACGAGGTCGCGCCAGGCCGGATCGCTGATCCAGGGGCCGGGCGCGAGCACGACCCGGTCGACGGCTCGCTGGCCGCCCTCGCTGGTGCTCAGCCGCACGCCGGTGCTGGTGACGGCCAGGCCGGTCACCTTGACGGACTCGGCGAAGGCGACGTTTCCGGTCTGGCGGGCCTGGACGGCGATGGCTTGAGCTAGGGCGTAGACGTCGGTGTAGTGGCAGCCGTCGATTCGGTGCAGCTGGGTCCCCGGCGGAAGGCCGATCTCGTTGTCGAGTTGGTCGACCAGGCCGGTGATCGAGCTGCCGATGTGGTCGGGGGAGTAGCCGATGGCGGCCGGGTCGCGCTGGCTGTCGCTGGCGGCGCCGGGGTCGGCGGTCAGGATCAGGCGGGCGCCGCACGGGTGGATCGGCAACTGGGGGTCGGCCGCCCGGAGCGCGGCATAGTAGCCGTGGCTGAACCTCGACATCCGCAAGGTGCGCGGCGACGAGCCCCTGACCAGCGACACGCCGGCCGACCGGCGGGTCACCCCGGAGCCGACCAGGTCGCGGTCGAAGACGGTGATGCTGGCTTCCGGGTCCCGGGCGGCGAGTTCGCGCGCGATGAGGCAGCCGATGATCCCGGCGCCCACCACCGCCATCGATCGGCCGGTCATCGCCGGCCGCCCTGCAGATCTCCGTTCGACGGCTTGGTCATCCACTCGATGAAGGACTCGAGCTGGTGCTCGGTCCTGATCCCGCGAATCCGGTCCAGGATCCGCTGGCTGCGCCAGGAATTCAGGCTCAGATTCGGGTCGGCGAGACCGCGCTGCCCGCGAGCGGCATTTTGTAGAAAAATGTTATTATCAGCCGGTCCGTCCCAGATTACAGCGAAGCTGTCGTCAATTTTGTATTCGCTATTGTCCCGCTCCAGCCTGGGCTCGATCGGCTCCAGGAAAGTCGGGTTGGTCGGGCGATAGCCGGTCGCCCAGATGATGACATCGAGTTCGACGTTCTCGCTGACAATGTCGTGCTCGTTATGCGCCAGCTTCAGGTTCCAGGCGCCGGCCGCAGCGGTGGTGACGTCGATCACGGTCCGGTTCGGATACAGCGCCACCAGGTCGGCGTAGCCGTCGATGAAACGCCGGGTGTAGATGCGCTGGTAGATCTGCCTGAGCGTGGCTTCCGAGATTCCGTCACTGGTCAGAATGTGACGGGCATTGAGCGAGTGCCTGGTGGCGGCGTCCAGGCTGGCGAAGTAGTCGGAGTAGCTGGGCGAGTAGTAGTCGTTGGTAAACGGCGAGTCATCGAGCGGCAGGAAATTGGGTCGGCGCGAGATCCAGACGACCCGCCTTGGTAAGTCGGGCCCTCTGCGGGCGATCAGGTCGCCGAAGGCCTCGGCGCCGGACTGGCCGCCGCCAACCACGCCGACCCGCAGGCCGGCCAGGTTCGCTGCCTTGCTCATGAACTCGCTGATGTGGAACTGCCGGTCACCGAGGTACTCACGTGCAGGTGGAGGCACCACCGGTTGCACTCCGACGCCGATCGAGATGTTGTCGGCGGTCACCGTCATCGAGTCGGTACGGACGTGAAACACGTTGTCGTAGGTGACCGAGCGAACCTCGTGCCCGAACGCGATGTTCTCGTTCTTGCGGCACGCCCACTCCATGTAGTTGCGGAACTCTTCCCGCGGCACGGCGTCGAACTGAGCATTCAGGAAGTGGTAGACGCGGCCATGCTCGCACAGGTAGGCGAGGAAGGAATAGGCGTTCGTCGGCTGCGACAGGCTGACCAGATCCTTCAGCATGGAGACCTGGATCGTCGCTCCGGGAATCTGCTGGCCGTCATGCCATCCGAAGGTCTCTTTCTTATCCAAAAAGAGATTTGTTAACTCTGGATGGCCGTGCATGAGCGACGCTAAACTAAGGTTAGCCGGGCCGACGCCTATGCCGACACAGCGATAATGACGCGCGTTATTAACCGCTTCCTGTCCCAAGGTGTTGCCCTCTCAGAGAAAACGGTGCCCACCTTTCGGTGAACGTTTTTGGGCATGCTGCATGGTAACCAGCAATGAAGCGCTAGAAAAGGCGGATCTGATCCACCTTCGTGGGGTTCCAAGGTAGCTATGACCAGAACGATCCATTGTGTCCGATTGACTGTCAAGGCTAGTCTTGTGTGGTGGTAGGACATAAGTCGGAATTTCTGAAGCTCTCCACCGAGGAACTGCTGGCCAGGCGGCGCGAGATGGCCTCCTGCATCGGCGAGCTCGAGGAGGTGCTGCTCGGATCGCTGGTCGAGCAGACCCGTCGGTGCGGCAAGACCGACTGCCGGTGCGCGACCGGAGAGCCGCACGGTCCGTATTCATACCTGACGCCGAGGCGCGGCCGACGGGGAATGCGGTACGTGCCAGCCGCCATGACACCGGTCGTGACGGCCTACTTAAGTCGCGGGGAGCAGGTCGAGGCGGCGCTGGCGGAGATCTCGGCGATTAACGTCGAATTGCTGGCTAGGCGCGAACTCGGCTAGGCGTGCGGTGGCTGGCTCGGGTTTTAGACCTCCCCTAATCATCAAGTGATAACCGTGCCATCACGAAGAGATCTCTTTAGTAAATCAGCTCTTGTCTGCCTATTTCGCCCACGTACGATGCCGAGGGGGCGTAAATGAAAGGGTGCGTTAATGCGGCTGCCGCCTCGGTCGTTGCGACACGTAATGACGCATCGCTGGGCCTTTTCCGCCGTGGCCCTGACCGTGCTGATCACCTCGGCGTTTACCGCGGCCGCGGCCGCGTCCCTGGGCACCGTCACCTTGATCGCGGTCCGGTCCGAGCTAATCAGGAACCCGGGCTCGCAGATCGTGGTGGCCGCGCCGGTGGCCGGCAACGGGGTCGCACGGGCGACGTCGGTGGTCGCCGCGGCGGTGCGGGGCCCGCTCGGGCCAGGTGCGCCGCCGCCGCTGAAAGCGAAGCTGGCGGTCAGCCTGCAATCGGGGATCATGAAACTGGTCGGCGCGGACGGGCACGGCACGAAGCTGGAGACCCAGCTGATATCGCTGCCCGAACTAGCCTCGCACAGCGCCGTGGTCAGCGGGCATTGCGGACCGGGTGCGGCCGGGCTGATCTCGGCTTGCCTGCCGCAGACGGCGGCTCGCGCACTCGGCCTCGCCACCGGCGATCGGGCCACCCTGAGGGACACCGAGTCTGGCGCGACCGTCAAGGTGCTGATCACCGGGGTGTTCAAGCCGCTGCGGCCAGACAGCCACTACTGGATGCTCAACCCGATGGGCCCGGTGCCGGTCCATCTCCTCGGCGGCCTGGAGACGACGGGGCCGCTCGTCACCAGTGAGGCCATCCCCGGCCATGGTTTCACGATCAGGGCGGCGGCCTGGCTGGCCCAGCCCGACTTCTCCGGGCTCAGCGGCAGCGATCTAGCTGCCATCGGCGGCGGACTGGGCAGTCGGCTCGGCGGCCTGGCCAATACTGAGACCCTGTCGAGCGCCGTCGTTACCACCGCCCTGCCGACCGAGCTCAGCGCATTGTCGACCGCGCTAGTGGTCGCCAGGACGGAGTTGCTGGCCGGATTGCTCACCTTGCTGGTCGTGGCCGGCGCCACGCTGGCGCTCGCGGTCAGGCTGCTGGCCCAGCGGCGAACCGCCGAGGCCTCGCTGCTGTCGGCCAGGGGTGCGTCCAGGGCTCAGCTGGCCCGGCGGGCGCTGATCGACGCGGTGATCGTCGCCGTCCCGGCCCTGGCCGCCGGGCCGCTGCTCGGCACGATGCTGGCCCTGGTGCTGCTGAGGGCCGGGTTGCGCCCGGTCGGCATCACGGTCCCGGCACTGGCGCCTGGTGCTGTCTCGGCGGCGTGGCTGGCGACGGTGCTCGTCCTGGTCGGCTGCACGGCCATCATCGGGCTGCCCTGGCTCCGCCGTCCGCCCTCGCCGCTGCGGAGGCGGGCCGCCCAGGGACGGCAGCGGTCGATCGTCGGCGCGGTCGGTGCCCAGGCCGACCTGGCGGTGGTCGCGCTCGCGGCGGCCGCGGCCTGGCAGCTGATTCACTCGCCGAGCGAGATCTCGGCCGGCTCCGGCGGCGCGCTGTCCGCCGACCCGATCCTGCTCATCGCGCCCGTGCTCGCGCTCGTCGCCGGCGCGCTGCTGACGCTCCGGCTGCTGCCGCTCGCGGCCCGGCTCGGCGACCGGCTGGCCGCCCGGGGCCGCGGCCTCGTCATGCCGGTCGCGGCCTGGCAGATCAGCCGCCGCACATTGCGCCAGGCCGGGCCGACCCTGGTGGGCGTCCTCGCGGTGGCGGCGGCCGTGATGGCGCTCTCCCAGCGAGACAGCTGGCACGGGTCGGTGCAGGCCCAGGCCAGCTTCGACGTTGGCGCCGACACCAGGATCACGATTCCGCCGGCCGCGACGCTGTCCATCGGCCAGATGAGCGGGATCGCCAGGGCACCGGGCGTCACCGCGAGCACTCCGGCCGTCCGGGCGACGATCAGCCTGCCCAACGGCAATCTCGGCACGCTGCTCGCGTTGGATACCGCCTCGGCCAGGGCCGTGATCCCGGTCTCGGCGGCCGGTCCTTCGAAGGCCGAGCTGAACAAGCTGTCGGCCGCCGTGCCGCACGACGGCATCGAATTGCCCGGGCACCCGGCCGCGCTGCGGCTCACCGCCAGCCTGGGCGGCGCGCCGATGAAAGAGCAGCCCGAGTTGTTCCTCCAGCTCACCGACGCGGCCGGGATCGGCTACCTGCTGCCCGCCGGTTCCATTACTCCTGACGGGAAGCCGCACACGCTGACCGCCATGATCGCGCCAGGCAACCGGGCCGACTACCCGCTGCGGCTGACCGGGTTCTCGCTGCAGTTCCTTTCCCGCGGAACGAAGCAGGGGCCCGATCGCCTGAACCTGTCGGCCGGATTCGCCCTGGCCAGACCGGACAGCACGGCCGGTACCTCGGTACGGCTGGCGCCGGCCGCGGACGAACTGATCCCCACGGTCCTGAAGAATCCGTACAGTCGGCCGCCGACCGTGGCCAATGCGAAGTCCACCAGCAACGGTGCGGTGAGCGTGACGTTCAACCAGGGAGTCCGTGGCTCATACCAATCGCAGAACCCGACTGGATTCTCGGTCGCTGATCCATACGCAGGACTGAACGACCCCCTGCCCGCCGTGGTGACCCGCAGCTTCCTCGCCGCGACTGGAGCCAGGATCGGAGGGCGGCTCCTGGCCGGTGTCGACGGCACGACCGTACTGATCACGCCGACCGCCGTCCTGCCGCACCTGCCGACCATGACCAACGGCAGCCCCGGCGTCCTGGTGGACCAGGGCGCGCTCACCGCCGTGCTCCAGGTCGCCGGGGCGCAGCCAGAGAATGTCACCGAATGGTGGCTGCGGACCAAAGGTCACGTCGTGCTCGCGGGCCTGCCTCCGGGTACCTCCACAGCGGTCCGGGCGCGGCTGGCGAGTTCGCTGCTCGCCGATCCACTGTCGCTAGCCTCTCAGCAGGCGCTGCTGGCGCTGGCGGTCGCCGCTGTGCTGCTGGCCATCATCGGCATGCTGGTGAGCATCGCCACCGCTTCCGAGCGATCGCGGGATCTCGCGCTGCTCGACGCGCTAGGCATGCCGCCCCGCCAGATCGCCCGGCTGCTCGGGCTTGAGCAAGGGCTGACCGCCGTGGCACCGAGCGCCATCGGCCTGCTCTTCGGTGCCGCGCTGAGCGAACTGATCATTCCCGCGGTCACGCTCACGCCCAGGGCGTCCCGGCCGATCCCGCCGGTCGCGGTGCAGGTGCCGTGGCTGATCGCCATCGTGATCGCGCTGACGATGGCCGTTCTGCCGACGCTCACGATCGTCCTCGCGCTGCCGCGTCGGCAAAGCGGCGCCGCTCGCGTCAGGATGGAGGAAGAGGCGTGAGCTCGGCTGGCCGGCTGCGGCGGCTTGCGATGGGGGAGGCGGGCGCGGCTCCGGCGTTGGTGCTGGCCGGCATCGCTCTCGTGGTCGCGTTCATCTCGTTCTTCGGCACCCGGGCGCTGGTCTCGGCGGACAACTCCGCTACCCGCGAGGCACTGCATCAACTGCCGGCGCTCGACGCCGGGGTCATGATCACCGCCGACCTGTCGGCGTGGCCCGGTACCGGGACGCTGCCCGCCGTCAGGATCGGCCACCTGGGCGACCTGCTGGCCGCGAGCGCTCCGCGGCAGCAGGACTTCCTGACCAGCCAGCACTGGGGCGGTGTGATCATGCCGAGGGTCGTCGTGCTGAATCCGGCGCCGTCAGCGGTGCTGAGCAAGCCGCCTGTGGTGGAAATCGCCTACCGAACCGCGCTGGCCACGGACGCGATGCTGGTCAAAGGCTCGCTGCCGAACGGGAACCCGGTGATCAGCCAGGGCGGGCACGGACGGCCGGCGGTGACGACCTTGCCGATCGCGGTGACGCAGGCGACCGCGAAAAGGTTCAGCCTGCGGATCGGCTCGGTCGTGAAGCTCGATCGGCCAGCGCCGAGCGATCCGTTCGTCGACCTGAAGGTGTCCGGGATCGTCAGGCCCAAAGGGCTGAGCTCGACGTTCTGGCAGATCGAGCCTGCTCTGGCGACGCCCTCCTACGAGGCTGGCACCGGACCTAATGCCGCTTACTGGACCGGGGCCGCCTTCATCGGCCCGGCCGGAGTCTCGGCCCTGCCCAGGGCCTATCAGGGTCAGAGCGAGCTGGTTTCCTGGTTCTTGCCGCTGCGAAGGGACATGAGCGCGGCCGAGATTCCGAACCTGGAATCCGCGCTGAACGCGTTCGCCAGCTCTCCGGAGCCCCGCGATGCCGAAGACCGGCTCGGCGCGGGGGACCTGAATGACACCGCGGTCTCCTCCGCTCTGACGCAAGGCCTGTCCGGCTTCACCCAGCAGTGGCACATCGTCGAGCGGTCCGATTCGCTGCTGCTGGTCGGGCTGTTCGTGGCCGGCGCGCTGCTGCTGTTCATCTGCTCGGAACTCGCGGCCGACGCCTACCGGCCCGAGCTGGTGGTGACCCGGGTCCGGGGCGGGAGCCTGCGCCAGCTGACTGGCCGGATGCTCGCCCGGACGATCCTGGTCATGCTTCCGGCGCTGGCGATCGGGGCGGCGGGCGCGATCGCGCTGATCCCGGCCGGCGACAGCACGACGAGCTGGCTGCTGGGCGGGCTGACGGCGGCGGTGGCGCTCGGCAGCCTGCCGGTGATCGCGATCATCGGCCACCGGCAGCGGCGGCTGGCCGATACCGCCCGCCGGGACGAGGCCACCTCGGCCCGGCCCAGGCTGCGCCGCCTCATCGGTGAGCTGATGGTCGTCGTCGTCGCGGCCGCCGCCATGACCGATCTGCGCCTTCGGGGCTCGCCGACCTCGATCGCCAGCGTCTACCTGAGCGCGAGCGCGGTGCTGGTGGCCACCGCCGTGGGACTGATCATCAACCGGGTCTACCCGGCCCCGCTGCGGGCGTTCGCTCGGGTCGCCGCGGCCGGCCGGGGACCGGTCGGCGCCGTGGGCCTGGCCCGGGCCGCACGAGCGCGGGCCGGATCGGTCGGGCCCGCCTTCGCCCTGATGCTGGCGCTGACCCTGGTCGGGTTCAGCGCGATGGTGCTGACCGCGATCTCGGCCGGCCAGGTCGCCGCGTCCTGGGCCCAGACCGGCGCCGACGCGAACATCGCCGTCCCTGGCCTGACCGGCAGCAGGCTCACCGGCGTCACCCCGGCCCAGTTGAAGGTGATCAGCGCGGTGCCCGGGGTCAGGCACGCCACGGCCATCTACACCGCTTCGAGCCAGGGCACGCAGACGGTGAACATCATCACTGGCAGCTCAGTCGGCCAGTCGCTCGGGATCGCCGTCGTTGATCCGCGTTCTTATGCGAAGGTGGCCGCCGACTCGCCGTGGCCCGACTTCCCTGGCAAGGCGCTGAGCGAGCCGCATTCGGGGCCGAACGGCGTGGTGCCGATCCTGACCTCACCGGGAGTGAATACCGGCACCGGATCTCGCCTGGACTTCGCCGGCATCAGCATCCCGGTCAAGGTCATCGGCACGATCACCGACACCCCGGCGATGCCGACCGGCGGTAGCTACGTGGTGCTGCCCAGGTGGGCGGCCTTCCGGCTGCCGTCGCTGCCCAGGCCGCTCACCGTGCTGGCGACCGGCCCGGCGATCGACGGCCAGGCGCTGGAGCGGGCAGCCAAGCGGGAGTTCCCCAGCGGCTTCGTCGTCACCTTGCGCCATCAGGAGCTCACTCAGTTGGTGAACTCGCCGGCCCAGCGCCTGTCCGAGTCGCTCTATGTCAGCGGCGCCATCGCCGCCGCCGTGCTCAGTGCGCTCGCGGTGCTGTTCGCGCTGGCCGGATCTGCCCGCAGCCGGGCCAGGATGATGACCAGGCTTGCTGCGCTCGGCATGTCCAGATCGCAGGCGCTCGCGCTCGGCCTCACCGACGCACTGCCGTTGCTGGTGGTCGGCGCGGTCGGTTCGGCGGTGTCGGGCTGGCTGCTGGCTGAGGTGCTGGGACCGGTCCTCGGACTCGGCGTCTTCACCAACTCGGTCGTGCCGGTTACCCTCAGGCCTGTGTGGCCGGCCGTGGTCGCGCCGATAGCCGTGGCCGTGATGCTCTCGATCGTCTGCTTGCTGATCGACGGTCTGGCGGCCGGGCGGCGTGAGATCGGATTGGTACTGCGTTACCAGGAGGCAGGCCAGACATGACCGGCATTGACGACCTGATCGCCCGGCAGCAGGCGACCAGCGACCAGGTGGCAGCGGACGCCAGCGGCGCGATGATCATCTGCGAGCGGCTGGTCAAGATCTTCTCCGTGGCCGGGGTCGAGACCCAGGCCCTGCAGGGCCTGGACCTGGTGCTCCGCCCCGGCGAGCTGACCGCGCTGGTCGGCGCCTCTGGCAGCGGCAAGTCGACGCTGCTGAACATCCTGGCCGCGCTGGACCGGCCCACCGGCGGCACGGCCGTGGTGGCTGGCCACGACTTGCTGACGATGGGGCCGAAGGAGCGGCTGAGGTACCGGCGCTCGACCGTCGGCTTCCTGTGGCAGCAGACCGGGCGCAACCTGCTCGCCCAGCTCACCGCCGCCGAGAACGTCATGCTGCCGATGGAATTGGCCAAGGTCCCCAGGAACAAGCGGGCGGGCCGGGCCGCCGCCCTGCTCGGCATGCTGGGACTGACCGAGCACGCCGATCAGCTGGCGAGCCGCCTGTCCGGCGGCCAGCAGCAGCGGGTCGCGATCGGGGTCGCGCTCGCGAACGAGCCGAGCGTGCTGCTCGCCGACGAGCCCACCGGCGAGCTCGACACCGAGACCGCCGACGACGTGTTCGCCGCGATGCGCACCGCCAACTCCGAGACCGGGGTCACGATGCTCGTCGTCACCCACGACGCGGGCGTCTCCGAGCAGGTCAGCCGCACGATCGCTATCAGGGACGGCCGGATCAGCACCGAGGTGCTGCGCACCAGGTCGACCGACGAACACGGTCAGCAGGCGCTCAGGTCTCAGGAGTACTCGGTGCTCGACCGGGCCGGGCGGCTCCAGTTGCCGCTGGACTTCATCGAAACGCTCGAGCTGAAGGACCGGGTCAGGCTGGCGCTCGAACCCGACCACGTCGGGGTCTGGCCCGATCGCGACCGCGTCCCGACCACGGCGACGACGAAGGAGGCGGGATGACAGGACAGCCAGAACCGGTCCTGGTCGGCTCAGGCGGCCCGGCGCTCGGCGGCAAACGGGAACCCGCCGCCCGCACCGAGGCCCTGACCCGCACGTTCGGCCAGGGATCCTCGGCCGTGCACGCACTGCGCGGCGTCTCGATCACCGTGCAGCGCGGCGAGCTGATCGCGATCTGCGGTCGCTCAGGATCGGGCAAGACGACCCTGCTCAACCTGCTGGCGGGGCTGGACCGGCCGACCTCCGGCCGAGCTTGGGTGGCCGGCCTCGAAGTCACCGCCATGAGCCGCGACGAGCAGCTGAGGCTGCGCCGCGACCACGTCTCGCTGGTCTTCCAGTCCTTCGCCCTGCTCCCGATGCTGTCCGCCGCCGAGAACATCGGCGTCCCCATGCGCCTGGCCAAGATGAACTCGGCCACCAGGGAAAAGCGCGTCACCGCGCTGCTCGAGCTCGTCGGCCTGCCCGGCTACAACAAGAAGCGGCCGCACGAGATGTCGGGTGGTGAGCAGCAGCGGGTCGGCCTAGCCCGGGCCCTGGCCAACAACGCGGAGCTGCTCCTCGCCGACGAGCCCACCGGCCAGCTCGACTCCCAGACCGCCCGCCAGATCATGGGCCTGATCAGGACGATCGTCCACGGCGAAGGCATCACCGCGATCGCGACGACCCACGACCGCGCCCTGATGGACCTGGCCGACCGCGTTCTCACCATAGAAAACGGCCAGATCCTGCCAGAGGTCAGCGGGAGCAGTCTGTAAACCGCTCAGGCTCGGACAGAACATCAGCCAGGGCCGCCACCAGCGCCCGGATCGCATCACCACTCATACCGATCATGGTCGCCGGCGCATGCGTCGACGGGCTCGTCCCCATCCGTGTGATCCGGCCTCGGCATCGGACCTGGGACCGGGTGTCGCCCGTTCGGGCGCGTGGGCCGGTGCCCGGAATGGGCGGTCTGGCCGCTCCGCTGGCGTTGCCAGGCTGCGGGTTACGGACGTCTTAGCCCTGGTTACGGACCACTTAGCCCTGGTTACGACGTCTTAGCCCTGGTTAGCGCAAGTGTTTGCCGGATTTATACCGGTTTCGGTGACGGTAACCAGGGCTAAGACCGCGTAACCAGGGCTAAGACCGCGTAACCAGGGCCCGCACCGCGCTTGCGGCGCGGGTCCAGGTCAGCCGTTGAGGTCCAGCAAGTTGAAGCGCTGCTCGCCCGAAACTACGCAGCCCGCGCCTGCTCGTACTGGCCGGCGTGTTCCGGACCGCTGGGTTGTGGTCACGGTCGGATAACGGTATCTGCTGCGCGACCGGCGCTCCCGCAAGGTCAAAAGCGCACACCAATTTTTCTGCCTAAAATTTTGCGGTGCTCTAGACGCAGCTTCCCGAGGCTGATCCGCCCCGCCTTCAGCTGACCGGGACGATAATCCCGTATTCGTGTACTTTGCGATAGATCGATGCGCGGGACATGCCCAGCGACTCCGCTGCCCTGGCCTTATTTCCCTCGGTACCCAGCAGGCCCTCGACGATCGCGTCGCGCTCCAGGGTCTCCAGCGGGCTGAGCAGCCGGCGGCTCACCGTCCAGCATTCGGGTGGCAGGTCTGCCGGCCGGATCGCACCCACCCGCCTGCGCTGGACGATCCGCCTGGTGACCTGCCAGAGTTGCTCGGCATTGCCGGGCCAGCTGGACCGCATGAGCAGTTTCAGCGCCTCTGGCGACCAGGTCAGGCAACTCTGGTGGCTCAGTCTGCCCAGGAAGAACCGCGCTAGTTCCGGGAGGTCCTTGATGTGATGACGCAGCGGGGGAACTGGCACGGTAGTCGGGAACAACCTGAGCAGCTCGGTGAGGGCGGCATTGCCATGGGTCTGCGTGATCGCCACCCACGTCAGGGGCTCCGCTTCCCCCGGTGCCTGGGCGCTGTGCCGCCGAGCCCCGCGCCCTGCCGTCTGGTCCGTGATCCCAGCGGGCCGCGCTTGCGCCAGCACGGCGGCCAATGCGTGTGCCTGTCGCGGCCCGAGCTGGTCGACATGCCGGATGACCAGGTCTCCTTCGCCGTGCAGCAGCGCCCGGCGAACCGATGCCAGCCAATCGGCGGCGCCTACGTCGGCCGCATCGAACACGTTGAAGCGCAGGGCCGGGTTGAGACGCTGGTGTACCGCGCGGGCAAGCGCCAGCTTGCCAACGCCAGGCTCACCTTCCAAGGCCAGCCACTCGCCCTTTTCGCAGGACTCCCGCACCCGTTCTGAGCTACGCAGCCAGAGGGCACCAGACCCGACTAGAGCGGGCAGGAACATCCGGCCCGGCGCCGGTGCGTCACCGGCTGATCGCGCTGGTATAACCAGCTTGACTTGCACCACGCCACCGGCAGTGCCGCGCGGGCTCGCACTGCCTGCCGGGCGACAGTGCAGTCGTGCCGTCATGCCGGTGGGCAAATCTACATTTACAGCGCTGGTACGGCCTCCGGCCAGCGCCTCGCTGGCACTCACGAGCAGAACCTCGGTGTCCGCCGGTTCCAGGGCATGCCTGGCGTGGTCGTTCATCATCACCACGTCATCGTTGAGCGCTAGCACGATGCCGCTGCCGCGCCGGCAAGCCCGGAGGTAGTCCTGCAGCAATTCGAGTTCCTGCGCGGTCGATTCGGTCAACAGCGCCTGAGTGATCTGATCGGCAGTCGTCTTGACCAGGGCCATAAGCAGCGGGGCGGCGTCTTGATCGGTGTAGTGACGCCAGCAGGTCAGGCCTACGACCCCGGCCAGCCTGCCGGAGATTGGATGGTGGATCGGGATCCCCGCGCTGGCGATGTCAGCAAGAAGCCGCGCATAATGCTCCGGCCCGAAGACCTGTGCTGGCTGGCCGCCCTCCAGCGCGGTGCCAAGACCGTTGGTGCCGACCGACGCCTCCGCGTAGCTGAATCCGGGCGCCAGCATCACTTCATCGAGATGTCGCTCGAGGTCATCATCGGCCGTCAGCCTGCTCAGCACGACGCCGGCGGCGTCGGCCAGGATCACGCTGACGGGCTGGCCGTCCAGGTTCTCGCGCAGCTGACGGAGTACAGGCGCTGCGCGGCGGGTTAGCGCAGTGTCGGGGTCAGGATCGCCGACGTAGGGCACCAGCGTCCGATCCGCGGGCACGTTCCACTCGCGTGATCGCCACCACGATGCCAGTATCGGCTCGCGCACCGGAAGCGGGTGCGCCGAGCCCACCGCCAAGAATCTCTCTCTGGCCCTGGCCATCTGGTTCGCGGGCTGCGCTCGGACCGGGCGGGACGCCATGGCATCGCCTTCTCCAAAATAACGGCCAAGCCCTCACGATAATCCGCTGCGAGATATTCCCTGCACACACCCCGTCTCATGGTGAGACCGCCGTGCGGCACAGTGTGGCATTTAATTGTGATCTGTGCCCTTCCAGAAAGCAGGAGATGCCTGATGTGCTATCCCGAACGGCAGGATAACGAAAGGTACAATCCTTGGACAGTCGTAAATCTCGTATTTCGCCATCTGGCTAACGAGGGATTGCATCCGGTACTTGGAGATTCCGGGAACCCAGGTGTACCAGCGGCTGCCCTGCTTGTGGCCATGGGAATCGAACCTGCCGCAGGTGGCAGCCAGAAGGTCCGCGACCAGATCCAGTCGCAGCTCGACGAGTTGCGCGCCGCGACGTTCGGCGAGCGTGATGCCAGCGATGGAGATGGAGGCGGTGTGGAGCCGGGATGAAATTTCTTTCCTGTCTCATGCTGAGAACCTTGGAGTAGCCAGGACGTGTTTGCATTTGTCTACGACGTTCGGTTTTCGAGTTGGCGCGGTCATCTATAGTCGGCGCGGCGCGAATTGCGGCGCAATGTTAGGCGCACGGGGACGTTAGGCGCACGGGGACCGGAATCCCGGAAGGGGTAGCAGATGAGTCGCCAGAGTGTCGCAAAGGCGCACCAAAAGATTCAGGAGCTGTCCTGGGAACCGCGGTATCACGAACCAGTTTCTCAGTACGGCACCGACTACACGTTCACGAAGGCACAGAAGAAGGATCCGCTCAAGCAGGTGCTGCGGTCCTACTTCCCGATGCAAGAGGAGAAGGACCACCGGGTCTATGGCGCTGAGGACGGCGCCATCCGCGGCAACATGTTCCGGCAGGTGCAGGAACGGTGGCTGGAGTGGCAGAAGCTGTTCCTGTCCATCATCCCGCTCCCCGAGATCTCGGCCGCTAGAGCGATGCCGTTGCTGTTCCGCACGGTGCCTAACCCTGAGCTGCACAACAGCCAGGCGATCCAGATGATCGACGAGGTCAGGCACTCGACGATCCAGCAGAACCTCAAGCGCCTGTACATGAACAACTACATCGACCCGTCGGGCTTCAACAGCAGCCTGCGCGGCTTCCACGACGACTACTGCGGGACGATCGGGCGGCAGTTCGCCGAGGCCTTCATCACCGGTGACGCGATCACCGCGGCCAGCATCTACCTGACGATCGTGGCCGAGACGGCGTTCACGAACACGCTGTTCGTAGCGATGCCGGCCGAGGCCGCGGCTAACGGTGACTACCTGCTGCCGACGGTGTTCCACTCGGTGCAGTCCGACGAGTCCCGGCACATCAGCAACGGCTACGCGACGCTGCTGATGGCGCTGTCTGATGAGGGCAACCGCGAGCTGCTCGAGCGTGACCTGCGGTACGCGTGGTGGAACAACCACCGGGTGGTGGACGCCGCCATCGGCACGTTCATCGAGTACGGGACCAAGGACCGCAGGAAGGACCGCGAGTCCTACGCCGAGATGTGGCGGCGGTGGATCTACGACGACTACTACCGCAGCTACCTGGTGCCGCTGGAGAAGTACGGCCTGGCCGTTCCGCACGACCTGATCGAGGAGGCGTGGAACCAGATCTGGAACAAGGGCTACGTGCACGAGGTCGCCCAGTTCTTCGCCACCGGCTGGCTGGCCAACTACTGGCGGATCGACCCGATGACCGACAAGGACTTCGAGTGGTTCGAGTACAAGTACCCGGGCTGG